>NZ_JBDPLT010000008.1:0-228981 GCF_039871775.1 Plantactinospora sp. B5E13
GCCCCGTCCCTGTTGGAGCTTCCAGCCGTGGTGACCGATTGTCACCTGATCGGACGAGCGACTACTCCAATCGGCGCGTTTCACTTGCCCGATGACCCGCGATGGGTGAACATAGGCCAAGAGGCCGCGTGGAAGTTCCACGAAACGACTTCGCTCGGTAATCAGAGACTCATCATCCGTCACCGTCTTGTCGGAGACACGCATGCGGTTTCTCATCGTTCGCACGGATATCCGTGCCGCCGCCGACGACGAGCTGGCCGCCGCATGGGCGCAGGGGGAATGCCTCCGCGACGAACAGACCACCCCTGAGCAGCGCCGACAGGTCGTCCGCGCGGAAGACCGGGACGCCGCTCTGCTCCTCGCCAGAGCGCTGTCCAGCGTGGGCGCGGTCCGGGCCGGACGGCAACGGGTGAAGGTGCTTCCGGTGGGCGAGCCACCGCGCCGTCACCGCGCCGCCACACTCCACACCGGATCGAACGACACCGGCGTACCGGCGGACGAGCTGACCGTACCGCCCACCGACCTGACCCCGCGGCCGACCGGCGTCGGCCCGCAACCCGACACCCTGGCCCCGACACCGGGCGGGTTCCGACCGGCACACACCGGCCCCCGCCTGGGGCTACCCACCTAGACGACCGTCGTCGGTCGGGCGGCTCCCCCGCCGCGTACCACGCCACACCCGACCCCGACGGCCCATGATCTTGGCCCGTGATCGTCGCGGCAACGACGGTCGCGGGCCAAGATTGTCCCGTCCCCCGCCGCGGTCGCCGATCTCCGCCGCGCCGGCGTCAGGCCGCCGCGTCAGGCCGTCGTGTCGAGCCAGCGACGGATCAGGAACAGCGCGATCGACGACGCCGGCGGCAGCCCGAGACGCAGCCCCGCACCGACCTCGACCCGCTCCCCGGCCAGCACCGCCGCGATGTCCCGACGGGTGAACCAGCCGGCGTGGGCGATCTCCGTGGGATCCAGCCGCAGTGGACGCCCGGGATCGGCCAGCGCGAAGAAGCCGAGCATCAGCGAACCCGGAAACGGCCAGGCCTGACTGGCGACGTACCCGATGTGGTGCGGGACCAGGCCGACCTCCTCGGTCACCTCCCGCAGCACCGCGTCCTCGGCCGACTCACCCGGTTCGACGTACCCGGCGAGGCAGGAGAACCGTCGTACGCCCTCGCTGGCCCGCCACGCCGCGTTGTTGCCGAGCAGACAGCGGCCCTCCGGCCCCGGCACGCCGTCGTGCACCAGCACGATCATCGCCGGGTCGGTACGCGGCCAGAGCTGCTGCCCCGTCTCGTCCCGCCGGGTCCAGCCGGCATCACCGATCGTCGTCGGCAGGCCGGTGACCGACGAGTACGGGTGCCGCGCGTGCCAGTTGAAGAGCGCGATCGCGGTGGTGAGCAGCCCGGCGTCCCGGTCACTGAGCAGGTGCCCGACCTCACGCAACCCGGCCGCCCGGGTCCCGTCGACCGTCGGCAGCGGTGTGTCGACCGCGAAGACCGGCACCCCGTCCGGTTCGACCCCGAGGAACAGCCGGGCACCCGGCTCGCCCGGCGACACACTCTCCGGGCCGAAGAGCACCAGTTCCGGCTTGTCGGTCGCTGGCCCGACCAGCGTCCGTCCACCGCCGGCCACGTCCACCAGCAGCACCCGGGCCCGCAACCACGCCTCCGCCAGCCACCGTTGGTCGGTCCGGCGGTGGGCGGCCCGGTCCAGAGTGGACCGGGCCAGCGGCGGATGGTCGGCCGGACCGGCCCCGGAGAGCGGACGATCCTCCGGACCGGTCCCGGAATCCGGACCGGGTGTCGCCGGGGACGTCACGACCCCTCGGCCTCCGTCCGGACCGGTCCCAACACCGCCAACGGTGCCTCGATCCGCCCCGCGTCGCCGAGCACCACACTGACCGCCCGGGACGGGGCCAGGTACGTCGCGGCGGCCGCCGCCACCTCGTCCCGGGTCACCTTCGCCAGCCGCGCCGCATGCTCGGCGAGATACTCCAGCCGCAGCCCGGCACCGGCGTACGCGCTGGCCACCGCGGCCAGCCCGGCCTGGGTCGAGACGCCGAGCTGCAGGGTGCCGAGCGCGTACTGCCGGGCCTGCTCCAGCTCGTCCTCCTTCGGCGGCAGCGAGGCGAGCCGGCCCAGCTCGTACACGGTCTCCAACATCGCCGGACCGGTCACCTCGGTGGCCACCTCGGCGGCGACCACCAGCGCCGACCCGGCCACCGAGTGCTCGATCGTGGAGTGCGGCCCGTACGTGTAACCCTTGTCCTCGCGGATGTTCTCCACCCAGCGGGACGAGAAGTAGCCCCCGAAGACAAGGTTCGACAACTGCAGCGCGGCATGGTCGGGATGGGTACGCGGCACCGCCGGCAACGCCATCCGCAGCGACGACTGCACCGAGCCGGGCCGGTCGACGAGCAGCAGCGGCCCCGGCTCCAGGGGTGGCGTCGGGGGCAGTTCGCCCGGCGCGCCGTCCCCGGTCCAGCCGGCGAGGGCCCGCTCGGCGGCGTCCAGTGCCCGGGCCGGCTGCACGTCACCGACGAGCAGCAGGATCGCCCCGGTCGGATGTACCCGGTCGGCGTGCAGGGTACGCAGCGCGGCCGGCCGGACCGCCGCCACCTGCTCCGGCTCCGGGGTCTGCACCGCATACGGGTGCCGGCCGTACATCCGCTTGAGCAGCGCCCGGCGGACCAGGTGGGTCGGCTGGCTCTGGGCCATCCGGATCCCGTCGATCAGCCGGGCCCGTTCGATGTCGACCTCGTCCTTCGGGTACGTCGCCCCGGTCAGCACCTCGCCGAGCAGTTCCAGGATCCGGTCCAGCCCGGTGACCAGGCCGGTGCCGGAGAGCATCAGCCGGTCGGCGTCGAGTCCGGCGCTCAGCCCGCCGCCCACCTTCTGCAGCTCGGCGGCGAGCTGCACCGAGGTCATCGTGGTGGTACCGGAGAGCAGGGTCTGGGAGAGCATCAGGCCCCGGGCCAGGTTCGCCCGACCGAACGGCAGCCAGAGCCGCAGCTCGACCAGGGGCACGGCGGGCCGGCGGACGGCGATCACGGTCAGCCCGTTCGGCAGGGTCCGTTCGGCGGTCCGGGGCAGCTTGAGCTTGCGGTTCGGCCCGAGCGGGGGCAGCGTACGGATGCTCACCGGGCACCTCCACCGGGGACGACCTCGACGGCGGCCCGACGCTGCGGACGCAGGGTGGCGGCCGCCGCGCGCACCTGCTCCTCGGTGACCTCGCCGACCAGCCGGGGCAGTTCGCCGAGCAGTTCCGGCTCGGCCCGCTGCTGCTCCAGCACCGCCATCTGCAACGTGCGCCCGAGCACCGCGTCGGTCTCCCGGAGCAGGTGGGTGGCCATCCGGGCCTGGGTACGCGCCAGTTCGTCGGCGGTCAGGCCGTCGGCGGCGACCCGGTCCAGTTCCTCGTCGACGGTGCGGAGCACCTTGTCCACGTCCCCACCCGGTGGCAGATGCGCCTGCAGCACCAGGGCGGTCGGGTCCCGTACGTCGAACGGGCTGCCCATCAGCCCGAGGTAGCCGCCGACGCTGGTCACCGTACGGTCCCGCAGCACCAGCCGCTCGACCAGCCGGGACGCGTCGCCGTCGGTGAGCACCTCGGCCAGCACCACGTACGGCAGGTAGCCGGCGAAGTCGCCGATCGGGTCCGGCACCCGCCAGGCCGCCGCCACCGCGGGCAGCGGCGCCAACGGGTCGGTGTACGACTCCCGCCGCTCACCGGTCAGGTCCGGCTCGGCGAAACTGGGCCGCTCCGGGGCCGGCCGGGCCGGCACGTCACCGAAGTGCCGCTCGACCAGCGCGGTCGCCTCCGCCACGTCCAGGTCCCCGCCGACCGCCAGTACGGCGTTGCCGCAGGCGTAGTAGCGGTCGAAGAAGTCGGTCGCGTCGGCGATCGAGGCGCTCTCCAGGTCCTGGAACGAGCCGTAGCCGTCGTGCGCGTTCGGGAAGGTGCTGAACAGCACCGGCGGCAGCTTCAGCCAGGGGAACCCGCCGTACGGCCGGTTCAGCACGTTGACCCGGATCTCCTCCTTGACCACGTCGACCTGGTTGCGCAGGTTCTCCTCGGTCAGCCGGGGGCCGCGCATCCGGTCCGCCTCCAGGAAGAGCGCCCGCTCCAGCGCGTTGCTCGGCAGCGTCTCCCAGTAGTCGGTGTAGTCCAGGTGGGTCGAGCCGTTGAACGTGCCGCCGGCGCCCTGGATGTGTCGGAAGTGCGCGAGCTTCTCCAGGTTCTCCGAGCCCTGGAACATCAGGTGCTCGAAGAGGTGGGCGAAGCCCGTCCGCCCCTCCGGTTCCGACCGGATGCCGACGTCGTAGACGACCGCCACCCCGACCACCGGGGCACTGCGGTCCGGTGCCAGCACCACCCGCAGGCCGTTGTCGAGGGTGAACCGCTCGACCGGGTGTGTCACTCCTGGAATTCTCGATCTTCCCGCCGCCACGCACCGACCCTAGCGCGTTCCCGCACCGTCGCGGGCGCCGTACCCGCTGGCCGGGCGCCGGCCGGGCTCGGCCCGGCCTTCCCAAGCCACACCTAGTCGACCTGCACCGAGTCGAGGACGTGGTCGACCACCCAGTCGAACTCCCGGTGGGTGCCGGGAATCGAGACGTAGAGCACCGCGGCGGTCGGCCGGCCGACGTCGATGCAGGCGATCGCGGCGAGTTCGTCGGTGGCCCGCAGGTCCCGCTGTTCGAAGTGCAGCCGGAACACGGTCACCCAGGCGGGACGGCCGCCGACGGTGGTCCGCTCGTCCCGGATCGACTCGATCCGGTTCGGCTGCGGGTAGTACTCAGCCCGGGCGTCGCTGGCCACCTGCCGGCCGACACATTCGAGGTCGAAGGTGAGGGCGTCGTTCTCCGCCGCTGGCACCGCCGCCGACAGGATCGAGGCGTGGTAGTCGCTGAACCCGTCGTACTCCGGCTCGGTGACGAAGTGCTGCCCGACCTTGTACGGCACCTGCAGGCTGCCCGCGTTCCAGACCGCCCGCCACGGTTCCCAGGGCGCCCCGTAGGTGGCGTACGAGATACCGGCCTCGCGGTCGACGGTCCGTTCGCCCTCCACCGGCCTGCCCGGCGCGTTCCGCGGCACCCGGGGCGCCGGGCCGGGATCGGCCGGCGGGTTGCTCGGTGCCGCCGACCCGGCCAGCGGCGGACACTTGCGGGCCAACGGGGGACGCACGTCCTCCGGCGCCTGCGGCCTGCCCTGGAACGGGCTCGGGCCCTGACTGCCGGTCAGGGTCATCGCGAGCACCACCACGAGGCCGAGCACCAGTACGGCACCGGCCGCCCCGCCGAACCACCAGAGCCGGCGACGGTCCCAGCCGCCACCGGCTCCGCCCGGTGGCGGTGGTGCCGGTGGTCCGGCCGGCGGTACGGGAGGCGGCGTACCCAGTCGGGTCACCGCACCCGCCGCCCAGGCCGATCCCGGCTGTGCCTGGGACCCGCTGGGTGGAGGGGTGAGGTTCACCGGCATTCCCCTAGTGAACACCACGGGTGCCCGACGGCGGCGAACCCCACCGGCGTCCGACCGGCCGACAACCGTTCAACCGTTGCTGGCGGCGCTGACCCCGGCGGTCATCGGTGGTCCGGCCGGCGAGTGCACCTCCACCACCTCCGCCTCGGCGGAGTTGCCGGCGGCCATGCCGTACCAGGGAGTGAAGGCGACCAGGGTGGCGAGCAGCAGCCCGCAGAGCGCGAGTGCGAGTACCACCAGGATTTCCCGAACCGAACCCGCCCCGACGCTCACGGTCATGACAACCTCCCACCGCGACCTCCCCGTTGGCCGCCGGATCCCAGGACAGGATGACCTGTCAAGAGTCGATCCACAGTCGCCCATCGGACCCGATCGGGTGTATTCGCGGGCACAACTGGACTGGCCGATCGGGGACGCCGCTCCGGCCGCCCGGCGTCCCGGGCGGGCGGACCGCCGGAGACCTCGGGCGGGTTGCCCGGCAGACCGGGCAGCCGCGTTCAGGCGGACCGGCGCGGACCCCGCGGGCGAGGTGGGCGGCCGGTCGACCGGGACGCCGAGAAGGCCGCTGCGGACCGGTGCGTACCCGTCGTGCCGGCCCGGGTCGACCCCGCGCCGGACCGGGCCGACGCCGTGCCCTGGGCGGGTGTCGGTGCCGTGCCGGTGCCGTGGTTGCGGGACGACGACGCACCGTGGGTCCGGGACGCACCCGCCCCGGACCTGCGGGACGACCGCCCGGACCGGGACGACGACGGCGCGGCGGCCGGGGCCGTCGGCGGGGTGACCGGGATCCCGGACGGCATCCGGGCCCCGGTGACCCGGACCAGCGCCTCGTCGCCGGGGCGTACCCGGACCGTCTCCGGCCGGATCCCGGCGGTGTTCATCAGCGAGGCCACCTCGCGGCGCTGCTCGGGCAGGACCAGGGTGACCACCCGGCCCGACTCACCGGCCCGGGCGGTACGGCCGCCCCGGTGCAGGTAGTCCTTCGCCTCGGTCGGCGGGTCCACGTTGACCACCAGGTCGAGCCCGTCGACGTGGATGCCACGCGCCGCGACGTCGGTCGCCACCAGGGCGGTGACCTGGCCGGCGCGGAACTGCTCCAGGGTCCGGGTCCGCTGCGGCTGCGACTTGCCGCCGTGCAGCGCCGCCGCCCGTACGCCGCTGGTCAGCAACTGTCGGGCCAGCCGGTCGGCCCGGTGCTTGGTACCGACGAACATGATCACGCGACCGTCGCGGGCCGCGATCTGGGTCGTCGCCGCCCCCTTGTCCTCGGCGTCGACCTGCAGCACGTGGTGGGTCATCGCGGTGACCGTGGCGGTCGCCGGGTCCACGGAGTGGGTCACCGGATCGGTGAGGAAGCGGCGGACCAGCCGGTCGACGCCACGGTCCAGGGTGGCCGAGAAGAGCATCCGCTGCCCGTCCGGCGCCACCTGCCGCAGCAGGTCGGTGACCTGCGGCAGGAAGCCCATGTCGGCCATCTGGTCGGCCTCGTCCAGCACCGTGACGGTGACCTGGTCGAGCCGGCAGTCGCCCCGGTTGACCAGGTCGGCGAGCCGACCGGGGGTGGCGATGACCACCTCCGCGCCGGCCCGCAGCGCGTCGGCCTGCCGGACCAGCGACAACCCGCCGACCACGGTGGCGCACCGCAGGCCGACCGCGCCGGCGTACGGGGCCAGGGCGGTGGTCACCTGCTGGGCCAGTTCCCGGGTGGGGACCAGGACCAGGGCGAGCGGGGACCGGGGGCGGGCCTTGCGGCCGGCGGTCCGGGACAGCAGGGGAAGCCCGAAGGCGAGGGTCTTGCCGGAGCCGGTACGGCCCCGGCCGAGCACGTCCCGACCCGCCAGCGAGTCCGGCAGGGTCGCCGACTGGATCGGGAACGGCTCGACGATGCCGTTCGCGGCCAACGCGGCGTGCAGGCCGGTGGCCAGCGGCGCGTCCGCGAACGAGGTGATGGGACGGGTGGATCCGACGGTACGGGTCAACACGGGACCTTCCTGACAGCGGTACGTGTCGAGGAAGGCAACCGGCGACCAGAGCCGGGGCGGCGGGGCCGCCCACGGCGTACCGGCCCGGTGGCCGTGGGCACGGACCGGGAAAATACGCGGATGCCAGCCCGGCCTGGGGCACGGGCTGGCCGCGTCACCACCCCCCGGGTCGGGGTGTGGTGGTGGAGCTGTGGCTCAGATCAGAGCGGGCGGATGTTCTCCGCCTGCGGGCCCTTCTGACCCTGGGTGATCTCGAACTCCACCCGCTGGTTCTCGTCCAGGCTCCGGTAGCCCGAGCTCTGGATCGCGGAGAAGTGCGCGAAGACGTCGGCGCCGCCGCCGTCCGGGGTGATGAAGCCGAAGCCCTTGTCAGCGTTGAACCACTTCACGGTGCCAATTGCCATGTGTTTCGTCTCCTGACGGAACGTTCGGACCGCACCTTACGGCCCGAAAGTCGCCCACGCGGCAAGCGTGAGCTGCTGTCGCCCTGGTCGCCCCGCCCGGAGAACTCCGGACACAACAAAGGGCGCCTACGGTCACAATCCCGCAGGCGCACACGAAGTCTCTGGGAACCAAAACTGCAACGCGGTAACACTAGCACGGAACGGGGCACCACACCCAGCTTTCACCGGATCAGTTCGGCGCGTCCGCCTCCGGCAGGCCCGCGACCAGGGCGGCCAGCCCGGCGGCGTCGAGCAGATCGGCCGGCCGTACGGTCACGTTCTCCCGTACGTAGTGGAAGGCGGCCCGTACCCGGTCGACGGGTACACCGGCCAACTCCGCCCAGGCCAGCCGGTACGCGGCCAACTGCACCGCCGCCGCGTCCGCCTCCGCACCGGACGGCTGCCGCCCGGTCTTCCAGTCGACCACGTCGTACCGCCCGCCGGGGGCGGCGAAGACCGCGTCCATCCGGCCCCGCACCAGCAGGCCGCCGATCACGGTCGCGAACGGCACCTCCACCTCGACCGGCGTCCGGTCCGCCCACTCGCTGGCGAGGAAACGCTCCTGCAGGTCGGCGAGGACCTCGTCGGGCGCCGCTTCCGCATCCTCGGCCCCCGGCAACTCGTCGATGTCGAGCAGCCGGTCGGCGCCGTACCGCTGCTCGAGCCAGGCGTGGAAGGCGGTGCCGCGCCGGGCGTGCGGCTCCGGCCGGGCCGGCATCGGCCGCCGCAGGCTGCGGGCCAGCGCCGCCGGGTCGCGGCGCAGTCCGACCAGTTGGGAGACCGACAGGTGCCCGGGCAGCGCCACCTCGACCGGACCGGCGCGGTGCATCAGCGCGTCCCGTTCGGCGAGCAGCAACTCCGCCTCCCGCCGCCAGGCCGCCGCGACCGCCGCCGCCGGATCCACCGCCGGCAGCGCACCGTCGTCCATCGCCGCCGGATCCACCGCCGGCACTGAACCGCCGTCCATCGCCTCCGCCGCCCCGCTCTCCAGCTCCGGCCCCGGCTCCCCCACCTCGGCAGGCTCCCCGACCTCCGTGGGCTCGCCGGACGGCTCCCCGTCAGACTCCTCCGACATCAACCGGCGGACCAGGGCGGCGGCCTCGGCCAGCACGGGCCGCCGGACGCCGAGCGGGTCCGCCGGCCACTCGGCCCGGAGCACCACCTCGGTCGTCGGGTTGGTCGCGTCGGCGGCCGGCTCCGGGGCCCACGCGTCGACGACAAACCCGCTGCCCGCGCCGTCGGCGTCCGGTGTGCCCAGACACCAGTCGTACACCTCCCGGAGGAAGACGGACGGGCCCCGGGGCCGCTTCGTTCCCTCCCCCCACCAGTAGCCGGAGCAGAGCAGCAGCCGACGCGGCCGGGTCACCGCCACGTACGCCAGCCGCCGTTCCTCCCGCTCGTCGTGTGCCCGCCAGTCGTCGGCGAAGGCGGCCAGCGCCCGGGCCACCCCCTTCTGGTCCTCCGCGTCCTCCAGCGCCAGCCTCGGCAGCCCGTCCGCGTCACCGCGCAGCGGGAACGGCAGCACCCCCAAACCCTGCAGGAAGTGGTCGGAGGCGCGGGCCGCTCCCGGCCAGACCCCCCGGCTCAGCCCGGCGACCGAGACGACGTCCCACTCCAGGCCCTTGGCGGCGTGCGCGGTGAGGATCTGCACCGCCCCCTCGACCACTTCGACCTCACCCGGCGACAGGCCCCGCTCCTCGTCCTCGGCGGCGGCGAGATAGGCCAGGAAGGCGTGCAGCGGCGCCCCTCCGGTGTCGCCGGCGAACCGGGCCGCCACGTCCCCGAGCGCGTCCAGGTGCCCGCGCGCCAGGCCGGCGTCGCCACCCCGACCGTTGCTGCCGGCCCGGACCGCCACCTCCACGTCCAGCCCCATGGTCCGCTCGACGTCCGCGAGCAGGTCCGGCAGCGGCTGGTCCAGGCGGTGCCGGAGCAGGCCGAGTTCTCGGGAGTACGCCCGCAGCCGGGCGTAACCCTCCGCCGAGTACAACTGTGCCGGACCCAGGTCGGCGAGCGCCTCGACCAGGCTCGCCTCGTCCAACCGGTCGGTGACGATCTCCGGCTCGTCGTCCTGGCGGGGCATCGCCCGCCGGGCGGCGGCGATCGCGCTGGACCGCCGGTGCAGGGCGACCAGGTCGCGGGGTCCGATCCGCCACCGCGCCCCGGTCAGCAGCCGGAGCAGCGCCGCCCCGTCCGTCGGGTCGGAGAGCACCCGCAGCGTGCAGACCACGTCCCGGACCTCCGGGGTGTCCAGCAGACCACCGAGGCCGACCACCTCGACCGGCAGTCCCCGGTCCCGCAGCGCCGCCTCGATCGCCGGAATCTGGCTGCGCAGCCGGACCAGCACCGCCGTGGTCGGCCGCCGTTCCAGTGGAATGTGCTCCGGCAACGCCTCCGGCATCCGGGCCGCGCCCCGCCAGGCGGCCAGCACACTGTCCGCGATCCACTCGGCCTCGTCGGCGTACGTCTCCAGCAGCGCGCAGTGCACGGTGCCGCCGGATCGTCCCCGGGCCGTCCGGGCCGGGATCTCCTCGTCGACCCGGAACGCGGCGCCGAGTTCGGCGACCCGGGCCCCGGCGGCCCGCAGCGGCGCGGCGAGCCCGTTCGCGACGTCCAGGATCTGTGGCCGGTTACGCCAGCTCGTGGTCAGGGTACGGATCTGCGCCGGTCGCCCGTCCGGCTGGGCGAACTCGGTCGGGAACCGGTCCAGGGTGCCGGCACTGGCCCCCCGCCACCCGTAGATGGACTGGCACGGGTCGCCGACCGCGGTCACCGGGTGGCCGCCGCCGTACAGCGAGTGCAGCAGCACCACCTGGGCGTGGCTGGTGTCCTGGTACTCGTCGAGCAGCACCACCCGGTAGCGGCCCCGCTCGATCGCGCCGACCTCGGGATGGTCCCGGGCCACCAGCGCGGCCCGGGCCAGCTGGTCCCCGAAGTCCATCGCTTCGAAGTCCTGTTTGCGCTGGTCGTACGCGCGGATCAGCGGAAGCAGCCGGAGCCGCAACTGTTGGATCTGCAGCGCCTTGCGGACGTCGGCGTAGACCCGGCCGGGGCGGGACTGCACGTCGGCGAAGAACCGGCCGGTCCAGGTCGCCAGTTCGTCCGGGGTGACCAGGTGTTCGGCCAGGTCGCCGGTGAGCGCGAGGACGGCGTCGGTGACCGTGCTCGGCATCCGTTCCACCTCGGACATGTCACCGTCGTGGTTGCGGACCAGCAGGTCGACGAGCTGCCACCGGGACGCCTCGGTGAGCAGCCGGGTGGACGGTTCGTAGCCGGCCCGCAGCCCGTGCTCGGTGACGATCCGGGCCGCGTACGAGTGGTACGTCGCCACGGTCGGCTCACCGCCGAGTGGGTCACCGGTCAGGTCCCGGCTGTCCCGGCCGAGCCGGCGCACCAACTGCCCGAGCCGGGTACGGATCCGGGTGCCGAGTTCACCGGCCGCCTTGCGGGTGAAGGTGAGCCCGAGGATCTGCCCGGGGTGGACGTACCCGTTGGCGACCAGCCAGACCACCCGGGCGGCCATCGTCTCGGTCTTTCCGGAACCGGCGCCGGCGACCACCAGCAGCGGTTCCACCGGCGCGGCGATGATCTCCGCCTGCTCCACGGTCGGGGCCGGCAGCCGGAGCAGCCGGGCCAGTTCGACCGGGGTGAACCGGGGTCCGGCGTCCACGACGCGGCGCCGCCGTGGCGCCGTCGCCGGAAACAACGACGGCTGGGTCACCGGCTGCCTCCGCCCCGCTGCTCCGGCGGCCGCTGGCCACCACCGCCCCGCCACCTCGGCGGCTCGACAACCTGCCGGCCCTGCCCGGAGACCGGGCAACTGGTCCGGACCGGGCAGACCCGGCACTTCGAGTTCGCGACCGCGGAGAACGTCGCCGCGGCCATCGTCTCGGCGGTACGCCGCACCATCGCCTGCGCCCAGCCGGCCTCCTCACCCTCGCCCGGCGGCGGGGGCTGGACCTGCTCCTTCGCGTCCTTCGTCGGGGTGCCGAGCTGCACCAGGGCGGCCCCGCCGGGCTCCGCACCGGTGACCAGGTCGTCGAACGCGCCTGCCTCGACCGCCGCCTGGTACGCCCCGAGCTGCGGATGTTCGCCGATCTCGGTCGCGCTCACCGCCGTCGACCGGCCGGTCTTCAGGTCGATCACGACGAGCCGGCCCTCGTCGTCCACCTCCAGCCGGTCCACCCGGCCGGTCAGCTCGATCGGCCGTTTCGGGTCGTCGAGGCGTACCGCGAACTCGTGCTCGATGGCGAGCAGCCGGCGCGGGTTGCCGGCCAGCCAGCGCAGCAGCTTGTCGACCATCACCTCGGCGCGGGCCCGTTCCGGCCCGGCCAGCCACCGGGCAGCCAGTTCGATCATGTCGAACCGGGCGGTGACGTACTCCAGCAGTTTGCCCCGGTCGACGCTGGCGTCCTCGGCGAGCATCGCCGCCGCGTGCACCAGGTTGCCGACCCCCTGCGCGGCGCTGGTCGGCGCCCGCCCGCCGTGCCGTTCCAGCAGCCAGCGCAGGCTGCACCGCAAGGCGCTCTCCATCCCGGACGGCGTCACCCGCACCGGTTCGCCCTCGTCCACCAGCGGCCGGTCGTCGGAGAGGGGCCGCAGCCCCCACCAGTCGTCCGGATGTGCGCCCGGCACCCCCGCCCGGGCCAGCCGGGCCAGTTCCGTCGCCGCCGCGTGCCGTCGGGCCGGCGACGCCTCCGGGTCGGTGAGCGCGGTCCGCAGCTCCGCCACCAGCGCCGACAACGTCAACGCCCGCGGCACCGTGCTGAGCAGGGCGCCCTTCCGGTCGTTCTCCGGGTCGGTGTCGGCGGGACCCTCTCCCGACGTCTCGTTCGGCTCAACCGACCCGCCCGGCTCGGCCACGTCGACTCCCGGATCAGCCGGGTCGACTCCCGGATCAGCCGGGTCGGCTGCCGTATCGACCGCGTCGGCTCCCGGATCAGCCGGGTCGGCCGGGTCGTCGGCGTTCTCGACGGTCGGGCCGAGTTCGTAGAGGAAGCGGCTCGGCTGCTCCTCCTGGTCGGCGAGCCCGACCGCCGCCGAGGCGACCGCGCTGACCAGCAGCCGGCGCCGGGCCCGGGTGGCGGCGACGTAGAAGAGCCGCCGCTCCTCGTCGAGCATCGCCGAGCTCTGCCCGACCAGACTGGCCAGGTCGCCGGTGCCGTCGCCCCGGCCGGCCAGGATGTCGACCAGCCGCTCCGAGCCGAGCAGGGTGCCGCGCAGCCGCAGGTCCGGCCAGATCCCCTCCTGTACGCCGGCGAGCGCGACCACGTCCCACTCCAGTCCCTTCGCCGCGTGGGCGGTGAGCAGGCGTACCGCCTCGCCCCGGTCGGCGCTCGGGGCGAGGGTGTCGGCCGGCAGCTGCTGTCCCTGCACGTGGTCGAGGAAAACCTCGGTACGCGCACCCGGCAGCCGGTCGACGAACCGGGCGGCGGCGTCGAAGAGGACGACAACCGCGTCCAGGTCCCGGTCGGCCGCTGACGCCCGCCAGCGCAGTCCGCTGTCCGCCGCCCCGGTGGCGGTCCGGGCCCGGGCCAGCGCGCCGGCCCAGCGTTCGGCGAGCCCGCTGGCCCGCCACACCGCCCAGAGCACGTCCTCGACGGTGGCCCCGGGCACCGCGGCGGCGTCCCGGGCGGCGGCGAGCAGGGTGGCGACCGCCTTCGCCGGTTCGGCCCAGCGCCGCTCGATCGCGAGCAGGTCGGCCGGGTCCCGCAGCGCCTCGACCAGCAGGTCTCCGGATGGCCGCCGGTCACCACCGGCCAGGGCGAGGGCCCGCAGTCCCTGCCGTAGTCGCCGTTCGGCGAGCGGGTCGGCGCCGCCGAGCGGCGAGTGCAGCAGCGTGACCGCCGCCTCCTCGTCGAGCCGGTCCGGTTCGAGGGCGCAGCGCAGGAGCAGCAGCAGCGGCGCGACCGCCGGCTGGGAGTGCAGCGGCAGGTCCTCGGCGTGCACCACGGTCGGCACCCCGACGGTGTGCAGGGCGCGTTGCAGCGGCGGCAGTTGCAGGGTGGTGGAGCGGAGCAGCACCGCCATCCGGGACCACGGCACCCCGTCGAGCAGGTGCGCAGCGCGCAGCGTGTGCGCCAGGTACGCCGCCTCGCTGGTCGCGGAACGGAAGGTGCGGACCTCGACGGTGCCGGCCGGGACGTCGGCCGCCGGCACCAGGTCACGGTGGTAAACCGGGCCGCGCAGCCGGCGGGCCAGCCGCCGGGTCGCGTCCAGCAGGCCGGGCCCGGCCCGGTACGACGTACGCAGGGTCAGGGTGCGGGCGATCGCGCCGGAGGCGGTCCGGAACCGGTGGGCGAAGGTGCCGACGATCGCCGGGTCGGCGCCCCGGAAGGCGTACGTCGACGAGTCCGGGTCGCCGAAGGTCACGAGGGGTTTGCCGCCGCCGGCCACGAGTTCGAGGAGTTCGATCTGGGCCGGGTCGGTTTCGGCGAGTTCGTCGACGTAGACGTACCCGAGGCGGTGGCGTTCGGCGTCGAGCAGTTCGGGGTCGTCGGTGAGCAGTCCGCTGGCGGCCCGGACCAGTTCGGCCGGGTCGTACGCGACGGAGCCCCGGTTGCTGACGTCGCGCAGGGCGAGTACGGCGACGTACTGCCGGAGGAAGCGGGCGGCGGCTGGCCAGTCGGCGCGGCCGAGTTTCTCGCCGAGCCGGGCCAGTTCGACCGGGCCGATGCCGCGTTCGGCGGCCCGCATCAGCAGGTCGCGGAGCTGTTGCGCGAAGGCCCGGGTACGCAGCGCGGGCCGCAGGTCCTCCGGCCAGCCGACCGGGTCCTCGATCTCCTCGGTCGGCTCGCCCTCCGCCAACCCGACCACACCGAGCAGTTCCCGGATGATCAGGTCCTGTTCGGGGCCGGTGAGCAGTCGGGGCGAGGGTTCACCGCGCTGCGCGGCGGCCCGGCGCAGCAGCCCGAAGGCGTACGCGGGAAAGGTCCTGACCAGGGGTTCGTGCAGGACCCGGCGGGTGCCGGCGGCGATCCGGGCCTCGATCCGGTGCCGCAGCGCGGTGGCGGTGCGTCGGCCGAAGGTCAGCACCAGGATGTGTTCCGGGTCGACGCCTTCGGCGACCCGGGCGGCGACCGCCTCGACCAGGGTGCTCGTCTTGCCGGTGCCGGGGCCGCCGAGGACCAGCAGGGGCCCGTCGGTGTGCGCGACGACCTCTTCCTGGGCAGCGTCGGGCAGCCGTACCGGCCCAGCGTCGGCCGGCCGGCGGACCAGCCGGTACGCCTGCACGCCGCCCATCACACCATGTCGCTCCGACGTGATCTCGGCAGGCACGGCCGGACAGTGACGTTCACGGATCCGCGACTGCCGTCCCGCCCGGCCTACCGGCGTCGGCCGGTCTGTCAGCGTCACCGGCCGGCAGCCAGCCGAGGAACCGGGCGGTGAGCGCGTCGGCGTCCACCCCGGGTGCCGTCTCGGCGAGGTCCCGCCGTGCGTGCCGCAGGTGTGCGGTCAGGTGGCGCCGCAGTCCGGCCGGGTCGTCCTGGTAGAGCCGGGTCAGCACCAGCCGCGCGGTCGGGCAGGGCCAGTGTGCGGCGCAGGTGCGGCAGCGGTACGTCGGCCGCATCGGCGTGTGCGGTCGACGGCGCGCGTGCGGCGGGTTCACCGGGTTACCCGTGGCGCACCCGCCAGGCGAGCCGAGGCTCCGGCTACCACGGCCATTCTCCCCGCAGGTCCTCGGCCCGCTGGCCCGGCCACACCACAAACACCCCGTTCGCCGAGTCGTCGTGAACCAGCAGCGGCCCCGCGACCGAGGTCAGCGCGCACACCGCACGCAGCACGGCAAGCGTGTTCGGCTTCCGGAACGACATCCCCGCCGCGGCGGCGTCGATCGACAACGGCTGCCCATGACGCACCTGCCCGGCAGCATGAAGGCTGACCTCGCCCAGATCCGGTCCCTGCTCGACCACGCAGGTCCCCGCGTCCGGACATCCGGGCAACTCCGAACCAGCGGCCACGCCGTCGACCTCGAACCATGCCGTGCCGTGACAGCCGGCGGCACGTACGGCGTCGAGGACGTCGCCGACCCGGGCCGGCGGCGTCGGCTCCGGCGGCTGATCGGGCAAACCCCGCACCGCACCTGCGGAAGCCGCCCACTCCCATCCGCCGTCGCGGGCGAGGTGGTGCAGCGGCATGGCGTACAGCGACCAGCTCACGTCCGCATTCTGCGCCGGCGGTCGGACGCCAACCCGCCCGTCACCGGCTCCGGAACCGTCGCGCGAGGTCACGATGCCGTTCGGCGGCCAGGGTGGCCTGGTCGTCGGTGACCACACTGCCCGGCATCCGACCCAACTGCTCGACCTGGTCGGCGAAGCGCAGGTGTTCCCGGTGCGCGTGGTCCCGGCAGGCGAGGCAGGTGACGCTCTCCGGGCGGGGCGAGGTCATCGCGTACGGCACCTGTTGTCCGCAGCCCGTGGTGACCACGGCCGGCGCGTCAGCCGCCAGTCCGAACGTCGAGGCGAGCAGGTTCCGGACGTCGTAACCGGCCCGGGTCACCCGCTGCTCGACGTGGATGTGCGGATCGGTCTCGCTCATCTGGTCGGCGCCTCCGTCCGAGTCGTCGTACCGCAGTCCCTGGCCAGTAAAGCACCAGAGACACACCGACAACTTTTCTTGTCTTGACAGACTGAATCGTCGGTGAAAGAGTTCTGTGCAACGGAGACGCGGCACCACAAACCGACCGAGAGGACCTCCCGTCATGCGCAAGCTGATCGTCACCACGTTCCTGACCCTCGACGGCGTCATGCAGGCCCCGGGCGGCCCGGGTGAGGACCCCAGCGGCGGCTTCGCGCACGAGGGCTGGTCGGTCAACTACTGGGACGAGGCGATGGGCCAGGTGATGGCCGAGGCGACCAGCCGGCCGTTCGCCATGGTGCTCGGCCGCCGGACCTTCGACATCATGGCCGCGCACTGGCCGCACGCCTCCGAGGAGGAGGGCGGCAAGATCTTCAACGAGGCCACCAAGTACGTCGCCTCCCGTGGCCGCCCCAACCTGGCGGCGTGGAGCAACTCCGTCCAGATCGAGGGCGACGCCGCCGACGGGCTCGCCGCCCTCAAGCAGCAGGACGGGCCGGAGCTGCAGGTGCACGGCAGCGCCGACCTGATCCAGACCCTGCTGCGGCACAACCAGGTCGACGAGTTCCGGATCTGGACCTTCCCCGTGGTCGTCGGGTCGGGCAAGCGGCTCTTCGGCGACGGCACCACGCCGGCCGGGCTGAAGCTTGTCGACAGCACGATCTCCAGCACCGGAGTTGTCATCGGCACGTACGCCCCGGCCGGCGAGATCCCGGTCGGCTCCTTCAGCCGGGACTGACCGCGTACCGGAAACCGGCCCCCGCCCCCTGACGGCGGGGGCCGGTTTCCTGCGTCGGTGGCAGCGGTCAGAATGGCCGACCGTGCGCAGGGTCGTGCACCCGGGCGAGTGCCTGGAGCGGATCACCTGCCCCCGCTGCCAGGGTGACATCCCGCTCGACTGGTTCGAGGACCTGGTCGAACAGACCGGTGAGGAGTTCGACAGCCTGGAGACCAGCGTCCCCTGCTGCGCCGCTGTCGTCCCGCTCGACACGCTTCACTACGACTGGCCGTGCGGCTACGCCCGATTCGAGATCGGCATCCGTGACGCCAGCCGGCCGGAGTACGAGTTCACCGACGAGGAACTTGCCGAACTTGGCACCATCCTGGGGCACCCGGTCCGACAGATCCTCGCCCACTTCTGAGGCGTCAGGACTCGAACAGGCTCCGGTGCGCGACACTCCACCCGATCCGGGCGTCGAGCCGGTCCAGGTGGCCGTCCGCGACCCAGCCCGTCTGCGGCTGCACACCGGCGGCGGCGAGCTGGCGGACCCGCTCCCGTACCCACCGCTGCTGGCGGATCACCTCGTCGACCAGGCCGTCGGTCGAGGTCAACCCGTACGCCTCGGCGAACGTCTCCAGCCGGGCCCGCCGGTCCGGCACGTCCGGGTACGCCAGCCAGCGCCGACACTCCTCGTCGTCGCGGAACGGCGCGACGTACTCCAGGGCGTACGCCACGTCGAAGAGCGGCGAGGCCGGATGCGCCTGATCCCAGTCGATGATCCCGACCGGCCGGCGGCCGTCCCAGACCAGGTTCCACGGCCCGAAGTCACCGTGGCAGACGATCTCCCCGTCCCGGATGCCGGCTGGTCGGTGGTCCGCCACCGCCTCGTGGTACGTCCGCAGCAGGCGCGCCATCCCGACCAGCCCCTCGGGGTCGACGACCCTGGCCCAGCCGGCCGGTCCGGATTCGCCCGCCAGATAGCTGAGCACCTCCCGGCCCTGGTCGTCGACGCCGAGCAGCCGGGGCGCGTACGGGAAGCCGCCCTCGGCCAGATGGCGCAGCAGGTCATGGACGAGGACCGAGGAGAGCGGACGGCGTACGGTCTCGCCGATCCGCTCGACCCGCCGGTGCGGATCGTCCTGGAGCAGCACGCCCCCACGTTACGTCGCGTCAGGAAGGGGCCCTTCCTTTCACCGGGAGGGGGCGGCGCGGTCGGCTTCGGCCTGGGCGGCTCCGGCCTGGGCGATCGCGCTCTCCTGCAGCGCCTCCTGCTCGGCCGCCAGCGCCGCGTCGGCCTCGACGATGTGTCGTACGGCCGCGTCGACGTCGTCGGTGACGATGATCAGTTCCAGGTCGGCCGGGCTGATCTTCCCGTCGGCGGCGAGGGTGTCCCGCAGCCAGTCCAGCAGCGGACGCCAGTACGCCTCACCCATCAGCACCACCGGGAACCGGGTCACCTTGCCGGTCTGCACCAGGGTCAACGCCTCGAACAGTTCGTCGAGGGTGCCGAAGCCGCCCGGCAGCACCACGAACGCCTGGGCGTACTTGACGAACATGGTCTTGCGAGCGAAGAAGTACCGGAAGTCGATCGCCATGTCGACCCAGTCGTTGATGCCCTGCTCGAACGGCAACTCGATGCCGAGTCCGACGGAGAGCCCACCCGCCTCGGTGGCCCCCCGGTTGGCCGCCTCCATCACGCCCGGCCCGCCGCCGGTGATCACCGCGTAGCCGGCCCGGGCCAGGGCACCGCCGAGCGCCTCGGCCAGCTCACACTCCGGGCTGTCGGGTTTGCTGCGGGCCGAGCCGAAGACGCTGACCGCCGGCGGCAGGTCGGCGAGGGTGTCGAAGCCCTCGACGAACTCCGAGAGGATCCGCAGCGCCCGCCAGGCGTCCTTGGTCTTCCAGTCGGCCCGGCTGCGGGAGTCGAGCAGCCGCTGGTCGGCCGTACTCCACGGGATGGCCTCGCGGCGCAGCGTGACCGCGCCGCGGTGCCGTTCCGGCCCCGGTCCACGACCGCCGTCCCGCCCCAAGCTGTGGTTCATGGCGTCCACGGTAATCGGGCGGACAACCACAGGTGCGGCGTCGTCCCCGTAACGGTGACAAACATCCTGCAACTGAGCAACCAAACCGGCCCGGACTGCGTCTACCCATTACACAGGGGGACGCGCGACGCCCACACCACCGTCGCGCACACCTTCGGGGGGCGACAGTGATGACAAACGTCGAGATAATCCGGCTCCGCCGGCAGATGCAGCGCCGGATCCGGGCAGTGGTGGCCGAGCGTCGGATGACCCGGCACACGGCCCCCGACAGCACCGACGAGCTCGACCCGGGACCCGACCCGACCGGGTCCCCGCTGCGTCAACCGATCGAGGGGTGAACCATCCGTCCCCGGCCGTCCGGCCTGGGCGGCAGCGGGAAACTCCGTAGCCGGCCGGCGGGGGTCAGTCGCCGGCCGGCTACGGCTCGCTCAGTGCGAGGCGAGCCAGCGGTGCAGGGTGGCCGCACCGTCGCGGATCTTGCCGATCTCCACATGCTCGTCCGGGGCGTGCGCCAGGTTCGGGTCACCCGGACCGAAGTTCAACGCCGGTACGCCCAGCGCGGCGAACCGGGCCACGTCGGTCCAGCCCAGCTTGCCGACCGGGTCGGCCCCGACCGCCGCCAGGAACTCCTGGGCCGGCGGCGCGGTGAGTCCGGGCAGCGCGCCGGGCGCGCAGTCGGTCACCTCCACCTCGTAGCCCTCGAACACCTCACGGACGTGCGCCTCCGCCTGCTCGACCGTCCGGTCCGGGGCGAAGCGGAAGTTCAGCTCCACCTCACACAGGTCGGGCACCACGTTGCCGGCGATCCCGCCGCCGATCCGGACCGCGTTCAGCCCCTCCCGGTAGACGCAGCCGTCGATGGTGACCATCCGGGCCTGGTAGTTCGCCAGCCGCTCCAGCACCGGGCCGACCGCGTGGATGGCGTTCACCCCGTTCCACGACCGGGCCGAGTGCGCCCGCCGGCCCCGGGTGGTCAGCCGCAGTCGCATCGTGCCCTGACAGCCCGCCTCCACCACGCCGTGGGTCGGCTCCAGCAGCACCGCGAAATCCGCCGCCAGCCACTCCGGGTGCGCGTCCGCGACCAGGGTCAGCCCGTTGTACCGGGAGTCGATCTCCTCGGCCTCGTAGAAGAAGTACGTGACGTCGTACCTCGGCTCCGGCACGCTCACCGCCAGGTGCAGCGCGTACGCCACGCCGGACTTCATGTCGGAGGTGCCGCAGCCGTAGATCAGATCACCCTGCAGGCTGGACGGGAAGTTGTTGTTCAACGGCACGGTATCCAGGTGCCCGGCCAGCACCACCCGCTGGGCCCGGCCCAGCCGGGTACGGGCCATCACCGTGTTGCTGTGCCGCCGCACCTCCAGGTGCGGCACGCCGCCGAGCACCTCCTCGACGAAGTCCGCGATCTCCTTTTCGTTCAGTGAGACGGACTCGATGTCGACCAGGGCGCGGGTCAACGCCACCGGATCGGCCAACACCTCGGGGGTGAGCGGGTTCTCCATGGTGGGAGACGGTACCGTCACACTCGTGACGGCGGGACGCGTCCCACACTCGCGAATGACGTCCCCCACGCCCGACCGCCCCGCCGACCGGGACGGCCGGACGCCCCGTACGAGTGAGAGGTTTCCGGTGACGACCGCACAACCCGCCTGGGGGATCGGAGTAGCCACCATCGCCGGCGACCAGGTGCTGGACACCTGGTACCCGACCGGCAAGCTCGGCCTCGGCGAATCGCCGCTGGTGGCCGGCGAGAACGGTGACGTACTCGACCTTCCGCCGGGCGCGCTCGGCGAGCGGGCGCTGCCCGGGCTGCGTACCGAGGTGGTGGTCACCGAGATCGGTTCGCTCGCCGACCCGATCAAGGACGCCGCCGACGCGTACCTCCGGTTGCACCTGCTCTCCCACCGCCTGGTCCGGCCCAACGAGCTGAACCTCGACGGCATCTTCGGGGTGCTGGCGAACGTCGCCTGGACCTCGGCCGGGCCCTGCCCGCCGGACCGGGTCGACGAGCTGCGGGTCATCGAACGGGCCGCCGGCCGGCACCTCGCCGTCTACGGGGTCGACAAGTTCCCCCGGATGACCGACTACGTGGTCCCGTCCGGGGTCCGGATCGCCGACGCCGACCGGGTACGCCTCGGCGCCCACCTCGCCGCCGGCACCACCGTGATGCACGAGGGCTTCTGCAACTTCAACGCCGGCACCCTCGGCACCTCCATGGTCGAGGGCCGGATCGTGGCCGGCGTGGTGGTCGGGGACGGCTCGGACATCGGCGCCGGTGCCTCGATCATGGGTACCCTCTCCGGCGGCGGCAAGGAGAAGGTCCGGATCGGCGAGCGCAGCCTGCTCGGCGCCAACGCCGGCATCGGCATCTCGCTCGGCGACGACTGTGTGGTCGAGGCCGGCTGCTACATCACCGCCGGGTCGAAGGTGACCCTGCCGGACGGTCGGGTGGTCAAGGCCCGCGAACTGTCCGGAGTCGACGGCCTGCTCTTCTGGCGCAACTCGGTGACCGGCGCCCTGGAGGCGAAACCCCGGACCGGGCGCGGCATCGAACTCAACGCGGCCCTGCACGCGAACGACTGACGGTGGCGGGACCGGACCGGGCGGGCGGCGATGGACGGCGAACCCGACACCCGTACCGCCCGGGAGCGGATGCTCACCGGTGACCTGTACCGGGCCGACGACCCGGAACTCGTCGCGCTGGCGCTGCGGGCCGACCGGCTGGTCCGGGCGTACAACAGTGTCGGCGCGGACGAGCCGGAACGGCGGGACACGCTGCTGCGCGAACTGCTCGGCGACCTCGGCACCGGCGTGACGGTCCGACCGCCCTTCCACTGCGACTACGGTACGCAGATCCGGATCGGCGACCGGTCGTACCTGAACTTCAACACCGTGCTGCTGGACGTCGCCGCCATCACCATCGGGGCGGACGTGCAGATCGGGCCGAACGTGCAGCTGCTGACCGCGTACCACCCGGTCGAGGCGGAGCCGCGACGGGCGAAGTGGGAGGCGGCCCGGCCGATCGTGCTCGGCGACAACGTCTGGCTCGGCGGTGGGGTGATCGTGCTCGGCGGCGTCACCATCGGGCCGGACACCGTGGTCGGGGCCGGCAGCGTGGTCACCCGGGACCTGCCGGCCGGGGTCGTCGCGGTCGGCAACCCGGCCCGGGTCGTCCGCCCGATCACCCCGACCACCGACCCGTCGACCTGAACCGCCATCTCAGGACGCCCGACGTCCGGTCCCCGCTCTCCCGAGCGCGGTCGTCCCCGGCTGGGCTCCCCACCGGCACGGCCGCTGCCCGGGAACATCATGTCGGATGCACGGTATGACTCTCGGGCATAAATATGACTCAGAGTCATAGGCTCCACGGGACATGTGTGTCCCAGCGGCTGTCCGGACGGAGAAGCCGGAACAGGCGGACGCCGGCGGACGCCGTGACAGCAAGGTTCAGTCGCCGGGCGGGCGGGGGCGCGGCGGTGTCGCGGCCGGTGGCGGCGGGTCGGCCGGTGGGTCGCCGCGCAGCCAGCGCAGCGCGTCCGGGCCGCGCAGCGGCCGGGAGAAGAGGTAACCCTGCCCGGAGGCGCAGCCCAGGTCGAGCAGGATGGTCCGGACCGCCTCGGTCTCGATGCCCTCGGCGATGATCTCCAGGCCGAGCGTGCCGGCCAGTCGGATGATCCCCTCCACCAACAGCCGCTGCCGCCGCGACGAGGCGATGGTCTCGGTGAACGAGCGGTCGAGTTTCAGCACGTCAGCCGGCATCTGCTGGAGGTAGCTCAGGGACGAGAAGCCGGTGCCGAAGTCGTCGATCGCCACCCGCAGGCCGAGTGACCGCAGCTCGGCCAGCTCGGTCCAGACCGGCTCCTGGTCCCGGAGCAGCAGACTCTCGGTGATCTCCAGCATCACCCGGCTCGGCGGTACGTCGGCGGCCTCCAGCGCCGCCCGCACCGTACCGACGAAGCCGGGGGTGCCGAGCTGTCGGGCCGAGACGTTGATGCTGACGTACGGCCCACCGGCAGCGGTTCGGGCGTCCGGCGCCCCGCCACGGTCGGGGTGCCAGCGGGCGGCCGCCTCGACCGCCTGACGCAGCACCCAGGTGCCGATCGGCTCGATCAGCCCGGTTTCCTCCGCCAGCCCGATGAACTGCTCCGGCGGCACCGGACCCCGGGCCGGATGGTGCCACCGGGCCAGCGCCTCGAACCCGACCGCTCCCCCGGTCCGCATGTCGACGATCGGCTGGTACTCCACCGAGAAACTCAGCTTCTGCACCGCCTCGGTCAACGCGGCCCGCAGCTCCAGCCGCTCCACGATGGCGGTGTGCAGCTCCGACTGGTAGCGGCACCACCGGCCCTTGCCGGCCCCCTTGGCGACGTACAGCGCCAGGTCGGCGCGTTGCAGCAGCTCACCGGCGTCGCCGGCGTCGGCGGTGGTGGCCACCCCGACGCTTACCGAGCCGTTGACCACGGTGTCGCCGACGGTGAGTGGCTCGGTGAGCTCCCGGACCAGTTCGTCGGCGACCCGCTCGACCGCACCGGGATCGTCGGCGTCCGGCACCAGGACGGCGAACTCGTCGCCGCCGAGCCGGGCCACCAGGTTGTCCGGGCCGACCACCTCCCGCAGCCGCTGCCCGGCGGCGATCAGCATCGCGTCCCCGATCGCGTGCCCGTGCGTGTCGTTGACCGTGGTGAACTCGTCCAGGTCGATGGAGAGCGCGCCGACCGTCCGGTCGCCGTCCCGGGCCTTCTCCACCGCCTCGTAGACCTGGTCCTGGTAGGACGCCCGGTTGGCCAGTCCGGTCAGCGTGTCGTGCACCGCCCGGTGGGTGAGCTCCTGCTCCAGGCGGACCCGTTCGGTGACGTCCCGCAGGGTCAGCACAAAACCGCGTACGGACCGGTCCCGGCGCAGGTCCCGGCAGGTCACCTCCAACTGCACCCGCTGCCCGTCGGCCCGCCGTACGCTCCAGTCGAGCCCCTCGCCCCGGCGGTCGGGGCCGCCCCGCGCCGAGTCCAGCAGGGCGGCGACCGAGAGCTGCTCGTCGGATTGGAGCAGGACGCCGAGGTCGGTGCAGTCCGGCGGGTCGACGCCGAGCACGGTACGCACCGACGGGCTGGCGTACCGGATGCCGTGGTCGTCGTTGACGATCAGGATGACGTCGGCGGCGTTCTGCACCAGGCTGCGGAAGTACGCCTCGCTGTCCCGGCGGTTGATCTCCTGGTCGAGGCTGATCCGCTCCAACGCCAACGCGGTCTGGGCGGCCAGCACCTCCAGCGAGTCCCGCAGCGTCGGCAGCAGCCGGCCGTCGGCGGCGACCAGCAGTGCGCCGACCCGGGATGCCGCGCCGGACCGCCCGTCCCCGACCAGCGGGCAGAGCACCACCGTGTCGAAGCCGTGCAGCTGGTCGGCCAGGGCCGGCTGCAGGGTGCGGACCCGGAGCAGCCGGCTGCGCCGGGCGACCGCCGTGGTCGGGGCCGGATAGAGCGGCGGGGTGCCGACCAGGCTCCGGCCCCAGATGCTGACCGCGCCGGCCGGCACCCCGTCGCTTCGGTTGACCGAGCAGATGATCCGGTGTGCCGCCTGCCGGGGCACCAGCCGGGCCACCGCCCGCCGTACCGCCCGGTCGACCTCTGCCGCGTCCGCCGCCGCGACCAGTTCGGCACCGGCCTGACGCAGCCCGCGCTCCCGGGCGACCGCCTGGCGGTGCGCGTCGACCGCGTCGCCGAGCCGGCTCAGCACCAGGACGAAGACGATGCCGCCGGCCACGGCGATCACCGCGCCGTCGCGTACCCCGCCGGTCGCCACCTGGCCCAGCAGGACCGCCGGGGCGAGGGTCGCCGCGAAGCCGAGCAGGACCAGGCGGGTCTTGGTGATCTCGCTGTCCCGCCGCGCGGCCGGCTCGGTCAGCACCGTCATCGACGGGTGCAGCGCGGCTGCGCCCCAGGCGCCGTAGAAGAGCAGCCAGCCGAGTTCGACCGGGCCGCCGGCCTGCCAGTCGCCGCGCAGCAGTGCGGCGCCGTAGACCAGGTCGGCAACGAGCATCCCGGCCGCGCCGACCACCAGCAGCAGCGCGGCGACGCTGCGCCGCGAGCTGACCGCCAGTCGTACGGTGGTGGCCAGCAGCAGCAGGTCGACCAGTGCGTACGCGGCCAGTGCCGACTTCTCGAAGGTGGCCGCCCCGGAGCCGAGCAGGTACGGCCGGATCACCAGCACCCAGAGCAGGAAACCGCCGGCCGAGGTGAAGATCAGGAAGTCGAGCAGTCCGGAACGGTCCCGGGCCCCGGTGGTGGACCGGGTCAGCCCGAGCAGTCCGGCACCGATCAGCGGCAGCATCACCAGGTAGCAGACGTCGGAGATCAGCGCCGAGGTGGATCGGGAGGCGCCGAGCGGCAGGTTCGCGCCGAGCAGGTAGACGGTGTCGCCGACCGCGAAGACCCCGATCGCGGCGCCGAGCAGCCACCAGGCGTACGCCCGGTTCGGACGGTGTCGTCGGACTCCGACCGCGACAGCGACGACGACAACCAGTCCCACAGCACCGGTCAGCACCGTCCGGGCGGCCGGTACGGCGAAGAAGCAGACCACCAGTACTCCGAGCGAGACGGCGTACCAGGTCAACACTTTCCGATCTGACACCGGTCTCCTGCCGATCGTCGGACGGCCCCGCGAGGCGACCGAAACAGCTTCGCCGATGGGTCTATCAGTCCGGGATGCGCTCCGCCATCACCCCGCCGGGTACTGCTCACGGGACGATGTGGAAACCGGGCGCCGGCACCCACCATCGGCGGGTACGAATCTAGCGCCCGCTGACCGGTGCCAGCCGGACCACCAGGTCGGCGCGGTCGGCCGTACCGGCGATCAACGTGGCGTTCACCTGGTCCGTGCCCCGGGCCCGGGCCGCCGCGTCGACCGGTGGCCGGCCGAAGGTGACGTGCCGGGCGGTCAACCGGCGCAGCCGCTCCGCCTCGTCGAGGTGCAGGAACCAGACCTCGTCGAGCAGTGTCCGCACCTCGGCCCAGGGACCGTCTGCGACCAGCAGGTAGTTGCCCTCCACCACGACCAGCGGCACCGACGGCGGTACCGCGATCGCCCCGGCGACCGGCTCCTCGATCTCGCGGCGGAACTCCGGCGCGTAGACGGTCTCCGGCTCCCGGCGGCCCTCGAACGGATGGACGGTCTCCGGGTCGGCGGCGCGGAGCCGACGCAGCAGGGCGACAAAACCGGCGCCGTCGAAGGTGTCGAGGGCACCCTTGCGGTCGTGCCGGCCGAGCCGGTGCAGCTCCGCCTCGGCCAGGTGGAAGCCGTCCATCGGCACCAGCACCGCGACCGGATGATCCGGGCCGGTGCCGGAGCCGGTGTTCAACGCGGCGACGAGCTGACCGGCCAGGGTGGACTTGCCGGCGCCCGGGGCACCGGTGATGCCGAGCAGCCGGCGGGACCCGGCCGACACCAGCCCGCCGGCCCGGGCCACCAGCTCGTCAAGGGTGCGGTGCGGGTACGACACCCGGAAACTATGCCACCGTCGTCACGCCGTCCGGTCCCTAGCGGGCCGGCCGGGGTACGGAGGCGTTCAGACCCGACGGCGTACCGCGACGTAGGTGAGGACGGTGAGCAGGGCGGCGGCGCCGAGATAACAGCCGGCTTCCGCCCACTGGAGGGGCCAGAAGTCCCACCCGGTGCTCTCCCGGAGCCGACGGGCGCCGCCGAGCTGGAGGATGCCGAGCAGCGGTACGGAGACGGCCATGGCGAGGTGGGTGTTCCGGGTCAGCGCCCCGAGGGCCGCACCGAGGGCGAGGGCGAGCAGAACCCGGGCGAACGGCACGACGCCGTGGGACTCGTAGTGGTACCAGGTCATCGGGTCGGCGACCGGCCCGGCGGGCAGGACCCAGCTGATCAGGCCGGCCAGCACGGCGGTGGCGGCGAGGGCGCCGAGGGCCGCGACACCGAGCCGGGTGGCGAGCCACCGACCCCGGGTGACGCTCTGGGTCCAGGCGAGTCGCTGGGTGCCCTGCTCGATGTCGCGGGCGACCAGTGGCGCACCCCAGAACATGCAGACACCGATGGTCAGGTAGCCCGCGAAGAGTTGGGTGACCGTGACGAGTTCGGCGTCGAACCGCGCGCCGACGGCCAGTCCGGTGTAGACCGCCAGCAGACCGGCGGCCGCGGTGAACTGGAAGCGCTGTTGCCGCCAGGCGAACCAGATCACCGGGCCTCCCCCTCTCCGGCGGGGACGAGACCGGGGCGGGGTATCGCGGTGGCGTCCGGGTTGCGCAGGTAGCCGAGCACCAGCTCGTCGAGCGCCGGTTCCCGGGAGACGGTGGCCGGATGGTGGTCGTGTCGGGTGCCGCGTACCAGGGCGGTGGTCTGCCGGGCCGTCCGGTCCAGGTGCACGACGTCGCCCGGGGCACCGGCGAGCCGGTCGGCGAGTTCGGCGGGCCCGGTCAGGATCCGGTGCGCGGCGGTCAGCTCGTCGAAGTCACCGCAGGCCTGGAGTCGCCCTCGGGCGAGCAGCACGAGGTGATCGCAGGTCTCGGTCAGATCGGTCAGGTGGTGCGAGGAGAGTACGACGGTGGCGCCGCCCTCCTCGACGGCGGACATCAGCGCGCCGAGCACCTCGTGCCGGGCGAGCGGGTCCAGGTCGGCGAGCGGTTCGTCGAGCAGGAGCAGCTCGGCGCGTTTGCCGAGGGCCAGGGTCAGGGCCAGCAGGGTGCGTTGCCCGCCGGAGAGCCGGCCGACCTTCTGGTCGGGGGGTATCCGGTGGGCGCGCAGTCGCGCCTCGGCCAGTTCGCGGTCGAACCGCGGGTTGGTCACCTGACCGAACCGCAGCGTCTCGGCGACCGTGAAGGAGCGGAAGAGTGGCTTGTCCTGGGCCACGAAGGCCACCCGGGCGAGGTCCTCGGCCCGGCCGCCCAACGGTCGACCGCCGACCCGTACCTGGCCGGTGGTCGGGGTCAGCAGCCCGACGGCCAGGTGCAGCAGGGTGGTCTTGCCCGCTCCGTTGGGCCCGACCAGCGCGGTCACCCGACCGGCCGGGATGCCGAGGGTGCAGTCGCGCAACGCCCAGCCGCGCCGGCCGTACCGCCGGCCCAGCCCGGTGGTTTCCAGGGCGTACCTCCGGTTGGCGGTTGTCGGGCTCATGCGACGCCGCCCGACCGGTCGACGCTGGTCCCGGCGAACGCGTGCCGGACGACCGTGTCGAAGACCGCCCGTACGTCGTCCTCGTCGAGCCCGGCCCGGCGGGCGGCGGCCACCCAGTCGGCGAGCTGTACCCGCAGCGCCGGGTCCTCGGCGGGACGACGCGCGGAGAGCGACGCCTGTACGAAGGTGCCGACGCCGGGACGGGCCGCGACCAACCCGTCCCGTTCCAGTTCCCGGTACGCCTTGTGCACGGTGTTCGGGTTGATCGCCACCTGTTCCACGACCTCACGGGCGGTGGGCAACTGGTCGCCGGGGCGCAGGTGCCCGAGCCGGATCGCCTGGCGGACCTGGTGGACCAGTTGCAGGTAGGGGCTGACCCCGGACCGGCGGTCCAGCTGAAACCTGATCACATTCTCTCGTTTCACTAGTCTGATAGTAGAATCGTGGTTCATCCACTCCCTTCCGTCAACCCAGGAGGTCCCCATGACCCAGGTGGCCCGGCAGATCCGCCGCCGCTTCCGCCGGCCCGTACTGCTCGTCGTGTTCCTACTTGTCGCCGCCGGGCTCGCCCTCGGCATCGTGCTGCTCACCAACTGACCGACCGGGACAGCTCAGCCGACCGGGACAGCTCAGCCGACCGGCGCCAGCCGGGGAAAGAGCGGCGCGGCCCGGCTGACCGGACGACCGCCCGGGTAACCGCCCCAGGCCAGGTCGTCCGGCACCCGGGGCGCGTACCCGTCGAGGCCGAGCTGCCGCCAGATCCGGTCGGCGCTCTCGGGCAACGCCGGCGCGACGAGTACGGCGACGATCCGCAACGCCTCCAGCACGTCACCGAGCACCGCCGTCGCCTCGGCCGAACCCGGGGTGGCCCGCCACGGCCGCGCCGAGACCAGGTACGAGTTGGCCGCCGCCACCAGCCGCCAGGTGGCGGCCAACGCCTCGGCCGGCTGACCGGCGTCCCAGCCCGCCGCACTCGCCTCGACAGACGAGTCGGCCACCCGGGCCAGCGGCGAGTCCGGGCGCGGGGCCGGCCCGACCCCGCCCGCGCGCGAGACGACCAGGGCGGTGACCCGGGACAGCAGGTTGCCCAGGGTGTTGGCCAGGTCGGCCTGGTACCGCGCCTCGACCGAGGCGACCGAGAACTCCCCGTCCGGCCCGACCGGGTTGTCCCGCAGCAGGTGGTAGCGCAGCCCCTCCGGACCGAACCGGTCCAGCAGGTCGTCCAACGCCACGGTCCGCTCCCCCGACTTCGCGATCTTGCTGCCGCGTTGCAGCAGAAAGCCGTGCACGGTGATCCGCTCCGGCAACGGCAGCTCCGCCGCCAGCAGGATCGCCGGCCAGTAGATGGCGTGGAACCGCAGAATGTCCTTGCCGATGATGTGCCGCGCCGGCCACCAGCGGGAGAAGTCGGGGTCCGGCCAGCCGGCCGCGGTCAGGTAACTGCCGAGCGCGTCGAACCAGACGTATGTCACCTGGGTCGGGTCCCAGGGCAGCGGGATTCCCCAGGTCAGGTTGGCCCGACTGATCGAGAAGTCGGTCAGGCCCCGGTGCAGCCAGCCGAGCGCCTCGTTGCGCCGGCTGACCGGCCGCACCGCGTCCGGACACCGGTCGAACCACTCGGCCAGCGGTTCGGCGAACCGGCTCAGCCGGAAGAACCAGTTCTCCTCGCTGACCTGCTCGGTCGGCCGGTGGTGCAGTCCGCAGACCGGTTCGGCCGTGTACGCCTCGCAGGCCACGCAGTACCGCCCGTCGTACCGGCCCGGGCGCAGGTGACCGGCGTCGTGGACCCGGGTCAGCAGGGCGGTCACCGTGTTGCGGTGCGCGGCGGAGGTGGTCCGGACGAACTCGTCGTACCCGATGCCGAGCCGGTCCCAGGTGGCACGGAACCGACCGGCGGTGGCCTCGGCGAGCGCGGCCGGCGTCACCCCGGCCTCGACGGCCGACCGCTGCACCTTGGCACCGTGCTCGTCGGTGCCGGTGATCAGCCGCACCGGCCGCCCGCAGAGTCGGTGCCAGCGGGCGAGCGCGTCGGCGAGGACCGTCGTGTACGCGTGCCCGACGTGCGGCAGGTCGTTGACGTAGTAGATCGGTGTGGTCAGGTAGGTCATGGCGATCCTCCACAGTGGCGGGAGGGGCCCGACCCGGCCGTCCCGGGTGGCACGCCGGCCGACCAGGGTCGGCGCACGGTCCGGGAGAAACGGAAAACGGGCCCCTCGGTGACGAGGGACCCGTGCGACGCGGGCTGCCCGCGCGACTAGCTCCGGCCCCCGAGGGGCCGGCGCATGACTCGGGTCGCGGTGGACATGCCAGCACCCTATCGGGTACGTCCGCCGCCGGCGATCCGGTTACCCGACCGACCACCCTGCTCCGGTGTCCGGGGTCGACCCGTGCCGCGGCACGGGTCAGCCGGCCGCGTCGGGGACGACCTCCAGTCGGGGTGGGCTGATGCTGAACCGGGCCACCACCTCGGCCCGCACCGTCTGCTGCTCCGGGTCGAGGTCGAGGTCCGGCACCCCACCGCCGTTCCGGTACCTGACGCCCGCGGCGAGCACCATCGGGTGCCCGTCGCCCTGGCCGGCGTCGGAGAGTTCCCGCAGGGCGGTCAGCTCCGCGCCGAGCGCGGCGGCGTACTCCCGGGCCCGGCCGATCGCCTCGGCGACGGCGGCGCGCCGGGCCTCCCGGTACGCCGGGCTCTCCGGCCGCAGCGCCCACCACGGTCCGGCGATCCCGGTCTCGTCCTCGTCGGCGAGCCGGAGCATCAGTTCGCCGAGCACCCCGAAGTCGGTGACGGTGACGGTGGTGGCGACGCTGGCGACGTACCCGGTCACCCGGTCACCGGAGCGTTTCCGCTCGGGGCGTACCCAGAGGTTGCCGGTCTCCCGCCGCTCGATCGCGGCGGCGTAACCGTCGACGAGGCGCCGGACCGCGTCGCTGCGCCCGGCGAGCCGGGCCAGCGCCTCGGCGCGGTCGCGATCCCGTACCGAGACGGTCACCGTGAACCGGGCGAGTTCCGGTGGCACCTCCCGGACCGCCTCGCCGCGCACCACCAGGACCGCAGGATCCGTCATCCGGTCACCCTAACCGGCCGACCCGACCGCCGCTGCCCGGCACCGACACGAACTCAGGAAACAGAACGTCGACCATTAATGGCAATACATGGATGCCGTGCGCGGCAAGCTTATCTTTCATTTAATTTCCCATCTGGCCATGCCCATTCCGGCGGACAGATCGGTACGTTGCCAGAATGCGACACATCGGAACGGTGATCGGTGCGGCCGTCGTGTCTCCGCTGGCCTGGCTCCTGCTCGCCATCGGGCAGGACCGGTCCGCGCGGGAGTTCACGAACGCGCAAGACAGTGGCTTGGCCGTCGACACCGATCTTCTCCTGCTGCCCGTACTGACCCTGGCCGCCGCGGGAATTGTCCTCGGCCTCATCGCCACACTCCGATTCTCCCCACTCGGCGCGGCGTTGACCGGAGTCGCGTACGTGGCCACGGATGTGGGCGCACTGGTGAATCCGACGCTGCTGAACGTGATCGACCACAAACTGAGTCTGAATGGTCACCCGGTCGACCTCGCCGCTCCGGTACGCAGCGGCACGGCGTTGGTCCTGGGCGCGCTCCTGCTCGTCGGGGTGGCGAGTGTGCACCGGTGGCGACGCTGGCCCCGGCCCGCCGGCGAGGGTGCCGAATCCCCGCCGGAACTTGTCGAGCCGACCGGGCCGGACCAGGACCGGCCACTCGGCGCCGACGGTCTCGGCCTCACCGGCCCGGGCCGGCACGCCGCCGCCGAGCCGCAGGTCATCGACGCCCGCTGGACGCCCGCCCCGCAGGCGCCCGGGACCCCGGACCGGACCGACGACGTGCCCCGGACCGACACTCCGGGATGGACCGACGACGCACCGCGGACGGGCACCCCGGAGTGGACCGACACCTCGGAGTGGCGCATCCTGCAGCGGCGCACCGTCGGCGACCCGGTGGGGCAACCGCGCGGCTGACCTGTCCGTCCGGCCGGGGCACACCGGTGCCGGGGCGGCTCCTGGCACCCGCCCGTTACGGTGATCGTCGTGACGACGAACGACGCCGACGCGCCTCGACTGCGGGAGTCGCCACCCCCGGACCGGCAGTCGACTCCGCCGGCCCGGCAGTCCACCCCGGCGGCCCGGCAGCCGACTCCACCGGCCCCGCGATCCCGGGCCGAGCCGGAGGCACCCGCCTGGATCCTCTGGCCGGTACGGATACTGGCCGCGATCGTGGTCGTACCCGCCCGGCTGCTCTGGGAACTTGTTGTCGTCAGTGGCCGGCTCACCCACCGTTTCCTGCTCCGGCCGCTCGGCTGGTTCGTCCGGCAGGCGATCTGGCGTCCGCTCTGCTGGCTGGTCCGCCACCTGGTCGTACTGCCGTTCCGCTACCTGGTGGTGATCCCGCTCGGCTGGTTGCTCCATAACCTCTTGGTGGTCCCGGCCCGCTGGTTCTGGCACGCCCTGCCCGGCATCGGTCGCTTCCTGTACCGGTACCTGCTCCGGCCACTCGGCCGGCTCGGCTACCTGGTGCTCTGGCTGCCGCTGTACTGGCTGGTGCGCTACCTGCTGGTGGTGCCGGTCCGCTGGCTGGTGCGCTACCTGCTGGTGGTGCCGGTCCGCTGGCTGGTCGGGATCCTCCGCCCGGTGGGCCGGCTGCTCGTCCGGGGGGTCGTCGCGCTCTGGCAGGGGGCGGTCTGGCTCTGCGTCGCCATCGGGCACGGCATCGCCGCGATCGGCCGGCTGACCTACGCCTACCTGCTCCGCCCGCTCGGGATCGCCATCGCCTGGCTCTGGCGGCACACCGTCGTACTGTTCTGGCGCTACCTGCTCCGCCCGCTCGGGATCGCCATCGCCTGGCTCTGGCGGCACACCGTCGTACTGTTCTGGCGCTACCTGCTCCGCCCGCTCGGGATCGCCATCGCCTGGCTCTGGCGGCACACGGTTGGGCTGCTGTTCCGGGGCATCGTGGCGGTGTGCCGGGCCACCGTCGTACCGGCGGCCCGGTGGCTGCGGGACGCGGTGCTGGCACCGACCGGCCGGTTCCTCCGCGACGACGTGTTCCGACCCACCGTGGCGACTGTCCGGGCCGTCCTGACCGCACTCAGCCTCCGTCGACCCTGACCCCCTCGCCGGTCCGAAGAGCGGCGGGGAAGGTCGGGGCGGTCAGGCGATCAGGAGGTCGTCAACCGGTCGGCGGCGGCGGCCACCCGCTCGTCGGTGGCGGTGAGCGCGACCCGTACGTGCCGGTTACCGGCCGGACCGTAGAAGTCGCCCGGCGCCACCAGGATGCCCCGCTCGGCCAGCCAGTTCACCGTGGTCCAGCAGTCCTCGTCCCGGGTCGCCCACAGGTAGAGCCCGGCCTCGGAGTGCGCCAACTCGAACCCGGCCTTGGTCAACGCGCCACGGAGCACCGCACGCCGGGTGGCGTACCGGACCCGCTGCTCGGCAACGTGTTCCTCGTCGCCGAGCGCGGCGACCATCGCCGCCTGCACCGGTGCCGGCAGGATCATGCCGGCGTGCTTGCGCACCGCGAGCAGCTCGCCGACCAGGTCACGGTCACCGGCGACGAACCCGGCCCGGTAGCCGGCCAGGTTGGACCGCTTGGAGAGGGAGTGCACGGCGAGCAGGTTGGTGTAGTCGCCACCGGCGACCTCGGCGGAGAGCACCGAGGTCGGGCTCTCCTCCCAGCCCAGCGACAGGTAGCACTCGTCGCTGGCGACCACCACGTCGCGCTCCCGGGCCCACTCGACGATCTTGCGCAGGTGGGCCGGTGGCAGCACCCGACCGGTCGGGTTGGACGGCGAGTTGACCCAGATCAGGCGTACCCGGGGATCCGGACCGAGGGCGGTCAGCGAGTCGGCCCGGACCACCTCGGCCCCGGCGAGCCGGGCGCCGACCTCGTACGTCGGGTAGCAGACCCGGGGGATCACCACCACGTCACCCGGGCCGATCCCGAGCAGCGTCGGCAGCCAGGCGACCAGTTCCTTGGAGCCGATGGTCGGCAGCACCCCGACCGTCTCCGGGTCGGCGCCGCAGGCCCGGGCCACCCAACCGGTCAGCGCGGCGCGCAACGCCGGGCTGCCGGCGGTCAGCGGATAGCCGGGGGTGTCCGAGGCCGCCGCCAGGGCGGCCCGGATCAGCTCCGGCACCGGGTCTACCGGGGTGCCCACCGAGAGGTCGACGATCCCGTCCGGATGCCGCCCGGCCAGCGCCTTCGCCGGCTCGAGCAGATCCCAGGGAAAGTCGGGCAGGTTGCCACCGGCGGTACGCCTCGGCGGCGCCCCGCCGGCCGTGGAGACACCACCGGCCGTCAGCCCCGCCGCGGCGGTGCCCGGCCGGTGGTCCGGCGTGCCGCTCAGTGCTCGCCCCGGGGCGGCTGGGCCGCGACGAACGGGGTGTCCTTCTCGATCTTGCCGATCTTGGAGGCGCCGCCCGGCGAACCGAGGTCCTCGAAGAACTCGTAGTTCGCGGTGGTGTAGTCCTTCCACTGCTCCGGCACGTCGTCCTCGTAGAAGATTGCTTCCACCGGGCAGACCGGCTCACAGGCACCGCAGTCGACGCACTCGTCGGGGTGGATGTAGAGCATCCGGTTGCCCTCGTAGATGCAGTCGACCGGGCACTCCTCGATGCATGCTTTGTCGAGCACATCCACGCACGGCTCGGCGATGATGTAGGTCACCGATCTTCTCCTCCGCAAGCCAGCCGCGATCGACCGCGACGCTAAGAGCCTAGTATGTCGTCGGGGAGGGGGTCGATTGTGCTCGGACGGCGGGACGTGGGACACCGGATCGTGGTCCGCCGGATTGTCGGGAATTCCCGCGGTCGCACGCTCTTCACCGACGCTCTCGGCGAACTCGTCGAACTGACCGAGACACATCTCACGTTGGCCACCCGGGAGGGTCCGCTGCGGGTTCCGCTGGTCGAGGTGCACCGGGCCAAACGGGTGCCGCCGGCCCGCCGGCCCAGTGCCACCGCCGTGATCGAGTTGGAACGGGCCGCCGACGAGGCCTGGCCGGCACAGGTACGGGGACAGCTCGGCGACTGGCTGCTGCGGGCCGCTGACAACTGGACCGGTCGGGCGAACTCGGCGCTGCCGGTCGGTGACCCGGACCGACCGCTGGACGAGGCGATCGACGCCGTCCGACAGTGGTACGCGGAGCGGGGTCAGCCGGCCCTGGTCAACGTCCCGCTGCCGCTGGCCGCCCCGATCGGCGCGGCGCTCGACGAACGCGGCTGGGGCACCCGACCCGTGGTGCTGGTCCAGACCGCACCGCTGAACACGGTGCTGGCCGCGACCGCGGAGCGGCCGGAACTGCCGCCCGTGGAACTGGCCGACACGCCGTCGGCGGAGTGGCTCGCCCTGGCCGCCCGGCGCAAGGCAGCAGCTCCGAGCGCCGCCCCGGCGGAACTTCCGCCCGCCGCGCACCACGTGCTCACCGCCGTGGGCCAGGTCCGCTTCGCCCACCTGTACGACCGGCCGTCGACCGACTCCGACGGCGGGCGGGAACTGGTCGCCGCGGCCCGGGGCACCATCACCGGACAGGGGCGTTGGCTCGGGCTGACCCTGGTGGAGGTGGTGCCCGCGGCACGACGTCGTGGTCTCGCACGGCACCTGGTGCGGGGCCTCGTCGAGTGGGCTGTCGGGCAGGGGGCGACCGACGCCTTCCTCCAGGTGGAGGAACACAACGAGGCGGCGGTCTCGCTCTACCGGCGGCTGGGCTTCACCACCCACCACACCTACCAGACCCGTACGGCGCCGTAGCCGCCGCCGGCCGGGCCGGGTGGCAGGGTCAGCGCCGGACGACGCGGCGCGGCTTGGACTGCTTCGCCTCGGCGTACCGCTTGAGCGACTGCGACCGGTAGTCCCGGCCGAGCGCGGTCAGCAGCAGGTAGCCGAGGACAACGCCGCCCGCGGTGAAACCGGCGTAGAACCAGATCTGCGAGAAGAACTCGCCGGCGCCGTTCGCGAAGGGGTAACTGCCGCTGACGAGGGGCCCGAGGAAAACCGTCAGTGCCATCGCGACCAGTACGGCGAGCGCCATCTCGCCGGCCCAGTCGGCCAGCGGCCGGCGCTGCCCCTGGAGGAACGCGAGGGTCGCCAGGATCAGGCCGATCACGACGAACATGCCGAGCGACAGCCGGTCCTGCAGATCGGTCCGGTCGGCGAAGGCGAACCGGGCCACCAGCCGGGCCACCACGTTGATCCCGAACAGCACGCCCGCGAGTACGCCGATCGGCAGCCAACGCTCCTTCATCGCACGTCCTTCCGGATCCGGGCCCCCGGTGTGGCGGAGGCGTTCCTGACCCAGATTTCTACCACCCGGAGCTGTACGGATCCATGGGGCGACTCAGGGCCGGTCGGTGGGCCGGGGTGGTGCCATGATCAGCCGGAACCCCATCACCGCGAAGGCCACCGAACCGGCGAAGATCATCGCCAGGCCGACCCAGTTGTCGTTGGCGAGCAGGATGTCGCCCTCGCTCCGGCCGCCGGCCGCGACCACCATCAGGACGAACCAGACGACGGCGGGGAGCGCGAGCGCCCACCGGCGCCCGACGGCCCGGGGCGCGAACCAGCTCAGTGCCACGTTGGCGAGGACCGCGAGCAGCGCCGACACCCCGATCAGCACACCGCCGACCCGCGCCGTCGCGAGGACCAGTTCGAGGGCGGCGGTGACCACCGCGCCGACCACCGCGAGCACCCCGCCGACGATCCGCAGGACCAGGTCCGCCGCGGCCCGCAACGCCGGCGATCCGGCCGGCGACCCGCCAGCCACCCCCGACGACCCGCCAGCCGCCAGCGGCCCCGCCGGTTCCGACCCGGGCGGCGACGGCTCCGGATCCGGCTCGGGCGACACGGACACGTGGCTGGGCAAAGTCACCGGGCGCCCGCCGCCACCGGCGTACCGGACGCGGCTGTCGGCGTACCGGACGTCTGGTCCACCACCGCCGGCTCCGCCGCCCCGGTCGACGGGTCGAGCCCGGCGAAGAGATCGTCCTCCCAGCCGTACGGACCGGATCCCGGACCCTTCACCCCGGCGGCCAGGGTGTAGTACTCCACCCCCATGAACTCGCCGCCGAAGTTGCCGGCAACCGCGTAGAGCCAGGAGTTCTCCGGGATCTGGGTACGGTGCGCGCGCATCGCCGCCTCCTTGGCGGCGTGCTGGTCGGTGCCGTCGATCCGGGCCGCGATCTGCTCGTCCGGCGTACCGAACGGCAGGTCGTCGACGTGTTCGGTGCCGGCGAACGGGTTGTTCGCCACGTCCGCGTCGGCGAACGAGGCCACCCCCGCCTCCAGCACCCCCCGGGGCACCGCCGTCCAGTAGACCTTGGCGGGGCCGAAGCCCTCGGCGGCGGCGAGTTCCGCCGCGCGCATCGTCACCCGGTGCGCCTGGATGTGGTCGGGGTGCCCGTAGAAGCCGTTCGGGTCGTACGTGACGAGCACCTGGGGGCGTACCTCCCGCATGATCTCGACCAGGTGGCCGGCCGCGGTGTCCAGATCCGCCCGCCAGAACGCCCGTGGGTGGTCGTTGGTCGGCAGCCCCATCATCCCCGAGTCGCGGTACCGCCCCGCGCCACCAAGGAACCGGTGGTCGGTGACGCCCAGCGCCGCACAGGCGGCGGCGAGTTCGGCGATCCGGTAGCCGCCGAGCTGGTCGGCCTCGGCGGCGGCGAGCCCGGCCAGCGCCGGTACGTGGATCTCGCCCTCCTCGCCCAGGGTGCAGGTCACCAACGTCACGCCGGCGCCGGCCGCGGCGTAGTACGCCATCGTCGCGCCGGTGCCGATCGCCTCGTCGTCGGGGTGCGCGTGCACCAGCAGCAGCCGCCGGGCGGGCGGGTCGACCGCCCGACCCACCGGGCCGGACGGATCGGGCGGGACGGTCAGGTTCGTCACCCGCGCCACTTTACGCCGCCGATCCCGCCCGGGCATGGGCAGGCAGTGAGTTGGCGCACCCGGAGAGTCAGCAGGTGGCTACCGGTATCAGACCGGTACCCGATGCTTCGGCTCGGCCACATCGGCCTCCGCCCGGCCCTACGATCACGGTGTGGACTACCCGGAGCTGGCTGCCCGTACCCGGCGCTTCACCTGTGGCGCGCCGCGGTCCGTGACGGTGGCCAACGACGGGTCACGGGTGGTCTTCCTCCGCTCCGGCGGCCCGACCGACCCGGCCGACGCCCTCTGGCTGTTCGACGTCGCCTCCGGCACCGAACGCCTCGTCGCCGACCCGGCCGTCCTGCTGGACGGCGAGGAGGACACCGGCGCCTCCCCGACCGAACGGGCGCTGCGGGAACGGCTCCGGCTCAGCACCGGCGGGATCGCCCGGTACGCGACCGACCCGGCCGCCCGGGTGGCGGTCTTCCCGCTGGCCGGCCGTCTGTTCCGGGCGGACCTGGTGCACGGCGACGTGGTCGAGGTGACGACCGCCGGTCCGGTCGTGGACCCCCGGCCGGACCCGACCGGGCAACGGCTGGCCTACGTCACCGACGTGGTCGAGCCGAGCCTCGGCGACACCCGCAGCACGCCGGACGTCCGGCCCGGGCAGCTCCGGGTGATCGACCCCGACGGCACCGACACGCTGCTCGCCGGGGAGGAGAACGGGGTCACCTGGGGGCTCGCCGAGTTCGTCTCCGCCGAGGAGTTCCACCGCTTCCGGGGCTACTGGTGGGCGCCGGACGGCCGGTCGATCCTGGCCGCCCGGGTCGACGAGTCCCGGCTGCCCCGGTGGTACCTGCACGACCCCGGCGACCCGGCCAGCCCGCCCCGCGCCATCGCCTATCCCCAGGCCGGCGGGCCGAACGCCGAGGTCAGCCTGCATCTGCTGGACCTGGACGGCGGCTGGGTCGACGTGCACTGGGACCGGGAGACCTACCCCTACCTGGTCTCGGTGGAGTGGGCCGAAACCGGGCCGCTGATCACCGTACTGCGCCGGTTGCAGCAGCACGGGCTGGTGCTCGCCGTCGACCCGCGTACCGGCGAGACGCAGGTGCACGCCGAACTCGCCGACCCGCGCTGGGTCGACCCGGTCGCCGGGACCCCCCGCCACCTGCCCGACGGTCGGGTACTGGTCGGCGGCGAACTCGCCCACGACGGCTACGACGCCCGGTGCCTCTTCGCCGACGGGACCCTGCTCACCCCGCCCTCGCTCTACGTACGCCGGGTGGTCGGCTGGCTGCCGACCCGCAACGGCACCCCGGACCTGCTGGTCGAGGGGAGTAACGGCGAGCCGAGCCAGCAGCACCTGTTCCGGGTCCGGGCCGGGATCGGCGCCGGCGGGGTCGACGCCCGGCGGATGACCGCCGATCCGGGCTGGCACTCGGCCGAGGTCGGCGGCAACGTGATCGTGGTGCACTCCCGCTCGCTCGACGAGCCCGGCGGGATCTGGGCGGTGTGGCAGGGTGACGAGGAGGTCGGCCGGCTGCGGAACCTGGCCGCGACCCCGCCGTACGCGCCGCGACCCGCGCTCGAACGGGTCACCGACCGCCGGCTGCCGGCCGCGGTCGTCTACCCGGGCAACCACGTCGCCGGCCGCCGACTCCCGGTCCTGCTCGACGTGTACGGCGGTCCGGGTGTCCAGGAGGTGGTCGCGGCCCGGTCGGCGTGGCTGGAGCGGCAGTGGTGGGCCGACCACGGCTTCGCGGTGGTCACCATCGACAACCGGGGTACCCCGGGAGTGGCGCCCTCGTTCGAGAAGGTGATCCACCGGCGCCTCGCCGACGTGATCCTGGCCGACCAGGCGGACGCGCTGCAGGCGCTCGCCGGCAAACATCCCGACCTGGATCTCAACCGGGTCGGGATCCGGGGCTGGTCGTTCGGTGGCTGGCTGGCCGCGCTCGGCGCCCTCTGCCGGCCCGACCTGTTCCGGTGTGCCATCGCCGGCGCCCCGGTCACCGACTGGGGCCTGTACGACACCGCGTACGTCGAGCGCTACCTGGGGACGCCGACCGACAGTCCCGAGGTGTACGCCCACCATTCGCTGCTCGAACTCGCCGCCGAGCCGGTACGCCACTTCGACGAGGCCCGGCCGATCCTGTTGGTGCACGGGCTGGCCGACGACAACGTGGTGGCCGCGCACACGCTGCGGCTCTCCGCCGCCCTGCTCGCCGCCGGGCGACCGCACTCGGTGATCCCGCTGACCGGGGCGACGCACATGGCGGCCGGTGGCACCGCCGAGCGTCTGCTCTCGCTGGAACTCGAGTTCCTGCGCCACAATCTGTGAACGTACCTCCGCCCGGTCTGTGACCCCGTCCAGATCTCCGGCCGGCCGATGTCCGGAACGCCGTCGGTGCTCCGACGTCTCCGATGAACGGCGTCACCCCGGCGCCGACCGCAGAGGAGAAGACCGTGAAGTACATGATCATGTTGACCGGTTCACAGCGCGACTACGACGCGCTCACCGGCCGCGACACCCCTGACTCGCCGGCCTGGCCGGCCGAGGACGTGGCCAAACTGCACGAGTTCATGGCGGCCTGGAACAACGACCTGGTCGAGTCGGGCGAGTTCGTCGACGCCCGGGGCCTCGCCGCCCCGGTGCACACCCGCCGGGTCCAGCTGCGCGACGGTGCGCCGGTGGTGACCGACGGGCCGTACCCGGAGACCCAGGAGGTGCTGGCCGGCTACACCATCGTCGAGTGCGACAGCTTCGACCGGGCCACCGAGATCGCCGCGCGGTTGGCGTACACCCCGCACCCGGAGAGCGCGTCGCTGACCAGCGAGTGGTACGTCGACGTCCGGCCGATCGCCGACGGCGCCGAGGAGTTGGCGTAACCGGGCCGATGACCCAGACCGAGGACCTGCTGCGCCGGTTGGCGCCGCAGGTCCTCGGCGCGCTGGTCCGCCGGTACGGCCACTTCGACACGGCCGAGGACGCGGTGCAGGAGGCGCTGCTCACCGCCGTCACCCGGTGGCCGGCCGAGGGCGTACCGGACAATCCCCGGGGTTGGCTGATCACCGTCGCCGCCCGCCGGCTGACCGACCTGCTCCGTGCCGAGCAGGCCCGGCAACGCCGGGAGGAGACGGTGGCCCGCCGGCTGCCGCCGGAGGGGTGGACGGCACCGCCCGCCGACCAGCCCCCGACCGGGTACGACGACACCCTGGTCCTGCTCTTCCTCTGCGGCCATCCGGCGTTGTCGGCGGCCTCCCAGATCGCGCTGACCCTGCGCGCGGTCGGTGGCCTGACCAGCGTCGAGATCGCCCGGGCGTTCCTGGTGCCGGAGGCGACGATGACCCGCCGAATCAGCCGGGCCAAGCGGACGATCCGCGACAGCGGGGTACCGTTCGGCCTGCCGCCGGCCGCCCAGCGGGCCGAGCGACTGGGCAGCGTCCTGCACGTGCTCTATCTAATCTTCAACGAGGGGTACGCGAGCACCGCCGGGCCCGCCCTGTTCCGCGCCGACCTCTGCGCCGAGGCGATCCGACTGACCCGGCTGCTGCACCGGCTGCTCCCGGACGATCCCGAGGTGACCGGGCTGCTGGCCCTGATGCTGCTCACCGACGCCCGGCGAAGCGCCCGGACCGGCCCGGACGGGACTCTGATCCCGATGGCGGAACAGGACCGGAGCCGCTGGGACGCCGACCAGATCGCCGAGGGGTTGGGCCTGGTCGCCGAGGCACTGCCCCGGGGTGGAATCGGGCCGTACCGGATCCAGGCGGCGATCGCCGCACTGCACGACGAGGCACCGAGCGCCGAACAGACCGACTGGCCACAGATTGTCGCCCTGTACCACCTGCTGCTGACCCTGACCGACAATCCGATGGTGGCGCTGAACCACGCGGCGGCGGTGGCGATGGCACACGGGCCGGCCGCCGGCCTCGACCTGGTCGACAAGCTCGGCACCGACAGCCGGCTCGCCGACGACCACCGCTGGTACGCCGTCCGGGCCCACCTGCTGGAGCAGGCCGGTGAGCGGGCGGCGGCCCGGGCGGCGTACGAGGTGGCGGCCGACCGGGCGATGAGCCTGCCCCAGCAGCGCTACCTGCGTACCCGGGCGGCCCGGCTCGACGCCGTCCCACCAGACGAGGCCCGGTGACCGGGAGTCGGTCGCCAGTTCACTTCCGTTCAGGTTCGGCGCCCCCGGGTGCCGAGGGTGCGGACAGGAACCTGGTGAACCGGGCCTTCCGGGCGCTGGTCTCCTGGTAGCCGAGCCCCTGGTAGAAGCGGTGCGCGGCGTCCCGGTGGCGGCTGCTGGTCACCTCCATGAAGAGGCAACCGGCCTGGCGGGCCTGCCGCTCGATCTCCTCGACAAGCGTCCGTCCGACGCCGGTGCCCCGGTACCGCGCGTCGACGACCAGCGCCACCAGGCGACCGAACCGGCCGGTGAGCTCCAGGATCGGAGTCACGTGCAGCGCGGCGACCCCGACCAGCAGACCGTCGGCGTCGGCGCCGAGCAGCAGGCTGGCCGGGTCGTCCGACCAGCAGTCGAGGCGTTCCTCGGCCTCGGCCGCCGTCGTCGGGTAGCCGAGCTGGCCGAGCAGTTCGGCGACCCGGGCCGCGTCTGCGCGCTCGACCCGTCGGATCCTGATCGTCATCCGGGCAGTCTGCCCTGCCCGGCCGCCGGCCTGATCGCGCTACTTCCGGGAACCGCGCTACTTCGGGGAAGTAGTGGTCTCGCGCCCGGCCGGAAGCCACTACTTCCCGGAAGTTGTCTCATCCCGGCTGGCCGGCCAGCGGGTGTCCGGCGGCGGGAGTGCCGGCGTTGGACCAGGCGCGGGTGCTGAGCACCAGGCGGTAGCCATCCGGGTCCTCGACGGTCACCCCCCAGCGGTCCCAGTACGCCCCCTGGGAGACCCGGCGTCCGCCGGCCCGCTCCAGCCGGGTGACCAACGCAGCGTCGACCGGGCCGGCGAGGTAGAGCACCAGCAGGTCCTCCGGACCCGGGGTGGGCGGGACGGTCAGGTTCGGGCCACCGACCAGCTCCAGATGCCAGCCCGCCTCCGGCCAGCCCAGCATGACCAGGTCGTGCTCGCCCGGGCCGCCGGTGGCCCGATAGAGCACCGTCAGTCCCAGCCCGGTCACGTAGAAACGCTCACTGGCGGCCAGGTCGCGACTGGGTCGGGCGATCCGCAGCGCCGCACTCGGGTTGATCATCTTCTGCTCCTCCTGACTGGTCGACCGCCATCGTGCCGACCGGTCGACCCTCAGCGTGCGACCTCAACCAAGCTTGAGGTCAACCGACGAGCCGGCCTCCGGTGACCTCGACCACAGGCCGGCGGTAAACCGCTCGAACCTGTCGTCCCCGGACGGCAGGATGCCGGGCGCACCGCACCACGATCAAGGGGGCCACCATGAGCCGACGTACCTCCGCAGAGCTGCACTTCGTCGAGCACGGTGAGGGTGTGCCGGTGCTGGCGTTGCACGGCTGGACCCCGGACCACCGGTTGATGTCCGGCTGCCTGGAACCGGTCTTTGCCGGCCGGCGGGGGTACCGCCGCCTCTACCCGGACCTGCCCGGGATGGGACGGTCGGCCGCCCCGGACGACATCGCGAGCTCGGACGACGTCCTCTCCGCCGTGCAGGACTTCGTCGACGAGACCATCGGAGACGCCCCGTTCCTGCTGGTCGGCGAGTCGTACGGCGGCTACCTCGCCCGGGGGTTGGCGCGGTCGCGTCCGGAGCAGGTGCTCGGGCTGGCGCTGATCTGCCCGACCGGCACCGCGGTGGAGCAGGCCGACCGGACCTGCCCGGAGCACCGGGTGCTCCGTCCGGACCCGGATCTGGTCGGGTCCCTCGAACCACGGCTCGCCGAGGAGTTCACCGAGATCGCCGTGGTGCAGTCGGCGGAGACGCTGCGCCGGTTCCAGGACGAGATCATGTCTGGGCTCGACCTCGCCGACCGTACGGCGATGGCCCGGATCCGGCAGCGGTGGGTGCTGACCACCGACCCGGAGAGCGGACCGGCGTACCAGCGGCCGGCGCTGATCCTGGCCGGGCGGCAGGATTCCGTCGTCGGCTACGTCGACCAGTTCGCCCTGCTGCCGCACTACCCCCGGGCCAGTTTCGCGGTGCTCGACGTGGCCGGCCACAACCTGCAGTTCGAGCAGCCGGAGCTCTTCGACGCACTGGTCCGGGAGTGGCTGGACCGGGTCGCCGCCGAGTCCTGGAGTGCCTGCTGAGCAACATTCCGGTGTCCCGAAGACTGAACGTTGCCAACCCGCCCCGGAGTGGTCCGGTATTCTTGACGGTCGGGTCGAGAGGCGCTGCAACGGGCGAGGACGCCCGCCACGCTCGACCTGGGTTCCACCCGGTTCCTCGGTAAGGGCGCCTCCGTTCCCATACGGAGGTGGTCTCATGAACACGGCACCGAGTGGCGCTGCCGATCCGACGTCGAGCCGGGCAGGCGGTGCCGACGGCCGGGCGTCCCGGGTCGCCGCGCTGCGTGACCTGCTGGACCAGCGGATCGTCGTGCTCGACGGCGCCTGGGGCACGATGCTGCAGGGCGCCGGGCTGACCCCCGCCGACTACCGCAACGACCTGCTCGCCGACCATCCGCACGACGTCACCGGCGACCCGGACGTGCTGAACCTGACCCGGCCGGACGTGATCCTCGACGTACACCGGCAGTACCTGGCGGCCGGCGCGGACATCACCTCGACGAACACCTTCACCGCGACGAGCATCGCCCAGGCCGACTACGGCCTGCAGTCGCTGGTCCGGGAGATGAACCTGCGCGGCGCGCAGCTGGCCCGGCAGGCCGCCGACGAGGCGGGCGGCAAGTTCGTCGCCGGCTCGGTCGGGCCGCTGAACGTGACCCTGTCGCTCTCCCCCAGCGTCGAGGACCCGGCCTTCCGGGCGGTCACCTTCGACCAGGTCAAGGCGGCGTACGCGGAGCAGATCGCCGCGCTGGCCGAGGGCGGCGTCGACATCCTGCTGATCGAGACGATCTTCGACACGCTGAACGCCAAGGCCGCCGTCGCCGCCGCCCGCGAGGTCGCGCCCGACCTGCCGCTGTGGATCTCGGTGACCATCGTGGACCTGAGCGGCCGGACCCTGTCCGGGCAGACCGTCGAGGCGTTCTGGAGTTCGATCGCGCACGCCGAGCCGCTCGCGGTCGGGGTGAACTGCTCGCTCGGCGCCGCCGAGATGCGCCCGCACGTCGCGGAACTCTCCCGGCTCGCCGACACCTACGTCGCCTGCCACCCGAACGCCGGACTGCCGAACGCGTTCGGCGGTTATGACCAGCAGCCGGCGGAGACCGGGCAGCTGATCCGGGAGTTCGTCGACGCCGGCATGGTCAACATCGTCGGCGGCTGCTGCGGCACCAGCCCGGAGCACATCGCGCGGATCGCCGCCGCGGTCGCCGACCAGCCGCCCCGCCCGGTGCCGGCGCCGACCGCCCAGACCCGGTTCAGCGGGCTGGAGCCGTTCGCGATCGGCCCGGACACCGGCTTCGTGATGATCGGCGAGCGGACCAACGTCACCGGCTCGGCGAAGTTCCGCCGGCTGATCGAGGGCGACGACCACCAGGCCGCCGTCGACGTGGCGTTGGAGCAGGTACGCGGCGGCGCCAACATCCTCGACGTCAACATGGACGCCGACCTGCTCGACAGCGAGCGGGCGATGACCACCTTCCTCAACCTGGTCGCGACCGAGCCGGAGGTCGCCCGGATCCCGATCATGATCGACAGCTCGCGGTGGAGCGTGCTGGAGGCCGGGCTCAAGTGTGTCCAGGGCAAGGGCGTGGTCAACTCGATCAGCCTCAAGGAGGGCGAGGAGACGTTCCTCGCCCAGGCCCGGCAGATCCGGAGCTACGGCGCCGGCGTGGTGGTGATGGCCTTCGACGAGATCGGCCAGGCCGACACCACGGAACGCAAGGTGGAGATCTGCGCCCGGGCGTACGACCTGCTGGTCAACGAGGTGGGCTTCCCGCCGGAGGACATCATCTTCGACCCGAACGTGCTCGCCGTCGCGACCGGCATCGCCGAGCACAACGGGTACGCCAAGGCGTTCATCGACGCGCTGCCGCAGATCAAGCAGCGCTGCCCGGGAGCCAGGACCAGCGGTGGCATCTCCAACCTGTCCTTCTCGTTCCGCGGCAACGACGTGGTACGAGAGGCGATGCACTCGGCGTTCCTGTTCCACGCCGTACGGGCCGGGCTGGACATGGGCATCGTCAACGCCGGTCAGCTCGCCGTCTACCAGGACATCCCGGCCGACCTGCTGGAACTCGTCGAGGACGTGCTCTTCGACCGTCGTCCGGACGCCACCGACCGGCTGGTCAGCTTCGCCTCCACGGTCAGCGGCTCCGGTACGAAGCGTGCGGTCGACCTCTCCTGGCGGGAGAACCCGGTCGAGGAGCGGCTGTCGTACGCGCTGGTGCACGGCATCGTCGACTTCATCGAGGAGGACACCGAGGAGGCCCGCAAGCAGGCCGCCCGGCCACTCGACGTGATCGAGGGCCCGCTGATGGCCGGCATGAAGATCGTCGGCGACCTCTTCGGCTCCGGCAAGATGTTCCTGCCCCAGGTGGTGAAGTCGGCCCGGGTGATGAAGCGCTCGGTCGCCTACCTGGAGCCGTACATGGAGGCGGAGAAGGAGCAGGCCCGCGCGGCGGGGCGGCTCGACACCGGTCGCGGCCAGGGCAAGGTGGTGCTGGCCACGGTCAAGGGCGACGTGCACGACATCGGCAAGAACATCGTCGGCGTGGTGCTCGGCTGCAACAACTACGAGGTCGTCGACCTGGGCGTACTGGTGCCGGCGGCGAAGATCCTGGACACCGCGGTCGCCGAGGGCGCCGACGCGATCGGGCTCTCCGGGCTGATCACCCCCTCGCTGGACGAGATGGTCGGGGTCGCGAGCGAGATGCAGCGGCGTGGTCTGAAGCTGCCGTTGCTGATCGGCGGGGCCACCACCTCACGACAGCACACCGCGGTCCGGATCGCCCCCGCGTACGAGGGCAGCACCGTGCACGTACTCGACGCGTCCCGGGTGGTCGGGGTGGTCTCCGACCTGCTCAACCCGACGCGGGCCGAGGCCCTCGACACCCGCAACCGGGAGGAGCAGCAGCGGCTGCGGGAACAGCACGAGAGCCGGGAACGGGTGGCCCTGCTCAAGCTCGGTCAGGCCCGGGCCAACCGGGAGCAGGTCTCCTTCGACGAACTGTCGGCGCCCGCCTTCACCGGCGTACGGACGGTCCGGCCGGAGCTGACCGAGCTCCGCGAGATGATCGACTGGCAGTTCCTCTTCCTCGCCTGGGAGTTGAAGGGCAAGTTCCCGGCGATCCTGGAGCAGCCGGTGGCCCGGGAGCTCTACGACGACGCCAACACGATGCTCGACCAGATCATCGCGGACGGTTCGCTGACCGCCGTCGGCACGTACGGCTTCTGGCCGGCACACTCCGACGGCGACGACATCGTGCTCTCCGGTGCCGGCGACGGCGTCCGGTTCCCGATGCTGCGGCAGCAGACCGCCAAGCCGGCCGGCCGGCCGAACCGGTGCCTGGCCGACTACGTCGCCCCGGCCGGGGACCACCTCGGCGGTTTCGCGGTGGCGATCCACGGCGCCGAGGAACTGGCGGCCAGCTACGAGGCCCGGCACGACGACTACCGGGCGATCATGGTGAAGGCGCTCGCCGACCGGCTCGCCGAGGCGTTCGCCGAGTACCTGCACCTGCGGGCCCGCCGCGAGTGGTACGAGCCGGACGCCGACCCGGCGATCGAGGACCTGCACGCGGAACGGTTCCGGGGGATCCGCCCGGCGCTCGGCTACCCGGCCAGTCCGGACCACAGCCTGAAGCGGCGGCTGTTCGAGCTGCTGGACGCCGACTCGCTCGGCATCGGGCTGACCGAGTCGTACGCGATGACCCCGGCGGCGGCGGTCAGCGGGTTGTACTTCGGAAACCCGGCGTCCCGGTACTTCACGGTGGGGCGGCTCGGCCGGGACCAGGTCGAGGACTACGCGGCGCGGGTCGGGCTCGACGTCGCCGAGGTCGAACGCTGGCTCCGCCCGAACCTGTCGTACGAGCCAGGGGCCTGAGCCGACCCCCGACCTCGTCGACTCTCCGGCCGACTCCGACGCCGACCTGGCGTTTTGGCGGGCGTTCTACGCTGGCCGATGTCGGTCGGCGGGAGGAGTCGCGAGGTGCGCCGTGGTCCGATCTCCTGGCGGATGGGGATCCGCAGATGGGACTATCTGCTCGACTGTGCACTGTGGATGCGGGCGGCCGAGCGGATCGACCCGCCGGCCCACTGGCTGGTGCCCGGGCCACTCGACCTCGACCAGCCACCGGCGCCGAGCCCAGCGGTCGGCCAGCCGGCGGCTCAGGCCCGGGGCGGCGGGGGGACCGACGAGGTGCTGGGCGAGGAGTGGCTCGGCTGGTGGCTCTCCCTGGTCGACCCGACCCGACAGCCGGTACGCCCGGAGAACACCCTGGAGCCGGCCGACGACACCCCTGACCCGCTCGGCCTGGCTCCGTACCCGACGCTGCGCCGGATCGTCGCCCGACGCTCCGGGGAGGCACTGGACTGGCACACCGCCCGCCGGAACCTCGAGTTCGAGCGGCATCCTCCGGGCTCGCCGGTGACCAGCAGCATCGCGTACGAGACCGAACGCTCGCTGGGCCGGCCGCTGCGCCCGTTCAGCGTCGAGTTCGTCCTGCTGCCGGTCAGCGACGAGGTGATCCGTCGGGTCGACGAGGAGCACTACCTGGTCCCCGAGCAGGTGTACGACAGCCACCGGTGGCCGGTCTGGTTGCGCAACCTGCTGACCCGGATCGGCTGAGTTCCGCCCCCGGCAACCGCGCCTCGACGCCGGGGCGGTTCCGCTACGGGTCTGTCAGTGGATCGCCGCCGCGCCCCGTCGCCTCACGGGATGTAACACACCCCGGGGAAGGCCGGGGACGGGCCTTCGAGCAGGCGCTGCCGCCGGTGACGCAGGTGCAGGTCGAAGAAGGCCAGCGGGTACGCCTGTTGAATGCGCGCCGCCCGGGTCGCGTCGAGGGTGCCGGCCCAGCCTTCCAGGTCCTCCTCGGTCATGCCGACCGCGACCGCCAGGTGCGGAAGCATGATCTGGTAGTCGGTGTACGCGAGGTGGCGCCCGTCGGCGGCCCGGACGTTCAGCCTCCACCCGGTCAGGTGTGACCAGAACTGGGCAACCGACGGTTCGGCCCGGGTGTAGTCCGCGGACATCATCATGAAGGGCCGGGCGAGATCAGTCTCGATGAGGGGTTCCATCTGGGCGTCGAGACTCAGCCCGGCTCGGATGCGCTGATCCAGGCCCATGGCCAGCGCGGTCGCCGTACCGCCCTTCGAGAAGCCGAACATGCCGACGCGTCCGGGGTCGAGCAGGCCGGGCAGGCCGGCCGGCAGCGGCCGGCCGTCGGCGTCGGGGTTGCGCCCGGCGGCGAGGGCGGCGATGCGGTCGAGGACGAACGGGATGTCGGCGGCGAAGTCCGCCGCGCCCAGGGAGTGCTCGCCGCCGATGATCGGGACGGTGAGCCGGCCGTCGGGGAACTCACTGAACGCGTCGTGGGTGTGGTCGACGGTGACCACGACGTACCCGTGACTGACCAGCTCCTGCACCACGATCGTGTTGTGGCCGCGGTGGTCGTGCGCGCCGTGCGAGAACACCACGACCGGCATCCGGCCACCCGCCCGCCGTACCGGCGCCCCCACGTGCCCGGCGGTCAGCGCCGGCAGCAGCGCGTCGGCCGGAAACCCGTGGTACGTCAACAGTTCGCGCATGAGCGCGTCGGACAGCCAGCGCGCCCGGGGGTACCGGGCGACGTCGCGGGCCGGGTACCAGACGCTGACCATCAGCTCGCGGTGGTGCCCCGGGCCGGCGACGGGGTCCGGACGGGAACGGTCGACGAGGTGCAACGGCACCGTACCGATCGGGAAGGGTCCGGTCGGCGCGGGCAGGACGAACCGCCTCGGGCCGGCGGCGACGGCAGCGGCGCTCGCCCGGCCGGAGAGGCCGAGTGGCACGGTGAGTCCGGCGGCCAGCGCGGCGGTGATGACGCCACGGCGGGACAGTCGTTCGCCGCCGATCGACGGTGTGGTGTTCATGGCGCCTCCTCGTGGATCGTCTCGACGCGGGCGATGAGCTGCTTGAGTCGGGTGATCTCCTCGACGAGCGCGGTGTGGCCCGCCGGGGTGAGGGTGATCCAGGTCCGGCCGCGCCGTCCGGCGTAGCCCTTCTCGATTTCCACCAGACCTGCTGTCTCCAACACGCCCAGGTGCTGGGAGAGGTTCCCGGCGGTCAGTTCCAACTGGGTACGCAGGTAGCCGAACTCGACCCGGCGGGCCTCGTGCGCGATGGTGAGGATGCCGAGCCGGACCCGCTGGTGCACCACGTCGTCGAGCCCGGTGACCGGGTGCGGGGATTCGGTCTCGCCCGGCGTCGGGGTGTCGACGGGTCCGGTCACCGGGGCCGCCGCAGTCGTTGCGCCAGTGCGAAGCCGGCGCTGCCCAGCAGCAGCACACCGCCGCTGATGACCAGCATCGGCGCGAACTGCCAATCGGGCCCCCAGTGGGTTCCCCACCCGAAGTTGATCGGCACCACGACCACCGTCAGGTACCCGAGGGCGAACAGCAGCAGCGCGGGGTGACGCTCCAGCCAGGCCAGCACCAGTAGCGCCAGCCCGATCGAGCCGGTGAAGTCGGTCAGGCGGCCCAACGCGAGGACGGACCAGGCCGGGGGCCCCGCGGGGTCCGGCAGCGGGAGGTAGTGCACTCGCACCTGCCAGAAGGCGGTGAACAGGGTGAGCAGCGTGATGCCCGCGATGACGTACGGCGCCACCCGGGTGCCCAGGCCCCGGGCCGAGGCGACCCGCCGGTACCCGACGGCGATCACCAGGTACGCCAGCACCAGCGCGGTCCACCAATAGATGGTCGCGGTCTGGTACCACACCTTGCACTGCTGGCCGCGCTCCACCGACCGGCAGTCGAACTCGACCACGTGGCCGAACCGGTAGACGAGGATCGCGCCGAAGGTCACCACGGCCAGCACCAGCAGCGGCAGCCATGTCACCCGCTGGGCGAGCCGAACCCGGCGCGCGAGGTCGCGTGTGTCAGCCAGCAGTCGGCGGGGATCGCCGCTGACCGGAACCGAATCGGAAGTCATGCCAATAGGTTTCCATAACAAACCTTTTGGCGCTAGTGGCGATCGATTGATAGCCGATCGCTGACCGCGACCGTCGCGACCCACACCCCCGGCCCGACGCCGCCCGCAGACGCCTGAGCCGCCGGCGGACGGGACCTCGGCGAACGGGTAGGGTGCCGGTTCGTGGCGAATCTCTGGAGAGGCGTGACCGCGACGGTCAGCCGGATCACCCGGCGGGTCCCCGCCCCGCGTACCGCTGGCAGCCCCACCCCCGCCCAGGTCGCCCGACGGCGGCAGCTCGCGGCGCTGCAGCGGCGACAGTTGACGTACGCGCCCGAACTGGACGGGCAGGCCGACCCGGGCGAGATCGTCTGGACCTGGGTGCCGTACGAGGACGACCCGCGCCAGGGCAAGGACCGGCCGGTGCTGGTGGTCGGCCGGGCCAGCCGTACCCTCTTCGGCCTGATGCTCTCCAGCCAGAGCGAGCGCGACGGCCAGCGGCACTGGCTGGCGCTCGGCCCCGGATCGTGGGACCGGGACAACCGGCCGAGCTGGGTACGCCTCGACCGGGTCCTGACGATGCGAGAGGACAGCATCCGCCGGGAGGGCGCGGTCCTGGACCGGGCCCGGTTCGACCGGGTCGGGCAGGCGTTGCGCGCCGGCTACGGTTGGCGCTGATCCGAGGCGCCGGATCCGGCGCGGGAGTCTGGGGGAACTGAGTGGGTGCCAAGACAGCGCTGCTGGCGTTCGCCGACGGCGACATCCGTTCGGTGCTGCGTGCCGCTACGCTCTGCGCCCGCGACGAGGCCGAGGCGCTGGTCCGTCGGGTCCATCCGGACCACCGGGTCACGCCACACGACAACGAGACCCTTTACGAGGGGATCTACCCGCCGGACGGGGTCACGTACGCCACGGTGCTGGCCGGCGCGGAGCTGCTGTGTGACCGGCGACTGACCTCGTACCGTCCGTCCGAACTGCCGGAACGGCTACGCGCGTTCGGCGCGGGACGACGCATCCTGCTGCACGGCATGCACTCCATGGTCGACGCGCTCTCGTTCGCCGTCTGGGAGGACGGACGTCTGGTCCGGTCGCTCAGTCTCTCGCCGGATGGCGGCATCGTGGAGAACATCGGCGAGCCGTACGACTTCGAGCTGCCGTACTGGGCCGGCGACCATCCGGTGCGGCCGGCCCGGAGGTTGCCGGGGCAGGGTCCGTACCCGCTGCCGTTCCATCCGCTCGACCTCGGTGAGGCGGCGCTGCGCGCCCTGTTCGGCTTTGTCCTGGAGGGCCGCCCCGAGCCGGACGACGTCGACCCGGACGGGGTGCCGCTGCACGGGTTCCGGCTCACCGATCCGTCCGGTGCCGAACAGGCGGAGCCGGCGCGGCTGCACGACCTGGTGCAGCTGATGCGGCCGCCGCAGCGACTCCGGATGGGTCCCGACGGCCGGTGGCACGAGATCGGCGGCTGAGATCCAGGAAGGGCCCCTTGCGGTAGGGGCCCTTCCTGATCCCGTCAGGGCTTGAGGTAGGCGTTGTAGTAGACCGGGGTGCCGAACTGCTCGGAGATGAGCAGGCCGCCGACCTTCGGGCCGGTCACCAGGAAGGTGTTGTCCTGGTAGATCGGCACCACCGGGGCGTACTTCTCCATGATCATCTGGTCGATCTTGGCCCACTCCGGGCCCGCCTCGCCGGCCGGGAGTTTGCTGACCCGGTCGATCTCGGCGTTCACGTCGTCGGCGTTGAAGTACGACACGTTCGAGTTGCCCTGCGGGCCGAGCTTGCGGCCGTCCCAGAGCACCGGGATCGTGGAGACCGCGCTCGGCCAGTCCGCCGCCCAGTTGCTCAGGTAGATGTCGTACGGGTTGCCCCGGGTACGGGCGGTCGGGTTGTGGTCGTCGACGTACTGCACGGTGACGTCGAAGCCGGCCTTCTCCAGGCTCTGCTCGACGATCGGCGCGGTCTGCTGGCCGAAGGCGGTGCTCCGGGACATGAAGACCAGTTTCGGCCGCTGCCCGCCGAGCAGTTCCTTCGCCTTCTCCGGGTTGCCGGTCGGACCGCCGTCGTACGGGTTCGGGTAGTTCGTCTGCCCGATGGTGGTGTCGGCGAGCAGGGTGTGGGTGAGCCGGCCGGACGCGTCACCGCCCTGGGTGGCGAGGATGCCCTGCTTGTCGATGGCGTAGGCGATCGCCTGCCGGACCTTCAGGTCCTTGATCCGGTCGTTGTTGATGGAGAGGTACCAGACCGACGGCGCGGTCTTGCGGATCACCCGCTCGCCGAGCGAGGTGTCGGCGAGGACCTGGTTGACCAGCGCCTGCGGCACCTCGTCCCAGGCGACCGCGGCGGCGTCCGCGCCGTTGCCGGCCAGCGCCCGCTCGGTGGCCGCCTGGTCGTCCGGCCCGAACTCGACCTCGATGGTGTCCGGGTAGGCGTGCCGCAGCGGGTCGGTCTTCGGGTCCCAGTTCGGGTTCCGCTCCAGCACGAACCGGGCGTCCTTGGCGTACTCCTTGATTTTGTACGGTCCGGAGGCGACGACCCGGCGGTCGTACTCGGTTCGGGTGTCCTGCGCCTTCGGCACCGGCACCGAGGTCGGCAGGGAGAGCGCGAACGGCAGGTCGCAGTGCGGCGTGGCGAAGCTGAAGACCAGGGTCCGATCGTCGGAGACGGTCAGCCCGGGGACGGTGTCGCTGCCCGAGGTGTACGGCCCCTTGTAGTTGGCGTTGTACGTCGGGTTGTCGGCCAGCCACTCCTGGATGTACGTCGGTCCGCCGTCGATGCTCTCCTCGAACGACCGGGCGATCCCGTACGCCACGTCGGCGGCCCGGATCGGCGTGCCGTCCTCGAACTTCACCCCCTCCTTGAGGGTGTACTCCCAGGTCTTGCAGTCGTTGTTGACGTCCTTGCCGGCGTCGGTGGCGAGGTCGCCGACGAGCAGCACGCCGCCCTTGCCGTCCTCCTTGAAGACGGTCAGGGTCCGGACGAACATCTGCTGGATCGACATGCCGATGAAGGTGTAGGTGCGCTGCGGGTCGAGGTGTTCGAAGTCGGCCTGGGTGATCAGCTTGAGGGTGCCGCCGGGCTGCGCCCCGGGAACCTCCGCCGCCGGCCCCTGGGAGTCCTTGGGGTCGGTCGCGATCGAACTGGTGAACTGCCGCCCACCGCCGTTGTCGGAGTCACCGTTGTCGCCGGTGTTCTCCGAGCAGGCGGCCAGCGCACTGGCGGCGAGGACGAGCGCGGCGCTCGTCGCGGCCACCGTGAGCCTTGGTCGCATCGGACTTCCTCCTGGTCTCGTTCCCGCAGGTTCAGGTGCTCAGGTACTGAAAGAAATATTCAGGTAAACAGCCGTGAAGGTAAGTTTCATGACAGTAACGATGGGACAACGTTTCCGTGGTCGCGCCGACCCCGACCGGGAGACCACACCGGTCGCGCCGACCCGGACCGGCAGACCACGCCGGTCACCCCAGTGGGAGACCACACTGGTCATCCCAGCCGGACCCGGGGGTCGACCACCGCGTACAGGATGTCCACCAGGACGTTCGCCGCCACCACGAAGACCGCGGCGAGCAGCACTGTGGCCATCACGATCGGCATGTCCAGGTTCAGCGCCGCGTTGAGCGCGGTCCGGCCCAGCCCGGTGAACCCGAAGACGGTCTCGGTGATGACCGTGCCGCCCAGATACGCGCCGAGGTCCAGCCCGGCGATGGTGATGATCGGGGTGATCGCCGCCCGGAGCGCGTGCCGGCCGTACACGGTGATCTTCGGCAGGCCCTTGGCCCGCGCGGTCCGGACGAAGTCCTCCGAGAGCGTCTCCAGCATCTGCGCCCGGGACAGCCGGGCGTAGGTGGCGGAGTTGAGGAAGCCGAGCGCGAACCAGGGCAGCAGCATCGCGGACGCCCAGGCCACCGGGTTCTCGGTGAGCGGGGTGTACCGGGGATAGCTCAGCAGGCCGGTCTCGTAGACCAGGCCGATCAGCAGCAGCGGCCCGAAGAGCAGGATCGGCATCGAGGCGCCGACCAGCGAGGTGCCGACCGCGAGCTTGTCGAAGACGGTGCCCCGGCGCAGCGCCGAGAGCATCCCGATGGAGATCCCCAGCACCAGCCAGACCACCGCCGCGCCGAAGACGATGCTCAACGTTACCGGCAGGGTACGACCCACGATGCCGCTGACCGGCTCGTCGTTGCGGAACGAGAAACCGAGGCAGGGCGCCGGGCAGTCCCGGGCCGTCTCACCGGCACCGATCGTCCGGCCGACGAAGATCCCCCGCATGAAGTCGCCGTACTGCACCACGATCGGCCGGTCGAGCCCCATCCGGCGCTCGATCATCTCGACCCGCTCCGGGCTGCAGACGTTCTTGCTGTCCCCGCACATCAGCTCGGCCGGGTTGTTCGGCACCGCGAAGAACAGCCCGAACGTCACCACGCTGACCGCGATCAGCGTGCTCAGCGCGAGCAGCACCTTCTTGACCAGGAACCGCAGCATGTCCCCGCCCCCTACCGGCTCGACTTCGGATCGAGCGCGTCCCGCAGCGAGTCACCGAAGAGGTTGAACGCCAACACCAGCAGGAAGAGCGTGGTACCACCGACAATGGTGAAGCTCGGTACGTCCCGCAGGTAGCGGACGCTGTCGTTGATCAGCCGGCCGAGGTCCGGGGTCGGCTCCAGGACACCGATGCCGAGGAACGACAGCGCCGCCTCGGCGGTGATCAGCGCCGGCACGTTCAGCGAGAAGGTGACCAGGATCGGCGCCCAGAGGTTCGGCAGCAGCTGCCGGAACAGGATGTGCCCGAGACCGGCGCCGGAGGCCCGGGCCGCCTCCACGAACTCCCGCTCCCGCAGCGACAGCACCTGGCCGCGGACCAGCCGGGCCGAGGTGGTCCAGTTGAACATCACGAAGATCAACACCAGCAGCGCCGGGCGGAACCAGGACGCCACCTCGTCGCGCGGACCGTAGAACTGGTTCACCGCCAGCGGCACGAACGCGAAGCAGAAGATGTAGAACGGGAACGCCAACGCGAGGTCGACGACCCAGGTGATCACCGCGTCGACCCAGCCGCCGACGTACCCGGCGACGATTCCGACCACCACCCCGAGCGCGATGGTCAGCACCGCCGCGGTGAAGGCGATCATCAACGAGGTACGGAGGCCGTAGACGACCTGGATGAAGATGTCCCGCCCGATCCCGGGCTGGATGCCGAACCAGTGCTCGCCGCTGACCCCCGCGTAGCCGAGCGGAAAACCGTTGCGGTCCAGCCGCTCCGGGAACCGCTCCTGCGGACCCTTGCCGTAGAGCCGGGCGACCAGTGGCGCGGCCGCCGCCAGCAGGATGAACAGCACCAGCACCGTACCGCTGACCATCGCCACCCGGTCCCGGCGCAGCCGCAGCCAGGCGAGCTGTCCCGGCGACCGGCCGACGAACTCCGTCGCGCCGGCCGTGCCGATGTTCCCGCCGCCCGCCTCGACCTGGGCCGCGGCCGCCTCGACCTGCGCGGTCACCTGCTGCTCGCTCACCGGCCGTCACCTCCCTCGGCGCCGTCCACAGTTGACGCGATCGACGACTCCACCGCCCCCTCCGGAAAGTGGCAGGCCACCGCCGCGCCACCGGGATCCCGTACGGTCAGCGCCGGCTCCTCGGTCGCGCAGACCTCCCGGGCCTTCCAGCACCGGGTCCGGAACCGGCAGCCGGACGGCGGATCCAGCGGTGTCGGTACGTCGCCGGCCAGCCGGATCCGCCCGGCCGGGCCGAGTTTTGTCACGTCCGGTACGGCCGACAGCAGCGCCCGGGTGTACGGGTGCCGGGGCCGCTCGTAGATCTCGGCCCGGTCCCCGATCTCCACGATCCTCCCGAGGTACATCACCGCGACCCGCTGGCTGAAGTGCCGGACCACCGCCAGGTCATGTGCGATGAAGACGAACGCCAGCCCGAGTTCCCGCTGCAGGTCGCGGAGTAGGTTCACCACCTGGGCCTGGATCGAGACGTCGAGGGCGGAGACCGGCTCGTCGGCGACGATCAGTTTGGGCCGCAACGCCAGCGCCCGGGCGATCCCGATCCGCTGCCGCTGGCCGCCGGAGAACTCGTGCGGATAGCGGTTGTAGTGCTCGGGATTCAGCCCGACCAGTTCCAGCAGTTCCCGTACCCGGGTCCGGATCCCGCCGGGTGGGGAGACCCGGTTGACCCGCAGCGGCATGGCGACGATCTCGCCGACGGTGTGCCGGGGGTTCAGCGAGGCGTACGGGTCCTGGAAGATGATCTGCAGGTCCTGGCGCAACGGTCGCAGCGCACCCCGACCAAGGTGGCTGATGTCCCGGCCCTCGAAGACGATCCGGCCACCGGTCGGTTCGAGCAGCCGGACCAGCAGCCGGCCGGTGGTGGTCTTGCCACAGCCGGACTCGCCGACCAGACCCAGCGTCTCCCCCGGCCGGACCACGAAGTCCAGCCCGTCGACCGCCCGGACCACGCCGCCGCCCCGCCCCCGGAACCCGCCCCGGACCGAAAAGTGCTTGGTCAGCCCGGAGACCTCCAGCAGTGGTTCGTGCGGCGCGTTCACCGGTCCACCCCCGCCTCGGCGGCCTGCTCGGCGTACCGCCGTCGCTCCTCCTCGGGGAGGTGGCAGGCGACCAGGTGCCCGGTCCCACCTGCTGGACGCAGTTCCGGCACCGCGGTGCGGGACCGGTCGCCGGTGTGGTCGGCGTACCGGCAGCGGGGGTGGAACGCGCAGCCGGGTGGGAGGTGGATCAGGCTCGGCGGGTTGCCGGCGATCGGCACCAGGTCCGCGTCCGGGTCACCGTGCAACGACGGCACGCTGGAGAGCAGACCCCAGGTGTACGGATGCTGCGGCCGACGCAGCACCTGTTCGACGCTGCCGTGCTCGACGGCACGGCCGGCGTACATCACCAGGATGTCGTCGGCCACCTGGCTGACCACGCCGAGGTCGTGGGTGATCAGGATGATCGCGGAGTTGAACTCCTGCTGCAGGTCGGCCAGCAGGTCGAGGATCTGCGCCTGCACGGTGACGTCCAGCGCGGTGGTCGGCTCGTCGGCGATCAGCAGGTCCGGGTCGTTGACCAGGGCCATCGCGATCATCACCCGCTGGCGCATGCCGCCGGAGAACTCGTGCGGGTACTGCTCGGCCCGGCGTGCCGGCTGCGGGATGCCGACCCGGTCCAGCATCTCGACGGCGCGCCGTGCGGCCGCCCGCCGGCCCGCGCCCGGATGGTGGGTGCGGTACGCCTCGGCGATCTGCCGTCCGACCGGATAGTACGGATGCAGCGCGGAGAGCGGATCCTGGAAGATCATCGCCAGGTCCCGGCCACGTAGTTTGCGGATCGCGGCGTCGGGGAGCCCGACGAGGTTCCGTCCGGCGACCCGGATCTCGCCGCTGATCTCGGTGCGCCGGGGATCGTGCAGGCCGAGTATCGCGAGGCTGGTGACGCTCTTGCCGGAGCCCGACTCGCCGACGATGCCGAGGGTCCGCCCACGGTGGACGGCGAACGAGACCCCGTCGACCGCCCGGACCGGTCCATCCTCGGTACGGAACCGGACCCGCAGGTCACGCACGTCGAGGTACGGCCCGTCGTCGGCGACCGGGGCAGTCACGGTCGGTGCCGCCACGCTCCACCCTCCTCTCCCGCACCGCCGCCGGTTTCCGCTGGTCGTCTGCCAGTTTCCGGCGGAGACGCACCCGGACAGCGGGTGAAGGTAACTTACAACAGAGTTCAGAGAGTGAAAATAAGCTCCAGATCCTGATCTGTCCGCCGGCTCGACGGAAGCCTGCACATCACGTGGCCCCATTCAAATCCGCCGCACCGGAACCTGTCGACCCCGTCCACAGTGAGTGACCGGTCGCCACCCCGTCGTGTCGGTCGGCTGTGCCAGACTGGCGCCGTACGGGTGGAGGCGCCCAGACCCGGCACCGCGACGACGACTCGGAGGTGACCATGACCGCGGCGGTGTTCGACCACGGCGGCCCGTGGACCGAAGCGGAATACTTCGCCCTCGGCGAGACCCGGGATCGCGTCGAACTCTTCGACGGGAGCCTGCACGTGAGCCCTGCCCCCACCCCTCGACACCAGCGCATCTCCCGGCGACTCGGGAACGCACTGGAGACCGGCGCCGACACCGCCGGCCTGCACGTGCTGGAGGCGGTCAACGTACGACTGCGTACGGGTCGGATCCCCATCCCGGACCTGGTGATCGTCGAAGACATCAACTTCGACGAACTGGTCGTCGACGCCGGGGCGGTCCGGCTGGTCTGCGAGATCACCTCGCCGAGCAACGCCGCGACCGACCAGGTGCTCAAGATGCACTACTACGCGACCGCCGCCATCCCGTGGTACCTGTTGGTCGAGCAGGACACCGGCACCCTGCGGCTGCACCGGCTGGACGGTGCCCACTACGTCGAGCACGCGATCGTCAAGCCCGGCGAGGTGCTGCGGCTGACCGAACCGGTGACGGCGGAAATCCGGCCCGAAGAACTCCTCCCACCCCGCTGAGCGGCTTCTTCGCATAAGGTCGTTCCATGATCGGCTGCCGGTGACCCCGGCAGCCGGTCACGCCGTCGGACCGGCCGGGCCTCCGCTGGAGCCGGTCGACCGGAATCGGCGGAACGATCCGGGGGCGCACCGAGGGGGATGTTGATGGCCGAGTTCGAGGTGGCGACGGCGGCGGTCCAGGCGGCCCTTGACGCCGGGGCCCGGTACGCCGACGCCCGGGTGATGCACCGCCGCTACGAGTCGATGACCGCCCGCAACTCCGAGGTCGAGTCGGTCAACCAGGACGAGAGCGCCGGCCTCGGGGTCCGGGCGCTGGTCGGCTCGGGCTGGGGCTTCTACGCCGTACCCGAACTCACCGACTCGGCGGCCCGGGCGGCGGGCGAGCGGGCCGCGCGGATCGCCGCCGCCAGTGGCCGGGTCGCCGGCCCCGGCAGCACCCTGCTCCCGGTGCCGGCCAGCACCGGCTCGTGGAGTTCCCCCTGCGAGATCGACCCGCTCTCGGTCTCCCTGGCCGACAAGGGCGACCTGCTGGTCCGGGCCACCGGCCTGTCCCGGGACCACGGCGCCGACCAGGCCGAGGGGATCTACCAGATCTGGGACACCCGCAAGTGGTTCGTCTCCAGCGAAGGACACCGGATCGACCAGCACATCCGGGAGTGCGGCGCCGGCATCTCGGCCACCGTCATCGGTGACGGCGAGACGCAGCGCCGCTCCTACCCCAGCTACCGGGGCCAGTACGGCACGCAGGGCTGGGAGCTGGTCAACTCGCTCGACCTCACCGCGCACGCCGGCCGGATCGCCGAGGAGGCCCGGGAACTCGTCACCGCCCCGCTCTGCCCGGCCGGCGAGACCACCCTGATCCTCGGCGGCGAGCAGATGGCGCTGCAGATCCACGAGTCGGTGGGGCACGCCATCGAACTGGACCGCATCCTCGGCTGGGAGGCCGCCTTCGCCGGCACCTCCTGGCTGGACCTGGGCCAGCTCGGCACACTGCGGTACGGCTCCGAGCTGATGAACATCACCATCGACCCGACGATCCCCGGCGCGCTGGGCAGCTTCGGCTTCGACGACGAGGGCACCCCGGCGACAAAACGGGACGCGGTCCGCGAGGGACGATGGGTGGGCACCCTGGCCGGGCGCGACTCCGCCGCGGTCGCCGGCCTCGACTACGCCGGCAGCGTACGGGCCGACGGCTGGGCCCGGCTGCCGATGGTCCGGATGACCAACGTCGGCCTCGAACCCGGCCCGCACACCCTGGACGAGATGATCGCCGCCACCGACGACGGCATCCTGATGGACCTCAACCGGTCCTGGTCGATCGACGACAAGCGGCTCAACTTCCAGTTCGGCTGCGAGATCGGTTGGGAGATCAAGAAGGGACGCCGGGGCCGGATGCTCCGCAACCCCACCTACACCGGGATCGGGCCGCTCTTCTGGCGCTCGATGGACATGCTCTCCTCGGAGATCGTCTCCTGGGGCACCCCGAACTGCGGCAAGGGCCAGCCGGGGCAGATCGGGCACACCGGCCACCCGGCCGCACCGGCCCGGTTCACCGGCGTCCGGGTCGGAGTCCACGGGTGAGCGCGAGGAGTGAGCGGGGTGTGCGAGCCCCGCAGTCGCGAACGAAAGCAGGTCCCGTGAGCGCGAGGAGTGAGCGGGGTGTGCGAGCCCCGCAGTCGCGAACGAAAGCAGGTCCCGTGAGCGCGAGGAGTGAGCGGGGTGTGCGAGCCCCGCAGTCGCGAACGAAAGCAGGTCCCGTGAACAGCAGCCACCGGCAGAGGAAGGGACCGCACCGATGACCACTCCACTCGACCTCGCCGGCCGGGTCGTCGACCTGGTCCGTCAGATCGCCGGCCCGAACGCCGAGGCGGAGGTCGGCACCGACACCGCCGAGTCGGCGCTGACCCGGTTCGCGAACTCGTTCATCCACCAGAACGTCGCCGAACAGGGCACCACAGTCCGACTGCGCCTGCACCTCGACGGCCGGACCGCCGGTGGCTCGTCCACCGTGGTCGATCACGACGGCCTGCGTGACCTGGTCGAACGGACCGTCGGCGCGGCCCGGCTCAGCCCACCCGACCCGGCCTGGCCGGGCCTGACCACACCGACCCCGGTCGACGGCACCGGCAACTGGGACGATGGCACCGCCACCGCCACCGCCGAGCAGCGCGCCGAGCGGGTACGCGAGTTCGTCGACGCCGCCGGCGGGCTGGAGGCGGCCGGCTACTGCCGTACCGGACGTCGGGAGGGTGCGTTCGCGAACACGGCCGGCCACTCGGCGACCGGCCGGAGCACCGAGGCGGCGATGGAGGGCATCGCCCGCTCCGGCGGCGTCGACGGGGTCGCCCGGCTCGGCGCGGTACGGCTGACCGACCTGCACGGTGCCGTACTCGGGGCCCGGGCGTCGGTGAAGGCCCGGGCCGGCGTCGCCCCGGTCGAACTGCCGCCCGGCCGGTACGAGGTGGTGCTGGAGCCGAGCGCCGTCGTCGACCTGCTGCAGAACCTCGCGATGTACGGCTTCAACGGCAAGGCGTACCAGGAGCAGCGGTCGTTCGCGGTGCCCGGTGCCGAGCAGTTCGACCGGACGGTGACGCTGGTCGACGACCCGCTGGTCACCCCGGCGTTGCCGTTCGACGCCGAAGGTACGCCCCGGACACCGTTCGCCCTGGTCGAGCACGGTGTGACGACCGCGGTGGCGCACGATCGGCGTACCGCCGCCGTGGCCGGGACGGTCTCGACCGGACACGCGGTGCCGGGTGGCGCCGCGGTCGGGGGCATACCGCTCCACCTGGGACTGCTGCCGACCGACTCGCCGAACGGCACCCCCCGGGCCACCGAGGTCTCCGGTCCGGTGGTCGACTCCGACACCGCCGCCCTGGTCGCCGGGATGCGCCGCGGGCTGCTCGTCACCGACCTCTGGTACACCCGGGTCCTGGACCCGAAGTCGCTTGTTGTCACCGGTCTGACCCGCAACGGTGTCTGGCTGGTCGAGGACGGCGAGGTGACCACGGCGGTACAGAACCTCCGCTTCACCCAGTCGTATCCGCAGGCGCTCGCCCCGGGTGCGGTGCTCGGGATCGGCCGGCACGCCGTGCTGCTGTCGCAGACCTTCAGCAGCGCCTGGTGGTCGGCGCCGGCGCTCCGGCTGGCCTCGTGGAACTTCACCGGCGGTGCCTCCGGCTGACGATGTCGGGTCGTCGGGCCGACCGTCGGCGGGATGCCGGGTTCGCGCGGCGGTGCTTGACTGGTGGCGTGACGGACGACGCCACCACCCCCCGCCCGGACGATCCGCCCTCCGCCGCCGCTGGCGACCCGCCCCCGGCGGGCGCCGACACCCCGCGCTCTCCCCACCCGGGCGCCGACACTCCGCGCTCCCCCGGCCCGGACGATCCGCCGTTCGTGGGCGCGACGGGACCGGCCGACCCGGGCGGCGGGACCGGCACCGTACGGCCGGACGACGGAACCGGTCGGCGGGGTCGGACCGATCCGGCAGCCCGGCGTCGGCGCCGCCTGCTGGTCGGCGGCGGCGTGGCGGCGGCCGTACTCGTCCTGCTGGTCTGCGGTGTTCTCGGCGCGGCCGCCGCCGGCTTCGGTCGGCTCGCCAACCGGGTCGAGCGTGGTCACGAGGTACGCGACCGCGCCGAGACCGCCTGTCAGGACCTGGAACGGCGGCTCAACCGCCTCGTACCGCCGGGCGCGGCGAGAAACCCGGGTCAGCGGGCATCGGCGATCCGGGACGAGAACGCGGCGCTCCGCCCGTTCCTGTCCGAGATCGAGCGACTGCCGGGCTGGCGCGACGACGATGACGATGACGAGGTGGGTGACGGCCGGCTCGACGCGTGGCGCCGGCTGGTCGACGCACGGTCCAGCTACGCCGACGCCCTCGACCGGCAGGTGACCGCCGGCGAACCGGCGTTTTTTGTCGCACCGCGGGACCACCGGGGCCGTCCGGTGCTGGAGCGCCTGACGCGCGGCCCCGAGTCGTGCGCGGCGGCCGCCCGCCGACTCGCCGCCCCCGACCTGTGAGCCGGCGACACCACCGGGCCCACTGAACAACAACACCGCCGGGCCGGCAGCTCTCCGACCTCATCGGACAGCCGCCGGCCCGCATCCGTGACGGCGCGGAAAGACGAACAGGTCGTCGGGTCGAGTGAAGTTCTGCACAACAATGCCCGGATCCGGTGACAGGACTTTCGTAACCGACGGGAAACCCGCCACACTCCCTTGCGCAGATGACCGTCCGTGTGCGGCGTAACGTGTGCACCGACGCGGACGCAGGTAGCGCGGCTGCGGGTCCTCCCCTGCCCGCGCGGCCCCGCCGGAAACATCACCAGTGCCCGTCAGCCAGATCGGGCCCCGTCAGGGAGACACAGATGACTACGAGGACGGCCCCACCTCCGGCCGGACTGCCGGGGAGCGTGCGTCAGCGCGCGGCCATCGCGGCAAAAACCCTGCGTACCGACCGTTGGTGGTTCGCTCCGCTGATCACGGTGGTCGGGCTCACCGCCTGGGTCGCCTACGCCACGGTGCGGGTGTTCATGCACGACCACTACTGGATCGCCGAATACCACTACCTGACGCCGTTCTACTCGCCGTGTGTGACGGAGGCCTGCATTCCCGAGGCCGCACACTTCGGCCGGGTGCTGCCGGGTTGGCCGATCATCCCGGACGCCGCGTTGACCCTGCCGTTCCTGCTGCTGTTCCGGCTGACCTGCTACTACTACCGCAAGGCGTACTACCGGTCGTTCTGGCTGTCGCCGCCGGCCTGCGCCGTCCCGGACGGACACAAGACCTACAGCGGGGAGACCCGGTTCCCGTTGGTCGGCCAGAACCTGCACCGGTACGCCTTCTACGCCGCCGTGATCATCTCGGTCATCAACACCTGGGACGCGGTGCTCGCCTTCCACAGCCCCGAGGGCTTCGGGTTCGGCCTGGGCAACATCGTCCTGCTCGGCAACGTGGTGATGCTGTGGGCGTACACGCTCTCCTGCCACTCCTGCCGGCACATCGCCGGCGGCCGGTTGAAGCACTTCTCGAAGCACCCGGTCCGGTACCGGTTCTGGACGTTCGTCTCCAAGCTCAACGTCCGGCACATGCAGCTCGCCTGGATCACGCTCGGCACGCTGGCGCTGACCGACTTCTACATCATGGCGCTCTCCCTGAACTGGTTCGACGACCTGCGGTTCATCAACTAAAGGGCCTCTGACATGACTACCCGAATCGAACGACACCACTACGACGTCGTGGTCATCGGTGCCGGCGGCGCCGGTCTGCGCGCGGCGATCGAGGCCCGGCTCGCCGGGAAGCGGACCGCGATCATCTCCAAGTCGCTGTTCGGCAAGGCCCACACGGTGATGGCCGAGGGTGGCGCCGCCGCCGCGATGGGGAACGTGAACTCGCGGGACAACTGGCAGGTGCACTTCCGGGACACCATGCGGGGCGGCAAGTTCCTCAACAACTTCCGGATGGCCGAGCTGCACGCCAAGGAGTCGCCGCAGCGGATCTGGGAGCTGGAGACGTACGGTGCGCTCTTCGACCGCACCAAGGACGGCAAGATCTCGCAGCGCAACTTCGGTGGCCACGAGTACCCGCGGCTGGCGCACGTCGGTGACCGTACCGGGCTGGAACTGATCCGTACCCTGCAGCAGAAGATCGTCTCGCTGCAGCAGGAGGACAAGCGGCAGCACGGCGACTACGAGGCCCGGATCAAGGTCTTCGCCGAGACCACCATCACCGAACTGCTGCTGGACGGGGACCGCGTCGCCGGCGCGTTCGGCTACTACCGGGAGTCCGGCGAGTTCGTGCTCTTCGAGGCGCCGGCGGTGGTGCTGGCGACCGGCGGTGTCGGCCGGTCGTACAAGGTCACCTCGAACTCCTGGGAGTACACCGGAGACGGGCACGCGCTGGCCCTGCGGGCCGGCGCGACGCTGATCAACATGGAGTTCCTGCAGTTCCACCCGACCGGCATGGTCTGGCCGCCCTCGGTGAAGGGCATCCTGGTCACCGAGTCGGTCCGGGGTGACGGCGGCGTGCTGCGCAACTCCGAGGGCAAGCGGTTCATGTTCGACTACGTCCCGGACGTCTTCCGGAAGCAGTACGCGGAGACCGAGGAGGAGGCGGACCGCTGGTACACCGACCCGGACAACAACCGGCGCCCGCCGGAACTGCTCCCCCGCGACGAGGTGGCCCGGGCGATCAACGCCGAGGTCAAGGCCGGTCGGGGCAGCGCGGCCGGTGGCGTCTACCTGGACATCGCCAGCCGGCTGCCGGCCGAGGAGATCAAGCGCCGGCTGCCGTCGATGTACCACCAGTTCAAGGAGCTGGCCGACGTCGACATCACCAAGCAGCCGATGGAGGTCGGCCCGACCTGCCACTACGTGATGGGTGGCGTCGAGGTGGAGCCGGACAGCGGTGCCGCGCACGGGCACGTGCAGGGTCTGTTCGCCGCCGGTGAGGTTTCCGGCGGCATGCACGGCTCCAACCGGCTCGGCGGCAACTCCCTGTCTGACCTGCTGGTCTTCGGCAAGCGGGCAGGTGGGCACGCGGCGTCGTACGCCGAGGGGCTCAGCAAGCGCCCGAAGGTGTCGGCGGCCGACGTCGAGACCGCGGTGGACCGGGCGCTGGCCCCGCTGGAGCGCGACGGCGGGGAGAACCCGTACAAGCTGCAGCAGGACCTCCAGGCGGTGATGGGCGACCTGGTCGGCATCATCCGACGCAAGGGCGAGCTGGAGGACGCCCTGGTCCGGCTCGCCGAGCTGCGCGACCGGGTGAACAAGGTCAGCGTCACCGGCGGACGCCGGTACAACCCGGGCTGGCACCTCGCCCTCGACCTGCGCAACATGCTTGTCGTCTCGGAGTGCACCGCGAAGGCGGCGCTGGAGCGCGAGGAGTCGCGCGGCGGGCACACTCGGGAGGACTTCCCGACGATGGCGCCGAAGTGGCGCACCGTCAACCTGGTCTGCTCGCTCGACGGCGACAAGGTGCGGCTGGAGCACAAGCCGCTGCCGAAGATGCGCGCGGAGCTGATCCGGCTCTTCGACCGCACCGAGCTGGGCAAGTACCTGACCGAGGAGGAGCTGGCGGAGTTCGACGCCCTCTCCGCAGAGGCGCACGCTGAGGAGGCGGCCAAGTAATGGGCACCCAGGACGCGACGGCCAACGCCGGCACCACCCGGCACTTCCGGGTCTGGCGGGGCGACGAGACCGGCGGGGACCTGACCGACTACCAGGTGCAGGTCAACGAGGGCGAGGTGGTCCTCGACGTGATCCACCGGCTGCAGGCGACCGAGGCGCCCGACCTGGCCTGCCGGTGGAACTGCAAGGCCGGCAAGTGCGGCTCCTGCTCCATGGAGATCAACGGCATGCCCCGGCTGGGCTGCATGACCCGGATGTCCACCTTCGACGAGACCGAGACCGTGACGATCACCCCGTTGCGGACGTTCCCCGTCATCCGGGACCTGGTCACCGACGTCTCGTTCAACTACGAGAAGGCCCGGGAGACCCCGGCGTTCGCGCCGCCGACCGACCTGGCGCCGGGCGAGTACCGGATGCAGCAGGTCGACGTCGAGCGGTCGCAGGAGTTCCGGAAGTGCATCGAGTGCTTCCTGTGCCAGAACACCTGCCACGTGGTCCGGGACCACGAGGAGAACAAGGAGGCCTTCTCCGGCCCGCGGTACTTCATCCGGGCGGCTGAGCTGGACATGCACCCGCTCGACACCAAGACCGACCGCAAGGAGTACGCGCAGGCGTCCCAGGGCCTCGGCTACTGCAACATCACCAAGTGCTGCACCGAGGTCTGCCCGGAGCACATCAAGATCACCGACAACGCGATCATCCCAATGAAGGAACGCGTCGTCGACCGGCGGTACGATCCTCTTGTGTGGTTGGGCAGCAAGATCTTCCGACGCGGGCAGAGCCAGGCCGAGCAGCCGACGCCGCGTGATCCAGACCAGCTCGGCGAGGCGCACTCGCACGCCGGCGGGTCCCACGATGCGCAGGCCGAGGCCGAGGCCGAGCGGGGTGTGCACTGGGACCGGCAGGTGCCCCAGCCGCAGGCTCCGGCGGTGGACTCCCGGGGTCGCCTCCCGATCAGCGAGTTCACCTTCGACAAGCCGGCCGCGCCGTCGCCGTTCGGCGAGGACGTGACCTTCCCGATGCCGGCGCAGGATCTGAACTACGCCCACCCGGAGCAGAAGGACTGATTTCTCTCGCGGAGCGTACGAGGGCCGAGGCGATGCCGGCGGCCCTCGTACGCTCTGCGGGTTCTCCGCCGGCACCCGGTCCGGGTCCGCGCCGTCAGGCGGTCTCGGCGGCCAGTACCGGGCGCAGCGCGGCCACGATCGGCACGTCCGCCGGCAGCCAGGGGACGCTGTCCAGCTCCTCCGGACGCAGCCAGCGCAGTTCGGCGTGCTCCAGCGCCCGGGGCTGGTCGTTCCCGACCAGCCGGGCCAGGTACACCCGGAGCACCGAACGGCCGTGGCCCATCGGCACGTCGCGGCCGACCCGGTCACCGATCTCCACCCGTACGCCGAGTTCCTCGGCGCACTCCCGGACCAGCGCGGCGATCTCCGTCTCCCCGGGCTCGACCTTGCCGCCGGGGAACTCCCAGCGGCCGGCGGCCTCTGGCGGACTGGACCGCTCGCAGCCGAGCACCCGCCCGGCCACGATGATCGCCGCCCCCACCACAATCCGGGGGTCACGCCTTCCCCGCCCGGCAAATCCCCCATCCGGCACGGGATGGCCGCTACCACTCGCCCGTTCGTCACGCACGAGCATCCAGCGTGCCAGATCAATCGGGAATTCGGGTACCGGAGCCGTCCCCACGGTCAGCAGAACACGGAAGGGTGGACGTGGACACACCAGCCGCTCAGCGACAGACTAGGGAACACCGACCGAGACACGGGATGGCGACGATTTGGCCACAAGCCGGCAACGACGCCTGGGAGGTATGGCGATGCGTGCTCTGTGGGGTGGCCGGGTGGACCGCGACTACCTGAGTGACGCACTCACCTTACTGGGCGACTGGACCCGTGAGGGTCAGCAGATCAGACGGACCCTGGTACTCGACGACACCCAGCACGCGGCGCTGACCGAACGCGTGAAGATCATCGCGGACGCCCTGCACCTGCGCCCCGAGATGCGCCGCCTGGACGGTCACACCCAGATCAGGATCGGTTGCCGGGACGGCGAGGAACTCACCGAGGGTGAGGTCACGCTCGCTGCCCGGATCGAGGAGGTCTACCGGGCCGTGACCAGCAACAGCTGACCCGCCATCGAGCGATGTCAGGCCGGGTGGCGCGGCGCGCCTAGCCTGGGGTCATGACCAACATCGCCTACGACCGTCGGGAACAGCTTCAGCAGATCCAGAGCGGGCTGCTCGACGGGGAGCAGGTCATCGCCGTCTACGACGCGATCGGCACCGGCACCGGCTTCATCGGGCTGACCGACCGACGCGTGATCATCCAGGACAAGTCGTTCGTCGGCAAGAAGTACGCCATCACCAGCATTCCGTACGCGAAGATCACCAGCGTGAGCGTGGTCAGCAACAAATCCTGGGGCGGATCCTTCTTCTCCACCGGCGCGATCGCGATCCACGTCGGCACCCACACGTACGAGGTCGAGTTCCGGGGTGACAAAAAGAGCCACCACGTACACAACGTGATCCTGCACTACATCTCGTGACCGCCGGGCAGTCAGGCCAGCACCACCGGTTCGGTCAGGACAGCAGGGGGCGCCAAGGCGTACGGGCGACACCGGATGCCGAACGAGGGTCGGGCTTTCCTCATCCCACCGCCGGCAGCCCCGTCAACGCTGCTCGTTATCGCGCCATGCGGGACGCAGCGTCACCGCCACGGCATCGCCCTCGCCCAGGTCTTCGGCCTGTCTGACGGCAGCCTTGACCGGTACCAGATAACGGCCCACCCTGGGGAAAAGGGCCGTCCTGAACCCGGTGCCACCGATCACGACGTGCACCGGAACCTGGCCCCAGTAGATGAGTGACCGCGCCTCTTCCCTGAGTTGGGCGCTGTCGGACTCGGGCATGGCCACGAAAAAGTACGGTGCCGGGCCACGCCACTCGATGATCTCGCCGTCGAACACCCACTCCACGGTGAATCATTGAACCAGCTCAGGGTTGGACCCGTCGCCTCGCCAAGGACCGCCGGTCCGGTGAACCATCAGGGCGGACGGCGGCGCACCAACACTCCTGAGCCACGGTTACCGAATGCTACGGTGGCCGCATGACCGCGGTGCCGGAGTGGATGCGCCCGCCTCGCCTTGAGGGGTGGTACGCCGACGACCTCGATCACCTTCCCGAGGCGCCCCGCCACACCGAGCTGATCGATGGAGCACTCGTCTTCATGATGTCCCCGCAGCGGGCTTGGCACAGCCGGGCTGTCTCCGCGTTGCTGTTCGCCCTCACGGAACAGGCTCCGGATGGTGTCGAGGTCGAACGGGAGATGACGATCCGGCTCGACAGACACAATCGACCCGAGCCCGACCTCCTCGCTACGCGGGCGCCGTGCTTCGACCCGGACCGTACCTTCTACACACCCGACCAGGTACTCCTGGTCGTGGAGGTGGTCTCGCCGGAGTCGGCACACCGAGATCGCACGGTCAAGCTGCGCAAGTACGCGGAAGCCGGCATACCGAACTACTGGCGTGTCGAGGACGAGGGTGGATCACCGGCGATCCACGCCTACGAGCTCGACGAACCCACCCGGTCGTACGTGCCGACCGGTATCCATCGGCACGAACTGCGCACCACGACACCGTTCGCGATCAAGCTCGACCTGGACGGGCTCGTGCCCGGCCGAAAGAGCTGAGTCGGGCGCTGACTCTCGCCAACGGGTCAGCGCAATCGGGCACGGCGTACGTCGTTGTCGGACCGGTCGCCCACGTAAAGGGCGAGGACTACGTCGCCCACGGACGCGGACGGTGTCCCGAGCCGAACGACCGCGATCGGGTTGGCTAGCGTGTCGCCGTGGACCACACGGCACGGTTGATCACTCGAAGCTGCACCACCGGCTGGGCGGACTGGATCCATGGAGAGCTGTGGTTGCTTCCCGACCTGCTGGTACGACGTCGCCTGACCCTCAAGGCCACCCGTGCCAACAAGAACCTTCCCACGGTGTCCCAGCCGCTGCCCGAAGTAGAGGCGGCGTCCCTGGACCTGAACGAGATCGCCGACGCCCACCGGACCAACAAGGTTCTGGCGTTCGACGCCGTAGCTGAGGCTCGGCTCCATCGCGGCATTCTCACGGACCGGCTGGCGCTGAGAATGCGCGATGGCAGCCGCCACAAGCTGCTGTGGCTGAGAGTTGATCCCGCGTACGAGGTCCTGTGTCAGGCACTCGGCGAGCCGCTGGGTCACCGCCTCAGGGAAGACTGATCCCGGCGCAGGGGCTGCTGCCGGAGAAGCCACTCACAGCCCGATGATCCGAACCCGCTGCCCGCACAACTTGGCCATGTCATCGACATCGGATGTGAGGACCGCTACCGGCGCGGCTAGCCGGAGTGCCACCTCGGCGACCATGGCGTCGATGGCGTATCTGTGCCCATGCAGCCCCGCCGCCTTCAGTAGCTCCGCACTGCGACGGGCACTCTCCTTCGTCACCGGCTCCACCCGGATCCGGGACAGCAACCAGCTCAGCCGTGCGACGTCCACACCCGGGTGGGAAACTTCGATGACCGTCGCGGCCGACATGGCGAGATCGACTCCGTCACGTTCCGCCTGCTCCAGCAGACGCATCACTTTGCGATCCCGGTCGATCCACCCCGAGAGACCCTGCGAGTCGAGCACCAACGACTCCAGGCTCACGCCGCACGGTCCCTCTCCTCGGCCCCCTGCAGGAGTGCCCGGGTCTCCGCCATCTCCGCGTCGGTGAACGCCCCGAACTCCTCCTGGTAGCGGTCCAGATCCTCGCGCAGAAGCCTGCGCCGCTCGGCTCGCTCGGCCAACTCGGTGAGGTAGCCGGAGACGTTGTCGGTGTGCGTTTTCATGCTCTCCAACAGCTCCACCGGCAGGGTGATCGTGACCTTCCTCGTCCTCGCCATCGATCGACCATACCACGGTATTACCGCATGACGACGAGCTTGACTCAGACGTTGAAGCGGAACTCCACCACGTCGCCGTCCTGCATGACGTAGTCCTTGCCCTCGATCCGTACCTTGCCGGCGGCCTTGGCGGCGGCCATCGAGCCGGCCGCGCTCAGGTCGTCGAACGAGACCACCTCGGCCTTGATGAAGCCGCGCTGGAAGTCGGAGTGGATCACCCCGGCGGCCTCCGGCGCGGTCGCCCCGATCGGGATGGTCCAGGCCCGGGTCTCCTTCGGCCCCGCCGTCAGGTACGTCTGCAGCCCGAGCGTCCGGAAGCCGACCCGGATCAGCTGGTCGAGACCGGGCTCGGACTGGCCGATCGACTCCAGCAGCTCCCGGGCCTCGTCCTCGGGCAGGTCGGTCAGCTCGGACTCGACCTTGGCGTCCATGAAGATCGCCTCGGCGGGGGCGACCAGGGCCCGCAGCTCGTCCAGCAGCTCGGCGTTGGCCAGCTCGCCCTCGTCGACGTTGAAGACGTACAGGAAGGGCTTGGTGGTGAGCAGGTGCAGCTCGCGCAGCTCGGCCACCTCGATGCCGGCGTTGGCCGCACCGGCGTACAGGGTGACCCCGGTGTCGAGCAGCTCGGCCGCCTTCTTCGCGGCGGTGACGGCGGCGTTGCGGTCCTTGCGGACCTTCGCCTCCTTCTCCAGCCGGGGCAGCGCCTTCTCGATCGTCTGCAGGTCGGCGAGGATCAGCTCGGTGTTGATCGTCTCGATGTCGTCGCCCGGCGAGACCTTGCCGTCGACGTGCACCACGTTCGGGTCGGAGAAGACCCGGACCACCTGGCAGATCGCGGCGGCGTCCCGGATGTTGGCGAGGAACGCGTTGCCGCGCCCCTGCCCCTTCGAGGCACCCCGGACCAGGCCGGCGATGTCGACGAACGACACCGGCGCGGGAATGATCTTCTGCGAGTCGTGGATCTCCGCGAGCCTGGCCAGCCGGTCGTCCGGCAGCCCGACCACCCCGACGTTCGGCTCGATGGTGGCGAACGGGTAGTTCGCCGCGAGGACGTCGTTCTTGGTCAGCGCGTTGAAGAGCGTGCTCTTGCCGACGTTGGGCAGGCCGACGATGCCGATGGTTAGGCTCACGGGCGGCCAGTCTACTGGTCAGCGGACCGGCGCCGTACCGACGTCCGTCCGCCGCCGGCGCACCGGTCCGGCGGCGGTTGCCCGTCGGCACCACCGTCGACCTCGCCGAGCATGCCGGTCGGCACCGCTGAGCAGGCACAGGTCCGAATCCCGCCAGTCAAGCCGGCCGCTGCGCGGCACCATCGAAGGCGTGGAGTGGGACTTCGAACGGTGCTACCGGGCGGTCGACAGCCGAGACCCCCGGTTCGACGGCTGGTTCTACACCGGTGTGTTCAGCACCGGAATCTACTGCCGACCGTCCTGTCCGGCGGTGACCCCGAAACGAGAAAATGTCCGGTTCTTCCCGTCGGCGGCCGCCGCCCAGCGGGCCGGCCTGCGGGCCTGTCGACGGTGTCGGCCCGACGCCGCCCCCGGCTCGCCGGACTGGAACACCCGGGCCGACGTGGTCGGGCGGGCGATGCGGCTGATCGGCGACGGGGTGGTGGACCGGGAGGGCGTACCCGGGCTGGCCGGGCGACTCGGCTACACCGAGCGGCACCTGCACCGGATGCTGGTGGCCGAGGTCGGCGCCGGGCCGCTGGCCCTGGCCCGGGCCCAGCGGGCGCAGACCGCCCGGATCCTGATCGAGACGACCGGTCTCGGCCTGGCCGAGATCGCCTTCGCCGCCGGGTTCGGCAGCGTCCGGCAGTTCAACGAGACAATCCGCGAGGTGTACGCGGTGTCGCCGTCCGAGCTGCGCGCCGGCCGGACCCGCCAGCGCGGCGGAACGTCACCGAACCCGGACCCCTCCGGCACCGTCGGCGCGATCAACCTGCGGTTGGCGTACCGGCCGCCGCTGCACGCCGACGCCCTGCTGGAGTTCCTCGCCCTCCGGGCCGTACCCGGGGTGGAGAAGGTGACCGGTGGCACGTACCGGCGCGGGCTGCGGCTGCCACACGGACCGGCCACCGTCGCGCTGACCCCGCTGCCCGGGCACGTCGCGGCCGAGCTGCGGCTGGCCGACGTACGGGACCTGGCCCCGGCGGTGGCCCGCTGCCGCCGGCTGCTCGACCTCGACGCCGACCCGGACGCGGTGGACGGGCTGCTCGGCGCCGACCCGGCGCTCGCCGAGGCGGTGGCGAAGGAGCCCGGGGTCCGGGTGCCCCGGGCGGTCGACGGCTTCGAGATGGCGGTCCGGGCGATCGTCGGCCAGCAGATCTCGGTCGCCGGCGCCCGTACCACGCTGGCCCGGCTGGTCGCCGCCGCATCGGCCACGCCTGACGAGGAGGACGGGGCGGGCGAGGAGGACGGGGCGCCGGAGCCGGCGCTGCGGCCGTTCCCGTCCGCCGCGCAGATACTGGCGCTGCCGGACTCCGCGTTCGGCATGCCGGCCAGCCGGCGGGCGACCATCCGGGCGGTGGCCGGGGCGGTCGCCGCCGGGGACCTCGACCTCGACCCGGGCACCGACCGGGCGGAACTGGTGCGGCGACTCGTCGCGCTGCCCGGGATCGGGCCGTGGACCGCCGGCTACGTCGCGCTCCGCGCCCTCGGCGACCCCGACGTCTTCCTCGCCACCGACCTCGGCGTACGGCACGGCGCCGCCGCCCTCGGCCTCCCCAGCACCCCGACAACCCTCGACGCGTACGCCGAACGGTGGCGCCCCTGGCGCTCGTACGCGGTGATCAGACTCTGGAGAACACAGTGAGTGAACTGCACAGCGCCACCGTCGGCACCCCGGCCGGCCCGTTGACGGTCCTGGCCGACCCGGCCGGCGTGGTGTACGCCGCCGGCTTCCGCACGGACGGCGAGGAGCTGCTCGGCCGGGTGCATCCGCGACTGCGCCGGCCGGTCCGGGACCGGGCCGACCTCGGTCCGGTCACCGCCGCAGTACGCTCCTATCTGGACGGTGAGCTGGCCGCGATCGACGAGGTGCCGGTGACCCAGCACACCGAGGGCGCCTTCATGGCGTACGCCTGGCAGACGTTGCGGGAGGTCAAGCCGGGTGCGCCGGTGACATACACCGGTTTTGCCCACCTGGCCGGGCGTCCCAGCGCGGTCCGGGCCGCCGCGGCGGCCTGCGCCCGCAACGCGGTCGCGCTCTTCGTTCCCTGCCACCGGGTGCTGCGCACCGACGGCGGACTCGGCGGCTACCGCTGGGGCCTGCCGGTCAAGACCTGGCTGCTCGACCACGAGCTGCGCGCGACCGGCGCCACCCCACCGGTGCCGTCCAGGACGGAGCCGGCGAACAGCTGACAACAACATGACTCAACCGGCGTCGATGTTTACCGTACCGTCGGGGAATGGCCCCGGATCGTGACGACGAGCCCAGGGTTGGACCGGCCTCCCGGAAAGCACGCCCGGCACCCGTCCGGCTGCCCCGCAACCTCTGGCGACTACGCCACTACCTCCGCCCCTACCGGAGTCAGCTCGGCTGGCTGCTGATCGCGGCGTTCGCCGCGACCGGGGCGGGGATCGCGGTACCACTGGTGATCCGGCAGGTGGTGGACGGGCCGATCGCCGACCGCCACCCCGCCGGGGTGCTCCAGCTCGGCCTGCTCGCGCTGCTGCTCGGGCTGGCCGAGGCGTTCCTGATCTTCATACGGCGGTGGGCCCAGTCCTCCTCGGCCGTCGGCATGGAGACCAGCATCCGCGACGACCTCTACGCCCACCTGCAACGGCTGCACATCGGCTTCCACGACCGCTGGCAGTCCGGCCAACTGCTCTCCCGGGTCACCAGCGACCTCTCGGTGATCCGCCGCTTCCTCTCCTTCGGGCTGCTCTTCCTCATCGTCAACACCACCACCTACGTCACCGTGGTGGTGCTGCTGACCACCCTGCACGTCGGGCTCGGCCTGCTGGTCGCCGCCGGCACCGTGCCGCTCTTCCTGGCCAGCCGGCGGTTCACCCGGGCCTACCTGGTGGCGGCCCGCCGGCTCCAGGACGAACAGGGTGACCTGGCCACCCTGATCGAGGAGTCGGCGCAGGGGATGCGCACCGTCAAGGCGTTCGGCCGCCGGCCGGAGATGGTACGTCGGTTCGCCACCGGCACCCGGCAACTGCACGACACCGCGACCGGCAAGGGCCGGCTGCTGGCCCGGACCTCGGCCCAGTTCGACCTGCTGCCCAACCTGACCCTCGGCGCGGTCCTGGCCGCCGGCGCCGTCGCCGTGGCACACGACGCCCTCACCATCGGCGAACTGGTCGCCTTCGTGACCCTGCAGCTCATGCTGATCTGGCCGATCGAGTCCCTCGCCTGGATCATCGCCAACGCCCAGGAGGCGATCGCCGCCGCCGACCGGATCCACGAGGTGCTCGACACCCGGCCGACGATCGTCGACCGGCCCGGCGCGGTGGCCCTGGCCGTACCCGGACCGACCGACCCCGGCGGGGCGCTGCGGTTCGACGGGGTCCGGTTCGGCTACCCGACCGGGCCGGCGGTGCTGCGCGACGTCGACCTGACCGTCGAACCCGGCGAGACACTGGCCATCGTCGGTGCCACCGGCTGCGGTAAGACCACCCTGCTGTCCCTGGTTCCCCGGCTCTACGACGTGACCGCCGGACGGGTCACCCTGGACGGGCACGACGTGCGGGACATCCGACTCGACTCGCTGCGGCAGCGGGTCGGGGTCGCGTTCGAGGAGGCCACCCTCTTCTCGATGTCCGTCCGGGAGAACCTCACCCTCGGCAATCCCGACGCCGACGAGGACGAGATCCGCGCCGCGCTCGGGGTGGCCCAGGCCGATTTCGCGTACGACCTGCCGTGGGGGCTCGCCACCCGGATCGGCGAGCAGGGGCTCTCCCTCTCCGGCGGGCAGCGGCAGCGGCTGGCCCTGGCCCGGGCCGTCCTCGGCCGGCCCCGGGTGCTGGTCCTCGACGATCCGCTCTCCGCCCTCGACGTACACACCGAGGCCCTGGTGGAGGCGGCGCTGGCCCGGGTACTGCGGAACACCACCGCGCTGCTGGTGGTGCACCGACCGTCGACGGTGGCGCTCGCCGACCGGGTCGCGCTGCTCGCCGACGGTCGGATCGCCGCCGTGGGCACCCACAGCGAACTGCTCGGCACCGTACCGGCGTACCGGGCGGTACTCTCCGCCACCGGCGACGCCGACGAACTCGGACTGGTCCGGTCGTGACGCCGACCGGAGCAGCTGACGGCGTAGCCGACGGACCGGCCGCCGGTGTGGCTGACGGCGTGGCCGTCGACGGGGTGGCCGGGTGGCGGGGCGTCGCCGCCGACCCGGGCGCGGACCGCACCGCCGCCGAGAGCGACACCGCGCAGGGCCTCCGCCGGCTCCGGGTCCGCAGCCGGGTGCTGCTCGGCTCGCTGATCCGACCACACCGGCGGCTGATCGCCGTCGCCGTCGCCCTGCTGCTGGTGCAGAACGCGGCCGGTATGGCCGGCCCGTACCTGGTGATGCTCGGCATCGACCGGGCCATCGGGCCGCTGCGCGCCGGAGATCCGGGGCCGCTGCTCACCGTCGCCGTCGCGTTCGGGCTCGCCGCGCTCACCGAGTACGCCGGCAAACGCGGTTTCCTCACCCTCTCCACCCGGATCGGCCAGGCCATCCTGCTCGACCTGCGCCGCCGGGTGTACGACCACTTCCTGCGCCTGTCGGTCAGCTTCCACGAGCGCTACACCTCGGGTCGGCTGGTCGCCCGGCTGACCAGCGACATGGACTCGATCGCCGAGTTGGTCGACGGCGGCATCGACGACCTCGTCCTCGCCGGGCTCTCCATCGTCTCGGTCGCCGGCATCCTGCTCTGGCTGGACCCGCCGCTGGCCGCGGCCACCCTGCTGGCGTTCCCGTTCCTGCTCTGGCTGTCCCGCTGGTTCGCCCGCGCCTCCGCGCACGCCTACCGGCGTACCCGGGAGGCGGTGGCGCTGGTGATCGTCCACTTCGTCGAGTCGCTCGGCGGCATCCGGGCCGTACAGGCGTTCCGCCGCGAACCCCGCAACCAGCAGATCTTCACCGTCGTCAACGACGACTACCGGCGGGCCAACCTGCGGGCGTTCCGGCTGCTCGCCGTCTACTCCCCGGCGATCAAGGTGATCGGCAACGTGACGATCGCGGTGGTGCTGACGTACGGCGGCACCCGGGTGCTGGACGGCGGAATGGAGATCGGGGTACTCGCCGCGTTCCTGCTCTACCTGCGCCGGTTCTTCGAGCCGATGCAGGAGCTGAGCCAGTTCTACAACTCGTTGCAGTCCGCCACCGCCGCGCTGGAGAAGCTGGCCGGGGTGCTGGACGAACGGCCGGAGGTGCCGGAGCCGGCACACCCGCGTCCACTGCCGACCGATCCGCCACGCGGGGCGGTCGAGTTCCACGCGGTCGGCTTCGGCTACCGGCCGCAGACCACGATCCTGCCGGAGCTGACCCTGACCATCCCGGCCGGCCAGACCGTGGCGCTGGTCGGGGCGACCGGGGCCGGCAAGTCGACGGTGGCCAAGCTGGTCGCCCGGTTCTACGACCCGACCCGGGGCGTGGTCCGGCTGGACGGCGTCGACCTGCGCGACGTCGCCGACGACGAGCTGCGCCGGGCGGTGGTGATGGTGACCCAGGAGAACCATCTCTTCGCCGGGTCGGTCGCCGACAACATCCGGTTCGGCCGGCCGACGGCGAGCGACGCCGAGATCATGGCCGCGGCCGACGCCATCGGGGCGCACGACTTCATCACCGCGCTGCCCGAGGGTTACGCCACCGACGTGCACCGGCGCGGCGGCCGGCTCTCCGCCGGGCAACGCCAGCTCGTCGCGTTCGCCCGGGCGTTCCTCGCCGACCCGGCCGTGCTGATCCTCGACGAGGCGACCTCGTCGCTCGACATTCCGAGCGAACGGCTGGTGCAACGGGCGCTGCGGACCATCCTGGCCGACCGGACCGCGATCGTGATCGCGCACCGGCTCTCCACCGTCGAGATCGCCGACCGGGTGCTGGTCCTGGAGGGCGGCCGGGTGGTCGAGGACGGCCCACCGGGGAGCCTGGTGGCCCGGGGCGGACGCTACGCGGCCCTGCACCGGCAGTGGCGGGACTCCCTGGTGTGAGCGACCGTGTCGTACCCGTACGGCAGCATGCCGGGCACCAGATCCGGAAGGGGACGGACACCGATGGTCGTACGGGTACTGAGCCGACGTCGGTCGGCGGCGGCGATCGAGGCGGCGGCGCCCGGCGCCCTGGTGCTCGACGTGACCTCACGTGGCCCGCAGCCCTGGGTCCGGCTCAGCCCGTTCTATCCACACGGCAACATCCCGGTGCCGCTGACCCCCGGGGTCCACGCCGAGTCGGTCGAGGGGATCTGGCAGGCGCTGAAGGTCTTCGAGGGTGCCGACGTCGACCCGGGCAAACTGCGGGTGACCAGCATGACGGGCCTGAAGCGGACGGTACGCCGGTACGGCCCGGTGCGTGGTCACCGGGCCGGTCTGACCGGTCGGACGCTGCTCGGCTACGCCGAGGCGCGACGTCGGATCTACCTGCCGGCGTACCGGTGGGTGTTGGAGCACCCGGCCGCCGACCTGGTCACCGAGCTGCGGCGCCTCGCCGCCGAACGGGACGTGGTCCTGCTCGACTACACCACGAACGGTGACGTCGCCGACGAACGCAGCCCGCTGTCGCACGCCGCCCTGGTCCGCCGGTTCCTGCTCGACGACTGGCCCACCGGATCCGCCACCCCGGACCGACCGGCGGAACCGGAGCGACCGGCGGAACCGGGTCGACCGGCGGAACCGCTGGCCAGCGGCGGTAAAACAGCTCTCGGCCGGTGAGACCGCTCCCGTACCATCGGCGGATGACCGATACGGAGCGGCACCACCGCACCGGGGTCCCGGAGCGGCCCAGCCTGGACGGGCTGGCCGAGAAGTGGGCACCCCGCTGGCAGGAGGAGGGCACCTACGCGTTCGACCGGAGCAGGACCCGCTCGGACGTGTACTCGATCGACACCCCGCCGCCGACCGTATCCGGCGAACTGCACATGGGGCACGTCTTCTCGTACACCCACACCGATCTGGTGGCCCGCTTCCAGCGGATGCGCGGCCGGACCGTCTTCTATCCGATGGGCTGGGACGACAACGGGCTGCCGACCGAACGTCGGGTGCAGAACGTCTACGGGGTGAAGTGCGACCCGACACTGCCGTACGACCCCGCGTGGCAGCCGCCGAAGCGGCCGGTCAGCGACGAGGCGCGCAAACAGCCGGTGCCGATCTCCCGACGCAACTTCGTCGAGCTCTGCGAGCAGCTGACCGCCGAGGACGAGCAGGCGTTCGAGGCGCTGTGGCGGCGGCTCGGGCTGTCCGTGGACTGGTCGCTGACGTACACCACGATCGGGCCGGTGGCCCGGGCCGCCGCCCAGCGGGCGTTCCTGCGGAACCTGGCTCGGGGTGAGGCGTACACCGCCGAGGCGCCGGCGCTCTGGGACGTCGGCTTCGGCACCGCGGTCGCCCAGGCCGAACTGGAGGACCGGGAGCGCCAGGGGGCGTACCACCGGTTGCGGTTCGAGGTCGTGGCGTCGGGGCCGGGCAGCACCGGCACCGCTGCGGCGCCCGGGCCGGGACGCGACGAGCGGTACGTGCACATCGAGACGACCCGCCCCGAACTGCTGCCCGCCTGCGTGGCGCTGGTCTGCCACCCGGACGACGAGCGGTACGCCGACCTGGTCGGCGGCACCGTCACCACCCCGCTGTTCGGGGTCGAGGTGACGGTGTACCCGCACCCGCTGGCCGACCCGGCGAAGGGCAGCGGCCTGGTGATGGTCTGCACCTTCGGCGACCTGACCGACGTGACCTGGTGGCGGGAGCTGCGGCTGCCGACCCGGGTGGTGATCGGCCGGGACGGACGGCTGCTCCCCGAGCCGCCGGAGGCGGTGCCCGCGCAGCCGTACGCACAACTGGCCGGGCTGCCGGTGAACGCGGCCCGGCGGCGGATCGTGGAGCTGCTGACCGCCTCCGGTGACCTGGTCGGCGAGCCGACCCCGGTGACCCACCAGGTGAAGTTCTACGAGAAGGGCGACCGCCCGCTGGAGATCATCTCGACCCGGCAGTGGTATCTGCGCAACGGTGGTCGGGACGCCGAACTCCGGGCCGGACTGCTGGCCCGCGGGCGGGAGCTGAACTGGGTGCCAGCGCACATGTGGCACCGCTACGAGCACTGGGTGAGCGGCCTGACCGGCGACTGGCTGATCAGCCGGCAGCGCTATTTCGGGGTGCCGTTCCCGGTCTGGTACCGGCTCGACGACACTGGCGAGCCGGACCACGCCCAGCCTCTCACGCCGGACGAGTCCGCGCTGCCCGTGGACCCCACCTCGGACGTGCCGGTCGGCTACGTCGAGGCGCAACGTGGCCAGCCGGGCGGCTTCGTCGCCGACCCGGACGTGATGGACACCTGGGCCACCTCGTCGCTGACCCCGCAGATCGTCGGCGGCTGGGAGCGGGATCCGGACCTGTTCGCCCGGGTCTTCCCGATGGACCTGCGGCCCCAGGGGCAGGAGATCATCCGTACCTGGCTCTTCGCCACGCTGGTCCGGTCGCACCTGGAACACGGCGTGCTGCCCTGGCGGGACACGATCCTCTCCGGCTGGATCCTCGACCCGGACCGGAAGAAGATGTCCAAGTCCAAGGGGAACGTGCAGACCCCGATGGGCCTGCTCGACGAGCACGGCCCGGACGCGGTCCGGTACTGGGCGGCGAACGGCCGGCCCGGCACCGACCTGGCCTTCGACCCGGCCCAGATCAAGGTCGGCCGGCGGCTCGGCACCAAACTGCTGAACGCGTCGAAGTTCGCCCTCGGTCTCGGTGCCGCCGACGCGCTGCGGGCGCCGGCGACCGAGCCGCTGGACCGCGCGATGCTCGCCCGGCTCTCCGCCGTGGTCGCCGACGCGACCGCCGCGTTGGACCGGTACGACCACACCGACGCGCTGCAGGTCACCGAATCGTTCTTCTGGACGTTCTGCGACGACTACATCGAGCTGGTGAAGGAGCGGGCGTACGGCGAGGGGCCGGGCGCCGACTCGGCCCGGGCCGCGCTCGCCGCCGCACTCTCGGCGCAACTGCGACTCTTCGCCCCGTTCCTGCCGTACGTCACCGAGGAGGTCTGGTCCTGGTGGCGGTACGGTTCGGTGCACCGGGCACCCTGGCCGACGACGTACGAGGTCCAGCGGGTGGCCGCCGACGGCGACCCGGCGCTGCTGGACCTGGCCGGCGCGGCACTGACCCAGGTGCGGCGGGCGAAATCGGAACGCAAGCTCTCGATGCGGACCGAGGTGCCGCTGGCCGAGGCCCTGGGACCGGCGGCGCTGCTGGAGCAGCTCGCCACCATCGCCGGTGACCTGAAGGCGGCCGGCCGGATCGGCAAGCTCGACTTCCTGCCCGACCGTACGCCGGAACTGGTCATCGCCTGCGCGTTCTGACGAGTGTGCGGAAGGGGCCGGCCTCTCCTGTCGCCGGTCGGCGGCCGGTGGTGGTCCTCGCCGTGGCGTGGGGCGCCGGTCAGTCGGCGCAGCTGGGCGCGGGGCGGGCCGGTACGGGCATCGCCGCCGGCAGCAGGGTCCGGTCGCTGAGCAGCGCGCAGCTGATCTGGTCGGCGGTGACCCGGGTGTCGTCGAGTGTCGCCCCGTGCAGCCAGGCGCGGTTCAGGTTGGTGTCGGCGAGCAGCGCCTCCGAGAGGTCGATGTCGATCAGGTTCGAGCCCACCAGTCTCGCCCGGGTGAGATCGGCCCCGGGCGCGGTCACGTAGCCGAGGTACGCGTCGCTGAGGTCGGCGTCGGTCAGGTTCGCGTCGGCCAGGTTGGTGGCGTCCAGCCGCGCCCCGCGCAGGTCGGCGCCGATCAGGGCGGCGCCGACCAGCCCGGTCCCGTCCAGCCCGGCGCCGACGAGTTCCGCCCCGGTCAGGATCGCGCCGTCGAGCGTCGACAGGTTGATCCGGGCATTGGTCAGGTCGGCCCGGACCAGCACCGCGTCCCGGAGGGTGGCCCGGTCCAGGGTCACCCCGACCAGGCTCGCGTCGGTGAGGTCGGCGCCGTCGAGGCGGGCCCCCCGCAGGTCGGCGCCGTCCAGGCGGGCGCCGGCGAGCAGTGCACCGGCGAGTGGCGCGCCCCGCCACGACACCCCGGTCAGCACCGCGCCGGTCAGGTCGAGCCGGTCCCCCGGACGGTCCCGGCCGACGTCCCGGCGGCCCAGCACGGTCAGCGCCGCCTGCACGTCCACCGCCGGCCGCCGTGTCACCCCGTCCGGCTCCACCGCGCCGTCCGGTCCTACCGCACTGTCCGGTCCTACCGCACTGTCCGGCCTTACCGCGCCGTCTGGTCCGGTCCGGCCGGTGGCATCCGCCGTGCTGGTCCGCTGCCGGATGAACCCGGCGAGGACGGCGGTCACCGTGGGCTGCCGCTCGGGGGCGTCCCGCAGTACGCCCTCCAGGGTGAAGACCGCGCCGGCCCGTACCGTCTCGCTCGGCGCGCCGAGCAACTCGATCGCGGCGCTCAACCGCAGGGTCAGGTCCGGACCGGCCTCGCCACGCCCGGCGACGACCGGAGTCCGGTCGGGCCGCGCCGCCAGAGCCACCGCCAGCGCGACCCCACTGACCACAAGGGAGAGCACGGCGACCGCGAGAACGGCCCGCTGCCGCCAGGACACCAGGACATCCATACCGGTCAGTGTGCCAGGGGCTGCGGCGGGCCGGCATCGGCCGGAGAGCCGTGACCGGTCGGTCAGCCGGCCCGCGAGGCGCCCGGGTGCCGTTACGGCAGCGTCGACAGCACCTCGACCGCGACCCGGCGGCTGGTGTTCGCGTACGACGCCGCCTCCACCGCCGCCGGGTCGATCGGTCCCAGCTGCCACACCCCGAGGTGGTACTGCTCCAGCTGGGTTGCCGTGTGGGCGCCGTACACCTCGCAGGTGTACGCCCGGATCATCGGTACCGCGTTCGGCTCCGGATAGTGGTAGCGGCAGCTCGGTGCCAGCCGGTTGATGATCTTCAGCAGGGCGGTCTGGTAGTCCTGCCTCAGCCGGGTGGTGCCGAACCCGGCCTTCGCCCGGGCCACCAACGCCAGGCCGTAGAGCGTGATGGCGGCGTACCCGATGTCGTCGACCGCCCGCCGGTCCGAGACCGTGTTGAGGTACTCGTTGGCGAGACTGGCCGCGCCGCTGACCGACTGGGCCCAGTCCTCCAGCGTCTCCTCCTCGAAGTTGTTGATGTCGTCGAACTCCAGCAGGTGGTGCCGGGCGGCGCCCCGCAGGTCCGCCGCGGCGATGCTGTCGACGTGTGCGATGACCGCCGACTCGGCGTTGTTGAGCGCGTTGATGATGTCCTGGGTCATCCCGGCGATGGCCTCCGGGCTCAGACCACCGCCGCTGCCGAGCCGGCCCGCCAGGTCGAGCGCCAGGTCGACGAACTCGATCAGTGACGGGTTGGGGCCGTCCGGGTCGGCCTGGGCCGGCTGCGCGGTTCCGGGCAGCACGACCGCGAGGGCGACCGCCGCGGCGGCGAGTTTCCGCAGCGCACTGGCTCTCATACTGACTCTCCTCTCACAGCTGCTGCCGGCAGGGTGCCGAACGGGACTGGACCTCGGCTGGTCCACCACTGGTCCCCCACCGACCGCGTCCAGTTCCGTTCCAGTACGCGTCCAACCCGGCTCAATACCGTGCGCCTGCACGGGGTGGACCGGAGTGCCGCGGACGCCGGCCGGAACCGAAGGAGACGGGATGAGACGAAGACTGCTACGGGTGGTGGCGACCAGCGCCCTGGCGACCGCACTCGTGGTGCCCGGGGGTGCGCAACCGGCCCGGGCGGTGGACGTGGGCACGATCGCGACCGTGATCTCCTTCGCCTCGCAGGCGCTGTCGTACTACAACAGTTCACAGAGCGGCGGAATGACGCTGGAACAGGCGACAACGCTTATCGTGCAGCAGGTGCAGGCGTCGCAGACGGCGATCATCGCGCACATGGACCAGCTCGCCGCCGCCGAGGCGAAGGCGTGCGCCCGGCACCACGTGCTCGAGTTCGCCGACATCGAGGAGTTCTCGCTCAGCCTCAAGCAGCGCTGGGCGCAGGACGTCACCGCCTGCGTCACCCTGATCGACAGCCTCTACGGAGCGGTCGGCGGTCCGGGGAACTCGGTGACGCGACACGAGTTGGGCATGGCGCTCGGCGCGGTCGGACCGATCGCACTGGTGGCCCGGGCCCAGGCCCGGTTCGACACCACGGGCCTGAAGGCGCTGCTGGTCGCGGCCTTCGACCGGATCAGGATCTCGTTCACGCCGTACTGCTACGCCACGCCCAACGTGTCGGAGGAGTACTGGGACATGTATCCCGGGGAGAGCTGGGTTCCGGCCTGGTACACCTGCTTCTCGGTCAGCGGCGACCCCACCGTCGGCTCCTGGACGGAGTACCAGGTGGGACGGTGGGCGTGGGGAGCACCGCTCGACTTCCCCAACCACCAGAGGATTTTCGACGAGGCAGGTAGGCGGTCGGCGTACGGGGTGGCGGTCGCCGCCCTGGCCCAACTCCGGCCGTGACCGCCGACTCCGGTCGTGACGGCGGCTGACGCCCACTACCGGACCACGACCGGCACGCCCCCGCTCCCGCCGACGGCGGCCGGAGCGGGGGCGTGTCCGTACGGTCAGTCGTTCGGAAGGTTGGTCCGCTCCGGGATCAACTCGTACCGCGCGGGGTTGATGTCGTCCAGGGTTCCGTCGGTGATCGCGTCGACGATACCGAAGAGCCCGACCTCGATCTGCTTGTTCAGCAGGCCGTTCTGCTTCTGGCTCCAGGACTGGGTCTGTCCCCGGGTCTCGAACAGGATGGTCGCGCTGCCCCGCAGGGCGAACGAGCCGAGCGCGGTGCCGGGCAGGTCGGTGTCCTGCGGGTAGAGCGTCACCTTGCTCTGCGGCGAGTTGCCACCCTGCAGGGCGTCGTACACGGCCACGTTGACCCGGCGTGAGGCGTCGTAGTCGAACCTGGGCCAGTTGCCGTGCGCGGCCGGGTCGGCGATGAACCGGCCCGAGATCGAGAGGGTGGTGTAGTCGTCCATCCCCTCGCCGGTGTAGCACGGCGCCTGGTTGTGCAGGTCGACGAAGACGTCCACCGTGCCGAACTCCTGCTCCAGGGCCCGGTACACGTCGCGGGTGGTCTGGGCCTCGGGGGTGAGGTACCAGCCGACCGAGCCGCTGTCGCCGGGGAGGTCGGCCGGCTGCGGTACGTAGTCGAGGTTGGGGTTGAAGTCGCGGTTGACGTCGAAACCGCCGACCCGGGAGCTGTAGTTCCAGGCCGGTTGTGCGCCAGCGAGCTGTGGGAAGTCGGCGACGACCTGGTCCCAGGTCCGGGCGTTCTGCCGCTGGTCCAGTTCGCCGCCGTCCGCGTTCAGCCTCGGTACGGCGACCACGGTGACGTTCTGGCGGATCTGTGCCGAGCGCGCCGAGTTGTCCCCGAGCCTCTTCAACAGTTCCAGCAGGGCGACGGTGCCGTTCATCTCGTTGCCGTGGATCTGGCTCTGGATCAGCACGACCGTGTCGCCCTCACCGACCCGGGCCGTCCAGATCTCCCGGCCCTGGTTGCTGCGGCCGGCGATGTCGACGGCGACCCTGCCGCCACTGGTGTGCTCGGTCTGCTGGAGGCGGTCGCGCAACTCGTCGTGGCTGATGAAGCCCGAGACCGGCTTGTTTCCGGTCTCCGTGCCGCAGTGCGCCTGCAGCGGTTGGGCGACAGCCGGCCCGGTGGCGAGCACCGTCGATCCGGCGACCCCGACGAGCGCCACGGCCGCCACCGCGAGGTGGCGTCTGAGCGTGACACCGACGGGCCCGCCCGCGGACGACGGTACGGCGGTCCGCCGTACCGGGCCCTGGACGGGTACTGTGCCGGTGGCGACGCCCCGGCTCGCGGCGGATCTTCTCGGACGACGGGGCAACCTTGATGACATGCTCTGCACCTCCGGTGGACGGGTGTCGGGCGTGACGCGGTTGTTGCCGGACATGGATTGATCTTGCTGCACGAACGACCCGATGAGCGCCGCGGAAAGCGTGATTGATGTCCCGTGCCCTGTGCCGCGCGTCGACGTAACACATTCCGACCCGATGACGCACACCCGATCAAGGGGACCCGGAACATCGGACTGACAAATCGGATAGCTCGGGCGCTTACCCCACAGCGCCCACGTGGCCGGGCCTCCACAGACTGCCGATCCGCGTCGACCGGCGCACCTATACGCGTTCGGATATCGCCAAACGGGAATCGCGTATTGGACAGGAATATCGTGACTCTGCTTGTCTTGACCCGTCGGGCCGGACACCCTGCCAGCAGAAACTCGCTCGGCGGGCTCAGCCACCGGAGGCAACAATGCCGCCGCCGACCGATCCGACAATTTCCACGAGAGATCGAGAATTTCCACCAGAAACCGATGAGGAGAATCCCCACGTGCTCCCTTTCACGAAGGCACGCCGATCTGTCGCGCTCATCGCCGCCCCGGCGGCGGCGCTCGCCTTTGGCGGCTGTGGCGGTGACACCGGGGCCGGCGCCTCGGGTGGCGCCGTGTGGCAGGCTCCCGAGTCGAGCGCCGCGACGGCCCGTCCGCCGGCCAGGGTCAAGACGGTCACCTCGGCCTGCGATCTGCTGTCCGCCAGTGTGGTGGTCAAGATCCTCGGCAGCTCGAAGGGCACCGAACTGGAGGCCCGGGACTCCACGGACACGGAGGCGGACCCCAAGCGTTACAGCTGCCTGTACGAGAACGACGGCCGTGAGGTTCTCTCCCTCGTCACCATCGCCTATCCCGACCGCGCCGACACCGCGACCGAGACGATCGACGCGGTGGCCGAGGGCAGCAACGCCGAGACCACCCGGGTCGACTCGGTGGGCGCCGACGCGGTCGCCTACACCAAGGACAACGTTCGGGTGTTGGCGTTCGTCGAGCCGTACGAGAAGGAGCTGCGGATGGCCGTCCTCAGTGGGCCGGCGCTGATCCCACAGGACAGGTACGCCGAACTGGCCCGGAAGGTGGCCGACAGGCTCTGACCGACAACCGACGGCTGGCCGCGGTCGCCGACGGCGAACTGACCGAGTCCCGGATCGACGCCTCGGTTGCCGCCGGGCGGCCGGTGATCGTGGTCGCCGTCCGGGACCCGTACGGCCACGGCCTGACCTGGTAGCCGCCAGCCGGACGACGTACGACCTGAGGCGTACGGCCGACGCCGCCGAAACCAACCTCGCGGCGGTCGGCGAACAGGGCGTCTCGATGACCCGTACGCACCGCCCGGACGTGGTACTGATGGACGTACGGATGCCGGTGCTGGACGGTATCGAGGCCACCCGGCGAATCGTCGAATCGGGCTCCCCGGCCCGCGTTCTCGTGCTCACCACGTTCAACCTGGACGAGTACGTCTTCGCCGCGCTACGCGTCGGCGCCAGCGGCTTCCTGCTCAAGGACGTGCCCCCAGTCGACCTGCTCAGCGGGATCCGGGCGGTCGCGGCCGGCGACGCGGTGGTCGCACCGCAAGGTGACCCGCCGGTTGATCGACGCGTTCGCCGGGTACCTGCCCGATCCGTCGACCGGACGGTCACCGGTCGACGAGCGGCTGCACCGGCTGACCGACCGGGAACGGGAGGTACTGGTCGAGGTGGCCCGGGGTCACTCCAACGCCGAGATAGCCGAGCGGCTCAGCGTTGCCGAGGCGACCGTCAAGACCCACGTCGGTCGGGTCCTCGGCAAGCTCGGCCTGCGGGACCGGGTCCAGGCCGTGGTGTTCGCATACGAGGCGGGGGTGGTACGCGCGGGCGAGGAGTGCTGAGGCGAGCCCGGCCCCCGCTTAGCCGGTGCCCCGTCAAGCGGGCTCAGAAGTAGAGGACTCAGAAGTAGAACGGCCAGTCGCGCAGGAAACGCAGGCCGAGCAGCAGGGCGATCACCGCCGGGCCGATGGCCAACGTCACCGCCTGGGCCCGGTAGGCGATCCGGTGCCGGAGCAGTTCCAGCCCGTTGCCGAGGATGACCACGCCGGCGGCCATGATGAAACCGCCCCACCAGCCGCGCGCCCCGAAGCCGAGTACGTCGTTGACCAGCAGCAGGAAGGTGACGCCGAGCGCGGCGGTGACCAGTGCCAGCATCGCGATGGTCCGGTGGAAGGCCCTCGGCAGTGGATCGTTCGACCGCCAGAGATAGGTACCGGCGACCGCCAACGCCGGCAACGTGATCATGAACGGCCAGCCCTGGCCCATCAGTCCGAGCATCAGCAGCCCGCCGACCGCGAAGACGAGGCTGCCGACACAGGCCAGCAGGTAGCCGACAAACGCCCGCCCACCGGTACGGAACAGCAGCGGCCCGCCGGTCGCCGCGATCAACGCCCCGGGGACCAGGACAAAGCCGGCCCACCAGTGGAACCGGCCGACCGCCTGCGCGGTGGCGGTCATCACCGCGACCGCAAGGCCCGCCACGGCCAGGCTGCCCAACCACCGGGCGGCCGTACCCGGCCGGCCCACCGCCACCGTCTCCACCTCAACACTCACAGTTGTCGACTCTGCCGCCCGCCACCGGTCCGGACCATCCCGCCAGCCCTACCATCCGCCCGCCGGTTAGCCGCCGTTTCGCCCGTCCCGCTGGCGGCAGTACGCCGGGCGGAGCGTCACCCCGGGGAGAGCGTCACCCGGGCCAAGGACGCCGCCACCGGTCAGAAGTCGCCGCCGCCGAAGTCACCACCACCGAAATCGCCACCGCCGAAGTCACCGCCACCACCGAGATCACCGCCGGCATAGTCGCCGCCGAAGTCCGCGCCGTCGGAGAAGCCCTCCTGGTAGCCGGCGTCGAAGCCGTACCCGGGGTCGGCGAAGGCGGGTGAGAAGAGCGCGTCGGCGATCAACATGCCGCCCAGCACCCCGGCGCCGGCCGCCAGACCGGTCTTCCACCAGGGCGTGGAGTACCAGCCGGCCGGCACCGGCCGGCCCTGCCACCGCCCACCCGGGTAGTAGTAGGGGGTGGCGGCGCCGGGCTGCGGCCCGGCCCGGAAGGTCTCGCCCTGGACCTGCACCTCACGCGGCTTGGTGAGCGCCCCGGCGCCTTGGGCGGCGGCCAGCGGCGGCAGGTCGGGGCCGGGGTCGAGGCCGAGTGCGACCCGGGCCGCCCGGACATAGGCCAACCCTTCCAACGCGGTCTCCCGGGCCAGCTCGTACTGCCGGGTGCTGCGGGCCTGTTCGAGCTGACTGCCGGCCGCGGTGTAACGCTCCCCCGCGTCGGCGAGGGCCTGCCGGACCGCCGGCGCGTCACCGTGCAGGTTCATCAGCTGCCCGCCCAGCCGCTCGTACCAGCGGCTCGCCTCGGCCCGCGCGTCGGCCAGCTCCCGGGCCTGTCGGGCCGCGCTCTGCTGCCGCCACCAGAGGAGGCCGCCGACCAGCAGGACCAGCAGCAGCAGAAACCAGATGAACCTGCTCATGATTCAACGGTACCCACGCGCGGCCACCAGCCCACCTGCCGAGGACGGCGAGCGGCGGTCGTACCCGTTTGGCATGCTTCGTCACGTGGAGCTGACGACGGTGGCCGTGGTGCTGGTCTGCCTCGTCGCCGGCGGGGCGGTCGGCTGGCTCGCCGCGACCGCCCGGTCGAGCGCCGAGATCGCCCGACTCGACGCGACCCTGCGGGCCGCCCGGGACGGCGAGGGGCGACTGGAGCAGTCGATGCGCGCGCTCTCCTACGAGGCGACCGCGCAGTCCCAGGAGGCGGTGGCCCGGGCCGTCGCACCGCTGCACGAGACCCTGCGACGCTACGAGCAGCGGGTCGCCGAACTGGAACGTGACCGGGTCGACGCCTACGCCGAACTGCGCGAACAGGTCCGCGCGATGACCAGCGTCTCCGGCGAACTGCGCACCGAGACCAAACAGCTGGTGGCGGCACTGCGCGCCCCCCAGGTCCGGGGCCGGTGGGGCGAACACCAGCTGCGCCGGGTCGTCGAGGCCGCCGGCATGCTGGAACACTGCGACTTCTCCGAGCAGGTCACCGCCGCCACCGACCACCAGGGGGTACGCCCCGACCTGGTGGTACGCCTGCACGGTGGCCGAACGGTGGTGGTCGACGCCAAGGCGCCGTTCGAGGCGTACCTGACCGCGATGGAGGCCCGGGACGAGGCGGGACGGGACCGGCAACTGGACAACCACGCCCGGCACCTGCGGGCGCACGTCGACGCGCTGGCCGCGAAGTCCTACTGGGCGGCGTTCGAACAGTCCCCCGAGTTCGTGGTGCTCTTCGTGCCCGCCGACCCGTTCCTCGACGTCGCGTTGCAGCGGGACCCGACACTGCTCGAGCACGCCTTCGCCCGCAACGTGGTGCTGGCCACCCCGGCCACCCTGGTCGCGCTGCTGCGTACGGTCGCCTACTCCTGGCGGCAGGAGGCGCTGGCCCGCAACGCGGTGGCCGTACACACCCTGGCCCGGGAGCTGTACGGCCGGCTCGGCACCCTCGGCGACCACGTGTCGAAGCTCGGTGGCGCGCTCGGCGGCGCGGTGACCGCGTACAACCGGGCGGTCGGTTCGCTGGAGGCGCGGGTGCTGGTCAGCGCCCGCAAACTGGCCGAGCTGGGCGTGGCCGACGACGAGCTGCCGACCCCGCCGCAGGTCGAGACCGCCCCCCGACAGCCGCAGGCCCCGGAGCTGCTCGACCCGCCGGTCCCGCGTCCCGCCGTCGCGGCACCGAGGTCGGAGCCGGGAGCCGTCCGGGAGTAGCGACCCGGCACTCGTCGCATACGACGCCGACGCCCGGGGCGGGCAGCCCACCGGACGGTTGTCGACAACGGGTCGACGGACGGGCGGCGGAGAACTCAGCCGCGGGTCGCGGTCTCCACCCGGAACGGCACACCCTGCTGGCAGGTGGTCATCAGATCGGTCTGGACCCGACCGGTCACCGTCACCCGACCGCCCGCGGTGATCACGTCACGCGGCCCGCCGACGAGCAGGTAGTTGTCGAGCAGGTAGCAGCCGCGTTCCACACCTTCCCGGACCACACCGGTCAGGGTCAGCTCCGACCCGGGCGACGGTGGCGCTCCCCGGGTCGGACCGGTCGGCGGCACTCCGGTCGGAGCGGCGGAACCGGTCGGCCCGGGAGCCGGACCGGTCGGAGCGGCGGAGCCGGTCGGGTCCGGCTGGGCGGACGACGTCATGGGCGCTCCCTCCGGTTCGGTCGACGGGCTCGACCCGTCACAGGCCGTCAGGGTCAGGCCGACGGCCAGGACAGCGGCGGCGATCCGCATCGTCTTCATGGTCGGTCAGACGGGTACGACACCCCGCCCGTTCCCGTTCGCCGACCCGGCCGCCAGGGCGGCCTTCATGTCCCGCTTGAGCTCCTGCGGCAGGGAGAAGGTGAGCCGCTCGTCGGCGGTGGTCACCTCGGTGACGTCGGTGAAGCCCCGCGCGGCCAGGTGGTCGAGCACCTCCCGGACCAGCTCGTCCGGCACGCTCGCCCCCGAGGTCAGCCCCACCGTGCCGGCCCCGGCCAGCCACTCGTCGCTGATCTCCGACGCGTAGTCGATCAGGTGACCGGCCCGGGCACCCGCGTCCACCGCCACCTCGACGAGACGTACCGAGTTGGAGGAGTTGCGGGAGCCGACGACAAGCACCACGTCACACTCGGCCGCGATCTCCTTGACCACGTGCTGGCGGTTCTGGGTCGCGTAGCAGATGTCGTCGCTCGGCGGGGACTGCAGCAGCGGGAGCCGGCGCTTGAGCCGGGCCACGGTCTCCATGGTCTCGTCCACCGAGAGGGTCGTCTGGGAGAGCCAGACCACCTTCGACGGGTCCCGTACGGTCACCTTGTCGGCGTCCTCCGGACCGTCGACGAGCTGGATGTGGGCCGGCGCCTCCCCCGCGGTGCCGATCACCTCTTCGTGCCCCTCGTGCCCGATGAGCAGAATGTCGTAATCCTCGGCGGCGAACCGGCGGGCCTCGTGATGCACCTTGGTCACCAGTGGACAGGTGGCGTCGATGGCCCGCAGCGACCGCGCCTTCGCCTGCTCGTAGACCTCCGGCGCCACCCCGTGGGCGGAGAAGATCACGATCGACCCCTCCGGCACCTCCTCGTTCTCCTCGACGAAGATGGCGCCCTGCCGTTCCAGGGTGGAGACCACGTGCTTGTTGTGCACGATCTGCTTGCGGACGTAGATCGGCGCCCCGTAGAGCTTCAACGCCTCCTCCACGGTCTGCACCGCACGATCGACGCCGGCGCAGTAGCCACGGGGCTTGGCCAGCAGGACCCGCTTACCGGTCTGGGGTGTCGCCTGAGCCTCGGTCACCCGCCCAGTCTACGGGCCGCCGTCGGATCCGCCCGCCGCCAGCACCGCCGGACCGGGTGGGGTCCGGTGCCGCCGTACGCTGATCGGATGACCGACTCCGGCGCCCCCCGCAGTACGCCCGAAGAGCCCTGGCCGGTCCGGGTGGTCAGTCAGAAGCTGAGCGCCTGGATCGGCAAGCTCGGCTGGGTCTGGGTCGACGGCCAGGTGGCCCAGATCAGCCGGCGGCCCGGCGCGACCACCGTCTTCCTCACCCTGCGGGACCCGTCGGCCGATCTCAGTCTGACCGTCACCACCAACCGGGACGTGGTGGACGCCGGTGCCCCGGAGCTGGCCGAGGGGGCCCGGGTGCTGCTGCACGCCAAGCCGGAGTTCTACGCCGCCCGGGGCACGCTGAGCCTGCGCGCCGACGAGATCCGGCAGGTCGGCCTCGGGGAGCTGCTGGCCCGGCTGGAGAAGCTCAAGAAGCTGCTTGCCGCCGAGGGGCTGTTCGACCGGGCCCGCAAGCGCCGTCCGCCCTTCCTGCCGGGCCGGATCGGTCTGATCACCGGCCGGGCGTCGGCGGCGGAACGGGACGTACTGACCAACGCCCAGCGACGCTGGCCTGCCGTCCAGTTCCGTACGGTGAACGTGGCGGTGCAGGGCCCGACGGCGGTGCCGCAGATCATCGACGCGCTCCGGGTGCTCGACGCGGATCCGGAGATCGACGTCATCGTGCTGGCCCGGGGCGGCGGCAGTGTCGAGGACCTGCTCCCGTTCTCCGACGAGGCGCTGTGCCGGGCGGTTTTCGGATGCCGTACGCCGGTGGTCAGCGCGATCGGCCACGAGACCGACACCCCGCTTGTCGACTACGTCGCCGACCTGCGGGCCTCCACCCCCACCGACGCCGCGAAGCGGATCGTCCCGGACCTCGGCGAGGAGGTCCGGCTGATCCGGCTGGCCCGCGACCGGCTCGACCGGGCGGTCGTCGGCATGATCGACCGGGAGCGGCACCGGCTGGACGCGTGGCGGTCCCGCCCGGCGCTGGCCCGCCCGCAGGTGATGCTCGACCAGCGGGCCGCCGACGTGACGGCGCTGCGGGACCGCGCCGGCCGGTGTGTGGTGCACCGGCTGGGTACGGCGAGCGACGAGCTGCGGCACACCCTCGCCCGGCTGCGTGCCCTGTCGCCGGCCGCGACCCTGCAGCGCGGGTACGCGATCGTGCAGCGCGCCGACGGGCACGTGGTGCGGGCACCGGACGAGGTCGCCGCCGACGACCCGCTCCGGGTACGCCTCGCCGAGGGTGAACTGTCCGCGACCGTACGACGGTGATCCGCCGACGGTTCCGACCCGGCACCGTGTTGGAATGGCAGCATCATGACTGATGCGGAGAAGCGCGCCGGCGCACCGGCCGAGGGACTCAGCTACGAACAGGCCCGGGCCGAGTTGGCCTCGGTGGTCGAACGGCTGGAGGCGGGTGGCACCTCGTTGGAGGAGTCGCTGGCGCTGTGGGAGCGGGGCGAGCGCCTGGCCGAGGTCTGCCAGGGGTGGCTCGACGGCGCCCGGCAACGGATCGACGCCGCCCGCCAGGCCCGGCAGACCCCGTCGGCCTGAGCAACCGCCGGGGCCCGGCAGCCTGACCAGCAGGCCCGCTTTTCTGCGGGCTATGTCAGGGAGGCGGCCAGTTCACGTAGTTCGTCCTCGGGCGCCGGGCCGACGATGATCACCGTCCGCGCCGGTTCGAGCAGCACCAACGCCAGCTCACCGGCACGGGCCGAGTACCGCTGCCAGCTGCGGCCGCCGATCTCGACCGCACCCTGTGGCTGGCCGGTCCGGGTCAGTTCGGCCGGCAGCAGCTGCTCGGCCGGCACACTGCTCTGCACCAGCTGCACCCCGTCGTCGCCGGGGGTCAGGTAGCCGATCCGCAGCGTCGCGCCGGTGTCGCCGCGCCGGAAGTCGGCGGTGACCGTACGCCAGTCGTCGTCCAGCCCGGTCACCCCGCCGACCGGGAAGAGGTTGGCGGCCCGGGCCTGCTGGACGGTGGGCGCCGGGTCGACCTGGGTCGGGGTGTCCGCGCCGAGGAAGACCCGGCCGAGCCCGATCAACAGGGCGATCGGTACGAGCAGCACGAGCAGCGAGATGACGATGTCCTTCGTCGACCGCTGTGACCGGATCGCGGTCGAGACGACCTGCCGCTCGTCGGCCCCGGATCCGTCCGGGGCGGCGGCGTCCGCGGCCGGTGGCGCGCCGACCCGGCCGCCGGGCTCGTCGGTCAGGCGGTCATCCGGGGTACGGCCGGCGGCCTCAGTGGTGTCCACCCACCTATCTTGGCAGCTCCACCGGTTACCGGGATCCGGGCCACCAGCCCTCGAACGGCGTTACGTTGACCAGCGTGTCAGTATCCCTGACAAAGCCGGCCGCGGGGCGGGACGCCGCGCGGTGCCGGGCCACCCCGCAGTGTCGCGAGGAGGAGCCGACATGACCAACAGCAGGACCCGGGTACCACAGAATCTCGACCGCAACCTGGCGCTTGATCTGGTCCGGGTGACCGAGGCGGCGGCAATGGCGGCGGGCCGGTGGGTCGGCCGGGGCGACAAGGAGGGTGGGGACGGCGCGGCCGTCGACGCCATGCGCAAGCTGATCAACTCGATCCCGATGCGCGGGGTGGTGGTGATCGGCGAGGGTGAGAAGGACAACGCCCCGATGTTGTTCAACGGGGAGCAGGTCGGCGACGGCTCCGGGCCGGAGGTCGACGTCGCGGTGGACCCGATCGACGGGACCACGTTGATGTCGAAGGGCATGCCGAACGCGCTCGCCGTGCTCGCGGTCGCCGAGCGGGGGGCGATGTTCGACCCGAGCGCCGTCTTCTACATGGAGAAGCTCGCGGTCGGGCCGGTCTACGCGGATGTGATCGACATCAACGCCGGGGTGGCGGAGAACCTGCGCCGGATCGCCAAGGTCAAGAACGCCAGTGTCTCCGAGGTGGTGGTCTGCGTACTGGACCGGCCCCGACACGCCGGGCTGGTCGAGGAGATCCGGCGGGCCGGCGCGGGGATCCGGTTCATCAGCGACGGTGACATCGCCGGCGCGATCGCCGCCGCCCGGGGTGAGTCGGACGTCGACGTGTTGATGGGGATCGGCGGCACCCCGGAGGGGATCACCTCTGCCTGTGCGCTCAAGTGCATGGGTGGGGCCATGCAGGCCAAGCTCTGGCCGCGTGACGACGAGGAGCGGGAGAAGGCGCTCGCCGCCGGTCACGACCTGGACCGGGTGCTCGGCACCGACGACCTGGTGACCGGCGACAACTGCTTCTTCGTCGCCACCGGCATCACCTCCGGGGACCTGTTGCGCGGGGTCCGCTACCGGGCCGGCGGGGCGTACACCCAGTCGATCGTGATGCGGTCCAAGAGCGGCACCATCCGGGTGATCGACTCCTACCACCGGCTGGAGAAGCTGGCGCTCTATTCCGCCGTCGACTTCGACGGCCGCCCGATCGCCGAACAGGAGTAGCCGGTCACCCGGCCCCCGGTCCGGTCGCGACCGACCGGACCGGTGGGCGGCACAGGGCACGGTCCCGTCGGTCAGTCGCCGGTCACCGGCGGCAGTCCGGCGGTCTCCCGGAGCGCGGTCGCCAGCGGCGTCGGTTCGATCCCGAAGGCCGCGGTCGCCGCCGAGGAGTCGAGCACGAACGGCCGGCGGAACTGGTACGCGGTCTCCCGCAGTTCCCGTACCGTCGGGTCGAAGAGACCGCCGAGCCACAACACCGGCGCCGGCATGGTGGCCAGCCGGGCAGGTCGTACCCCGGCCAGCTCGACGAGCCGGTCGGCGAGTCCGCGGATCGACTCCGGCGGTTGACTGGGTACGTGCCAGGCCCGACCCCAGGCCCGCTCGTCGGTCGCGACGGCGACCAGGGTACGGGCGACGTCCCCGACGTACGTCCAACTGTGCGGGGCGTCCAGGTCCGCCGGTACGAGCGCCTGACGGCCGGCCAGCACCTTCGGCACCACAAGCCGGGTGAAGATGGTCTGCGCGTCCGCACCGAGGTAGTCGGAGCCGCGCACCTCGGTCGTCCGGATCCGGCCCGCCTGGTGTGCGGCCTGCGCGTCCTGCCACATCCGCGCCCGGACCTGCCCCTTCACCCCGGCGGGGCGGATCGGCGTCTGCTCGGTCATCGGGGCGTCCACCGGACCGTAGCCGTACAGGTTGCTGACCGTGGCGAGGACGGCGCCGTGCCGTTCGGCGGCGGTCAGCAGGCTCGCGGCGATCGGCGGCCAGTCGGTCGCCCAGCGGTGGTACGCCGGGTTGACGCAGTTGTAGACCACTGCCGCCCCGGCGGTCACCTCGACGAGCCGGTTCGGGTCGCCGGCGTCGGCGGCGACCCGTTCGATGCCGGGGTGGTCGGGTCCGCCGCCCCGCCGACTGATGATCCGTACCCGGTCGCCCCGGTCGGCGAGCAGTCGCGCGGTGGCCCGGCCGACCGGACCCGCACCGACGATTACCTGGAGATCCATCTCCGCCACTCCTGAAGTCCGGCAATCCGATCCGAGAGCAGCGCTCTCGGATGAGAGGATTCTCCGTGATCACCTCGTCGTCAAGAGCACTGCTCTCATTTCTGACTGGCGATCCTCGTCACGTCTGCCGCTCTTCCACCCGAACGGCGCTCTCCCTCCCATCCGTCCGATGTGGCAGGCTGGACGCATGTCCGCACCGTCGATCCGGGCCCGGGTACGCGCCGAACTGATCGAGGAGATCAAGGCCGTCGCCCGGCGGCAGCTCGCCACCGATGGCGGCAACCTCTCGCTCCGGGCCGTCGCCCGGGAGCTCGGCATGGTCTCGTCCGCCATCTACCGGTACTTCCCGAGCCGGGACTCCCTGCTCACCGCGCTGATCGTCGAGGCGTACCAGGCGCTCGGCGACGCCGCCGAGGCGGCCGACGCGACACGCCCCCGGGACGACCTGCGCGGTCGATGGCTGGCCATCAGCCACGCCGTACGGAGCTGGGGGCTGGCCCACCCCGCCGAGTACGCACTGCTGTACGGCAGCCCGGTGCCCGGTTACGCGGCGCCGGCCGAGACGGTGGGCCCGGCCCAGCGGGTGGTCCTCGCCCTGATCCAGGTACTGATCGACGGTGCCGCCGCCGGTCGGCTCGCCCCGCCCGCCGCAGCGGAACCCCCGCCGGCGGTCCGCGCCGACCTGGACCGGCTGATCCGGGAACGACCCGACCTCGACGCGGCCGGTCCCGGCGACACCACCGCCGACCGGCCGCTCTCGGTCGAGCAACTCGGTCGGGGGCTGGCCGGCTGGAGCCAACTCTTCGGCCTGGTCAACTTCGAGGTGTTCGGACGACTGGCGCAGGTGATCGAGGACCGGACGCCGTACTTCGACCACCAGATGCGGCTGATGGCCGACCTCGCCGGCCTGCCCGACCAGCCGGGGTCAGGCCCCACGGCACCCGGTCAGCCCGCGTCGGAGGAGTGACCGGGGAAGAGGTGGGCCGCCGGATTGATCACCACCGCGGCGTTGTTGACCGCCGTCGCGGCCTCGCCGAAACCGGTGGCGATCAGCCGGACCTTGCCCGGGTACTCGGTGATGTCGCCGGCTGCGAAGACCCGCGGCAGGTTGGTGACCATGGTGCTGTCGACCAGGATGTGCCGCTTGTCGAGCGCCAGACCCCACTCGGTGAGCGGTCCCAGGTCGGCGGTGAAGCCGAGCGCCGCCACCACGGTGTCGACCGGCACGGTCTCCGACTCGCCACCCTTCACCAGGATGTCCGCCCCGGTCACCGCGCCGTCGCCGTGCAGCCTCGTCACCTCGGCGTTGACGATGATCCGTACCGGCAGTTCCCGGACCCGGTCGACGGTGGCCGCGTGGGCCCGGAACTTCTCCCGGCGGTGCACCAGGGTGACCGACCTGGCCAGCGGCTGCAGCGCCAACGCCCAGTCGAACGCCGAGTCGCCCCCGCCGACGATCAGGACGTCCTGCCCGGCGAGTTCGGCCAGCTGCGGCACGAAGAAGACGATGCCGCCGCCGACGAAGTTCTCGGCCGCCGGCAGTGGCCGTGGGGTGAAACTGCCGAGGCCGGCGGTGACGATGATCGCGCCGCACCGCAGCACGTCGCCGCCGGCGAGGCTGAGCACCGGTCGGCTGTCCAGGTAGGAGAGCTTTTCGGCGCGGACCCCGAGCAGGTACTCGGGATTGAAGGTGGCGGCCTGGGTGACGAGGTTGGCCACCAGGTCGCGACCCTTGATCGAGGGGAACCCGGCGATGTCGTAGATCATCTTCTCCGGGTACATCGCGGTCACCTGTCCGCCGGGCTCCGGCAGTACGTCGATGACCGCGACGGAGAGCCCCCGGAATCCCGCGTAGTACGCGGCGAAGAGTCCGGTGGGACCAGCCCCGATTATCGCGACGTCAACCTCGCGCATGTACCGCTCACCGTCGCTCTCCGCCGATGGCCTGATCACGGGCTTGCTGCCGTTGACCGTAGGCGGCCGACGGGATGGGGGCAATAGTCGTCCCACCACCGGTGGACCGGACCGGAAAAGCCTTTCCGGTACGAGCCCGTCAGGGCAGCGTCATACTCGACTCCGACCGGTACGGGTCGTCGTCGCGCGGTTGGCGCCGACGGAACAGCACCGCGGCGATCATGCCGCCGAGCAGTCCGAAGAGATGCCCCTGCCAGGAGATCAGCTCGTCGGTCGGCAGCACCCCCAGCAGTTGCCAGCCGTAGAGCAGGCCGACCAGGACGACCACCCCGAGGTTCCACCAGCTCCGTTCGACGATGCCGCGCATGAAGAGCAGGCCGAGGTAGCCGAAGACGACACCACTCGCGCCCACCACGATCGACTGCGGCGAACCGGTGAACCAGACGCCGAGACCGCTGACGAAGATGATCACGAGTGTGGAGTAGATGAACCGCCGTGACCCGGCGGCCAGCACGAAGGTGCCGAGCAGGATCAGCGGCACGCTGTTGCTGTAGAGGTGGTCCCAGCCGTGGTGCAGGAAGGGACTGAAGAAGACCCCGTCGAGTCCCTCGATGTGCCGGGGGATGATCCCGGCGTTGGCGTCGAGCCCCGCCTGCAGCCAGACGTCGAGTGCCTCGATCGCGAAGAGCACCGGTACGACGGCGCACATGGCTACGAAGGCCCGGCCCAGCGAGGCGTAGAACGCCTCGGTGCCGAACCGGTGGGGGTCGTTACCCCGGGAGTACGGGTCGAACGTCACCCTCACGTTGCTATCAGCTCCGGAGGCTCACCGCCACCTGAGCCGGCATCACCGAGCCGACACCAGTGCCGAGGGGGGCGCGGACCAACCGGTCCGCGCCCCCTCGGGAAGGCCCCTGTGCTTCTAGTACCAACCCTCGGCCTGGGAGTGTCCCCAGGCACCGCAGGGGGTGCTGTAGCGACCCTTGATGTAGCCGAGTCCCCACTTGATCTGGGTCGCCGGGTTGGTCTTCCAGTCGGAGGCGACGCTGGACATCTTGTCCCCCGGCCTGGCCTGCGGAATCCCGTACGCCCCGGAGGGGTTCGCGGCCTTCGGGTTCCAGCCGCTCTCCTTGGTCCAGAGCTTGTCCAGGCAGGGCATCTCGGAGAGTTCGAAGCCCGCGTCGAGCAGCAGCGCGCAGCCGGTCGCCCGGTGACCGCTGTACTCGTTGCACGAGTCCGGGATGGGGCCGTCGTACGGCTTGATCGCCGCCTCCGCCTCCTCCCGCTCCCGCCGCTCGCGTTCCCGTTTACGGCTCACCGCCTCGTCCGCCCGCTCGGCGCGCTCGGCCGCGTCCTCGGCGACCTCGGCGGCCTTGCGCGCGGCCTCCCGCTCGGCGGCCCGCTGGTCGAGGGTGGCCAGCAGGTGTGCCGCGCGCCGCTGGCGGATCAGCTCCCACTCGGCCTGTTGTGCGTCGTAGGCCGACTGGGCGTCGATGCTCCGCTGCTGCGCTTCCCGGTCTTCGCCGAGGTAGTAACCGCCACCGACGCCCCCGAGGAGCAACGCGACGGCAAGTCCCCGGACACCGAACCGGCTCCACAGCCGACTCACAAAGTGTTCCCTTCGTCGGGGGCAAGGACACGGCGCACCGGAACCCGATCCGGGTCTGCCCTGGTCACGCCGCGAGCGCCCCGACCTGACCCGGTCGTGGCCCCGATCGACCGGCGGCCGTCGGCGCCGTGGACGGCGGGGAAGACGATCGTCGACGATCCCCGCCGGCTCTGGACGCTCGAGGGACACCATTGCGCAAGGTGAGGCTGCCGGGAAAGCAGAGGAGAAATATGTGACCTGGGTCACGCCACGAATCGCCGTTGATCCGGACGAACCACCTGGGGAGCGCCGCCTACAGCGGCACCTCCTCCAACAGATCCGTGACCACCTCGGCGATCGGGGACCGCTCCGAACGGGTCAGCGTGACGTGCGCGAAGATCGGATGGCCCTTCAACGCCTCGATCACCGCGGTGACCCCGTCGTGTCGTCCGACCCGCAGGTTGTCGCGCTGCGCCACGTCGTGGGTGAGCACCACCCGGGAGCCCTGGCCGACCCGGGACAGCACGGTGAGCAGCACCCCGCGTTCCAGCGACTGCGCCTCGTCGACGATCACGAACGCGTCGTGCAGGCTCCGGCCCCGGATGTGGGTCAACGGCAGCACCTCGAGCATTCCCCGGGACAGCACCTCGTCCACCACGTTCTCGTGGACCACCGCGCCGAGGGTGTCGAAGACCGCCTGCGCCCAGGGCGACATCTTCTCCGCCTCCGAGCCGGGCAGGTATCCCAACTCCTGGCCGCCCACCGCGTACAGCGGTCGGAAGACGACGACCTTCTTGTGCCGGCGGCGCTCCATCACGGCCTCCAGGCCGGCGCAGAGCGCGAGCGCCGACTTGCCGGTCCCGGCCCGGCCGCCGAGCGAGACGATGCCGATCGACTCGTCGAGCAGGAGGTCGAGCGCGATCCGCTGCTCGGCCGACCGACCGCGCAGCCCGAACGCCTCCCGGTCACCGCGGACCAGTCGTACGGTCTTGTCGGGCAGCACCCGGGCCAGCGCGGAGCCACGCGGCGAGTGCAGCACCAGTCCGGTGTGGCAGGGCAGGCCGGCCGCCTCGTCCAGGTCGAGCGAGACATCCTCGTAGAGCTGGTTGACCTGCTCCTCGGCCAACTCCAGCTCGGCCATCCCGGTCCAGGTCGGGTCGCTGGCCTGGCCGTGCCGGTACTCGTCGGCGGTCAGCCCGACGGAGGCCGCCTTCACCCGCAGCGGCATGTCCTTGCTGACCAGGGTGACCTCCCGGCCCTCCGCGGCCAGGTTGAGCGCGACCGAGAGGATCCGCGCGTCGTTGGAGTCGGTACGGAACCCGGGCGGCAGTACACCGTCGTCGCTGTGGTTCAGTTCGACCCGTAGCGTGCCGCCCGACTCGTTGGCCGGCACCGGCTGGTCCAGCCGCCCGTACCGGACCCGCAGGTCGTCGAGGAGCCGCAGGGACTGCCGGGCGAACCAGCCCAGTTCCGGATGATGACGCTTCCCCTCCAGTTCGGTGATCACCACCAGCGGCACGACCACCTCGTGTTCGGCGAACCGGTGGAAGGCTCCGGGGTCGGACAACAGGACCGAGGTGTCCAGGACGTACGCCCGGCCGGCTGGTCCGGGCTCCGCGGTGTCGGCCGGCGGGGTGGTCCTGGTCCGGCGCCCGCCCCGGGCCCGGCCCGGGGTCTTCTCGGCGGCGGTCACGCTCTGGTTGTCGGCCCGAGGATTGGTACGGCGAGTCGTCACAGGCCTGCTCCGGCGGGCGTGCACCCGTCCACCCGCGATCCGCCTCGTCCGGTGCCCGGAGACACGGGGTCGGATGCGGGCCCCGTGGCGTGCATGGTCGCGCAAGGTCCGGGCCGGCCGGCTGGCCCGGGACGACCCCGCGCCATGCCTAGACGCTAACCGGAGAATGCCAGCTTGGGCTAGGGCCTGCGGCAAAGCCACGGGCCGGCCGGGGGACCGGCCGGGATGCATGCCCCCTGCGCACATCCCGGCCGGCGGGGATCACCGTCACCGGTCTGAGGTGATCCCGACGGTGCGGGTCCGTGCCGGACCCCGCACCGTGCTCGCGGGTGACCGCTCACCCCACCGCGCACCGGTCAGACATTCCGACCGGCGAAGGCGTCGGTGGAGTGCCGTCCGCCGTTGGTCGCGGTCCCCGCGAAAGAGGCGCCCGTATACGTCGTTCCCTGACCTACGACGGTGTGGGCGTTGTGCGGTGTGGTGGGTGATGGCACCGCCAACACCGAGGCGATGGCCGCCTGCGCCTCCCGACGTCGACGGTTCCAGGCGCCCCGGTCACCGTCGAAGTACCCCTGCCGGTAGCCGAACCGGTAACCGAGCCGGTAGCTGAGTTGGCCGTGCAGCCGCCCGACGGCGTAGCTGGACGACGCGAGCAGCAGTATGAGGAAAACCGCGAAGAAGGGACTCATCCGGTCACCCCACCCCGACCCCGATCGACCCGTCGACCGCCCCCGCTACTGACTCCTTCCCCCCGCGCTTCCACTCCGCTCCCGCTCACGGCCTCTCCTCGTGGTGTCCGGCGCCGTCGTGGACCATCCCGTCCGGTCGGCCGGTCCGCTCCCTCATGTCCCCTCCGCGTCGAAGGAGGTCGGGTCGGAGACGAGCAGCCGGTCGAGATCGTCGGTGCTCACCTCCTCGATCAACTCGACGCTGATCCGGCAGCCGTCGAGCACGACCTCGGCAACCGAGGCCCGGCGAATCTCACCCCCGGCGTCGTACACCCGCACACTCAGCTCCGGACAGCCGAGATGGGCCCGCCACGAGTTCCACTCCGCCCGGTCACCCACGTTCAGGGAGAGATAACGGCAGCCGCGTGCGAGGTAGAGCCGCCAGGGCGCGCTGAGACCGGCGGCGACGCCGTCGGCGATCAGACCGAATGCCTGGGCCCGGGTTGCTAGTTCGGTCACCGGACTCCTCCTGTCACGAGGGTGTGACCCTCGCGAACACAGAATGTCTCAAGCACGAGACACACCGTAAATCGTCCCATACGCGTGACAGTATCAGCTCTTCGTCTGATTACCCCCACACCTACGTACACCTATTGTGGCCACGTGATACCCCTCGACACAAGCCGTGCTAGGACACCACGGGAACGTGAACCTTTGTCACGCACGCAGTACACCTCGGCCCCTGACCCCCCGAAACAGGGCGGCTGGCCGTACCGTCAACGGGTGCCGGACCGCAGTCAAGGACGGAAGATTGCCTTCGCCGCCTTCGTACGCAAGGCACTCGACGACGCCCGCGCCACCCGCGCCTGGACCGGCACCGAGGTCTCCCGCCGCACCGGCGTGTCCCGCCAGACCATCAACCGCTGGGTACGCGGCGAGTGGGCCAGCGACCCCGAGGCGAAGCGGGTCGTCGCGTTCTGCGAAGGCCTCGGACTGGACCCGGGGGTGGCCTTCGGGGTGCTCGGCTGGGACCGCAACGCCCCGGCGCGCCCCACCCCGAGCGCCCCGCCGATGGATCCCGACGTCGAGGCACTGCTCCGTCGCCTGGTCGATCCGAACGTCTCCGACGCGGAGAAGTTCCACATCCGGGAGACCATCCGTTATCTAGCCTATCGTCCCGCTTTGCCGACGGACGCCCGAAAAGCGGGCAAACGAGCTGGGTAGTTAGTCAAATGGCGCAACTTCGCGCATGGCACTCATCCAACCACCTCCGGTAGTCAAACGCAGGCGCTAACGTCCCTCTTCGTACTGCTTGGGCTCGTCGTCGGCGGGGGGACGGGACAAGGCCGAACCCAGCCCTGCGGGACAGAAGGAGGGGTCTAGCCATGACCCTGAAATGGATGGCAGTTGTCGTCGCGTCGGTGTCCCTGACCCTGTGTGTGACCACGAACGTCGTGGTCGGCGCCGTCCGTGACGGCAGCACCGCACCGTTCCTGGTGAACGCCCTGGCCCTGACCGTCGCCGGGACCGCGACCGTCCTGGCCGTCGTCGCGGATCTCCACGAACGGCTCAACGCGCGGGTCACCGCGCTCACCGAGTTCCTCGTCGCTCGGCTCAACGAGCTGGACCGCAACGCGGGCGACCACAACACGGGATTTGTCGAGGGATACCTGCTGAGCCGGGCCCAGGACCCGGCGGTGGTACCGATCGGACCCCGGCTACGCGGACGCCGGGCGATGATCAGCGGCGACGACTGAGCCGGCGGACGAGCGGTCGCCGCTGGACGACCGGCCGTCGCCATGGCGCACGGTTGCCGCCGCAACGCCGGGGTGAAAGGTTTTCGCTTCGACGTCTGCGGCGGCAACCGGTCGAGGTACGCTGACGCCCGTGCGGCCGATCAACACGGGGGGGCAGTCCCCGACCGGTTCCCTGACTGCTGAACAGGCATGGCGGGCCACTGCCGACCGGCTCGAGGGCTGCGTCCTCTTCTTCGACTTCGACGGCACCCTCGCGCCGGTACGGGACGACCCGACCGCGGTGGAGCCGGCGCCGAAGGCCCTGGCGGCGATCAACGCCCTCACCTCGGTGGTACGACGGGTGGCGATCGTCTCGGCCCGGCCGGTGGAGTTCCTCCGCGACCGGCTCGCCAGCGTCGAAGGGGTGGACATCTACGGGCTCTACGGCCTGGAGCACCTGCTCGCCTCCGGTGAGACGGTCACCGAGGAGGCCGCCCTGCCCTGGGTGCCGACCATGGCCGAACTCTCCGAGCGGGCCCGCGCGGAGCTGCCGGACGGCACGCTGGTGGAGTACAAACGGCTCTCGGTCGCCCTGCACTGGCGGACCGCGCCGCACCTCGCCGACGTCGTCGAGCGGTGGGGCCGGCAACAGGCCGAGCAGCTGGGCCTGCGGCTGCAGGTCGGGCGGATGGTGCTGGAGCTCAAGCCCCCGGTCGACCGTGACAAAGGAATGGTGATCGGCGAGGCGGTCCGTTCCGCCAGCTGCGCGTGGTACTTCGGCGACGACGTCTCGGACATCAAGGCGTTCGCCGCGCTGCGCGCCCGCGAGGCCGCCGACCCGGACTTCTTCGGCGTCTGCGTCGCCGTCGCCAACCCGGAGACCGGCGACGAGGTCTCCACCGCCGCCGACCTGACCATCGAGTCGCCGGAGGCGCTCGGCGACTTCCTCACCGAGGCCCTGCACCGGCTCACCTGACCGGCGCCGGCCGGTCGCGCGCCGCCGGTGCCCTGCCGGGCCGGCGACTGGCAGGCGCCGCCGGTGCCCTGCCGGGCCGGGCGACTGTGACGCGCTCCCGCTGCCCTGCCGGGCCGGGCGACTGTGACGCGCTCCCGCTGCCCTGCCCGGGCGACTGTCACGCGCCGTAGCGGCGCTGCCGGTTGGCGTACGAGCGCAGGGCCCGGAGGAAGTCGACGCGCCGGAAGTCCGGCCAGTTCAACTCGCAGAAGTAGAACTCGGAGTGCGCCGACTGCCAGAGCAGGAAGCCGGAGAGCCGCTGCTCGCCACTGGTCCGGATGACCAGGTCAGGGTCGGGCTGTCCCTTGGTGTAGAGGTGCTCCGCGATGTGCTCCACGTCGAGGACCTCGGCGAGTTCCTCGATGGTGCCGCCGGCCGCCGCGTGCTCCCAGAGCAGCGAGCGGACCGCGTCGGCGATCTCCCGCCGGCCGCCGTACCCCACGGCGGCGTTGACCTGGGCGCCACCCACCCGGTCCCGGGTCCGTTCCTCGGCCGACTTGAGCGCCGCCGCGGTCTGCGCCGGCAGCAGGTCGAGCGCGCCGACCATCCGCAGCCGCCAGGGGTTTCCCTCCTCGGCCAACTCGACGACCAGATCCTCGATGATCTGGACCAGCGGGTCCAGCTCGCTGGCCGGCCGACGCAGGTTGTCCGTGGCGAGCAGATACAACGTGACGTGCCCGATACCGGCCTGGTCACACCAGCCCAGCACTTCCTTGATCTTGGCTGCGCCGACCCGGTGCCCGTCGTTCGGGTCGACGAAGCCCATCTCACGGGCCCACCGCCGGTTGCCGTCACACATCACCCCGACGTGCCTCGGTACGGGCTTACCGGCGAGCTTCGCCGTCAGACGTCGCTCGTACACCGAGTAGATAAGGTCGCGCAGACTCATCCTCTGCAGCGTACCGATCAGAACCGCCGAGGGAAGTGCCGGTTGACCCCGGCTGGGACGGCGGCGACCATCCTGGTCAATGTCCGCAGGTCCAAGCGCCCGTCACCGAGGCCCAGTTCGACCAGCGACCGGAAGACCTCGGCGTCCCGGTCGGCGGCCCGGACCACGGTGTCCACCACCGGCCGGCGCCGGGCCAGCCAGGCCACCGCCGAACTGTGCCGCAGGTGCCGGCCCAGCCGTCGACGCAGCGCGGCGGCGTACCGGTCCGCCGCGACGTGTGGCGAACCTGCGGCGGCCGCCCCGGCCAGCGAACCGGAGAGAACCGCGTAGAAGATCCCCTCGCCGGTGAACGGGTTGATCAGGGACAGAGCGTCGCCCGCCAGGACGATCCGGCCCCGTCCCGGCACCGGACGGCGGGTCGACAACGGCAGGTGGTGAGCCCGGATCCCGGTCGCCGCGCCGGTGTCGATCTCGGGCAGCAGGGCGGCCAGCCGGTCCAACATCTGGTCCCGGCGCAGCGGACAACCGGCGAGCACCTCGCCGTACCCGATGTTGGCCCGGCCGTCCCCGATCGGGAACACCCAGGCGTAGCCCGGCCAGTGCCGGGCCGAGGTGACGATCCGCTGCTCGACCGGCCCGGCGGCGGCCGGCGCGTAGCCCCGGATGGCCAACGCCAGGTGCCCTGCCGGGTTGACGCCGTGCCCGAGCGCCCGGCGGACCACCGAACCGGCGCCGTCGGCGCCGACCACCGCCCGGGCGGCCACCAGCCCGTCGAGCACCACCCGCTCGTCCCGGACCTCCACCCGCCGCACCGGATGCCGGCGCAGCTCCGCGCCGGCGGCCAGCGCCGCCGCCACCAGCCGGGCGTCGAAGACCTGGCGGGGCACCGTGTACGCGGGTCGGGGCAGCGGGCGCGCCACCTGACCGCCACCCGGCGCGACCAGCCGCAGCGCCGGCACCGGCCGATAGCCGGCCACCGCGTCCGGCACACCCAGTTCCGCGAGTACGTCCAGCGCGTGCGCCGCGATGCCGTCCCCGCACGCCTTGTCCCGGGGAAAGTCCGCCCGGTCCAGCAGCAGCACGCTCGCCCCGAGCCGGCGGGCGGCCAGCGCGGCGCTCGCCCCGGCCGGACCGGCCCCGACCACCGCCACGTCGACCGTCTCCACGCCCACTCACCTCATCCGGGACGCACGGTCACCGGCGGACCGGCCGGGTCCCGGGCGGCCCGCCCCGGATCCGGCACCGGCCCGGACCGGCCCGGTTGCGCGGCGGCCCGGGCGGCCCGGCGCAGCCCGTACAGCGTCATGGCCGCAGCGACTACCAGTGGCGTACCGTCCCGGACCAGGCCGTCCACCCCGAGCAGCAGCCAGCACATCGGCAGGTTCACCCCGAGCACGAGTACGGTGACCAGCATCAGCAGCACGCCCGCCCACCGCTTGCCGCGGAGCAGGAAGAAGCTGCTGAACAGCACCGCGTAGCTGACCGCGACGCCCACGACGAACCACAGCACCACGGTAGGCGCGGCGAGCAGCCGCCCGTCGAGGATCGTGCCGATTGCCACCAGAGCGGGCACCAGCGTCAACGGGCTGTACGTGAACGCCGCGACCCGGGCGGTGAGCAGCCAGCCGGTCACCGGTGGCCGGCGCGGGACCGCCTCCTGCCAGGAGACGCCCCGCCGGTCGATGACCAGCCGGTGGGGATGCCGGACGAGGTGGTCACGTATCGAGGGCGAGCGGTAGAGCAGCCAGACGACGGCGACGCAGAGCGCGGCGAGGATCGCGAACCCGAGCAGCCCCGGCAGCGGTGGCACCCCGGCCCGGGGCACGACCAGCCGGCCCACCGCGAAGATCGTGGTCACCGCGAGAATCAGCCCGAACGGGCGGGCACCGGCCCGTCCCCGCCGCACGTGCCGGATCAGGATGAGGAACCCGAGCGTCCGCAGCAGCGCCCAGCCGCTGCGGACGGCGAGCCCGAAGCCGCGCTCCGGGGCGTACCACCAGTTGAGCACGTCGACCACGACGGTGGCCGCGGCGGTCGCCACGAGCAGCCAGGTCAGGGCCCAGACGGCGGACGGCCGCCGGTCTGGTCCTGCGCCGGCGTACGGCCGCCGGTGCGGTTCTCCGGCGGCCGTCGTCATGCCGTCGATGATGCCCGGCCCGGTCCACCCGTACACCAGGTGGACCGGGCCGTCAGGTAGGTGTGCCCTGCCTCACCCCGCTACCGGGCGGTGCGGGCGGCCTCCTCGTCGAGGCGGGCCCGCAGCGCGTCCAGTTCGGCCCAGAGCACGCCCGGCAGCTTCTCGCCGAACTTGTCGAACCACTCGGTGATCCGGGGCAACTCCTGGCGCCACTCCTCGACGTCGACCCGGGTGGCGATCCGCAGGTCCTCCGGGCTCATGTCGAGACCGTCGACGTCGAGCGCGCCCGGGGCGGGTACGAACCCGATCGGCGTCTCCACCGCCTCGGCCCGCCCCTCCAGCCGTTCGACGATCCACTTGAGCACCCGGGAGTTCTCCCCGAAGCCGGGCCAGATGAAGTCGCCGTCGGCGTTCTTCCGGAACCAGTTGACGTAGTAGATCTTCGGCAGTTTGGCCTCGTCGCCGTCGGCGCCCTTGCCCATCTCGATCCAGTGCCGGAAGTAGTCGCCGGCGTGGTAGCCGATGAACGGCAGCATCGCCATCGGGTCCCGACGCACCACACCGACCTCGCCGGAGGCCGCCGCGGTGGTCTCCGAGGAGAGGGTCGCTCCCATGTAGACACCGTGCACCCAGTCCCGGGACTCGGTGATCAGCGGGATGGTGTCCTTACGGCGCCCACCGAACAGGATCGCGTCGATCGGTACACCGTTCGGGTCGTTGAACTCGTCGGCGACGATCGGACACTGCAGCAGCGGGGTGCAGAACCGGCTGTTGGCGTGCGAGGAGAGTTCGCCGCTCTCCGGCGTCCAGTCCCGACCCTTCCAGTCGATCAGGTGGGCCGGCGGGTCACCCATCCCCTCCCACCAGATGTCGCCGTCGTCGGTCAGTCCCACGTTGGTGAACAGGGAATTGCCCCGGTCGATGGTCCGCATCGCGTTCGCGTTGGTCTTCCAGCCGGTGCCCGGGGCGACGCCGAAGAGGCCGTACTCGGGGTTGACCGCATAGAGCCGGCCGTCGGAGCCGAACCGCATCCAGGCGATGTCGTCACCGATCGTCTCGACCTTCCAGCCGGGCAGGGTCGGCTCCAGCATCGCCAGGTTGGTCTTGCCGCAGGCGGACGGGAAGGCGCCGGCGACGTAGTGCACCCGCCCCTCTGGCGAGGTGAGCTTCATGATGAGCATGTGCTCGGCGAGCCAGCCCTCGTCGCGGGCCATCACGCTGGCGATCCGCAGCGAGTAGCACTTCTTGCCGAGCAGCGAGTTGCCGCCGTACCCGGAACCGAACGACCAGATCTCCCGGGTCTCGGGGAAGTGCGAGATGTACTTGGTGTCGTTGCACGGCCAGGCGACGTCCTGCTGCCCCGGCTCCAGCGGGGCACCGACCGAGTGCAGGCAGGGGACGAAGTCGGCGTCCTTCCCCATTCCTTCCAGCACCTTGCTACCCATCCGGGTCATGATGTGCATGGAGGCGACGACGTACGCGCTGTCGGTGATCTCCACCCCGAACATGGGCTGTTCCGCCTCCAGCGGCCCCATACAGAACGGAATGACGTACATCGTGCGCCCGCGCATCGAACCCCGGTAGAGGTCGGTCATGATGCGCTTCATCTCGGCCGGGGCCATCCAGTTGTTGGTGGGGCCGGCGTCGGCTTCGTCGACGGAGCAGATGAACGTACGGTCCTCGGCGCGGGCCACATCGGAGGGATCGGTACGTCCCCAGAAGGAGTTGGGCTTACGGTCCGGGTTGAGTCGTACCAGGGTGCCTGCCTCGACCAGTTCGTCGGTGAGTCGACGCCATTCCGCCTCCGAGCCGTCGGCCCAGACGACCTGGTCCGGACTGGTCAGTTCGGCCACCTCTTTGACCCAGGCGAGTAGTTTGGAGTGGCTGGTCGGAGCTTGATCGAGTCCCCGGATGGTAGCCGGAGCGGCCATGGCATATCTCCTTTGGTCGACGCTGACCGTTTACAGAGCTTGCGGTGCCGAACAGACCGGCGACGGTGCCGCCGGTGAAAGCCTGGGATTTCCGTCAGCGTAAACCGAGCGGCCGTTCAGGGCAGCGAGACTGGTTGTGAAGAACTGCACAGGATCCGGCGCCCGTGCGATAAGGCGCCTCTTTCCCCGCCGCCGCGCGCAGTTTCACGCAAATCTTCCCGGCGATGACATCGCGTCACTGGCTCCTCACCCGTTGCCGGAGGGACACACCTCGACGCTCAGGTCACACGCACCCCGACCGTCCGGTCGCGACGGCGGCGCCCGCGAGTCGCCGCTTGCGGGACGTGGGCATCGTCGGGAACCGGTACGCTCGACCCGTGTCCCCGACCGCGACCGGCGAACCCCCGTCATCCCCGGGCACCCGTCGCGGCCTCCTCCAGCAGCTCTGGCATCGGTTCGGACACCTCGTCCACGAGTTGGGCAAGTTCGGCACGGTGGGCGCGATCGCCTTCGCGGTCGACTTCGCCCTGTTCAACTACGCCAAGGCGAGTCTCGACTGGGAGACCCTGACCGCGAAGACGTTCTCCACCGTCATCGCGGCGACCCTGGCGTTCGTCGGTAACAGGTTCTGGACCTGGCGACACCGGGAACGCTCGGGCATGGCCCGCGAGTACTCGCTCTACTTCTTCTTCAACGCGGTCGGTCTCGGCATCGGGCTGGTCTGCCTGGCGGTCAGCCACTACGGGCTGGGCAGCATCTGGCCGGGGGTCTTCAAGTCCCTGGTCGCCGACAACATCGCGGGCAACTTCGTCGGTGCCGCGTTGGGCACCTTCTTCCGGTTCTGGTCCTACCGGCGGTTCGTCTTCGTCGGTCCGGCGGCGTCCGACGCTCCCGAGGTGCTCAAGGGTCACCCGGGGCCGTGACCAGCAGCCCATCCGCGTACGGTCGGTGCGCCCGGCCCGTCCTACTGGCCTAAGGTGTGCGAATGCGTTTCGTCCGACTATTGCCTGAACGCTGGCAGAAATTCCTCCATGAGGCGCTGAAGTTCGGCGCCGTGGGAGGTGTGAACGCCGTCATCAACTACGCGGTGTTCAACGCGCTGGCGCTCACCGTGTTCGCCGATGGGCAATTGAAGGCGAACGTCGTGGCCACGATCGTCGCCACCTGCACGTCGTACCTGATGAACCGGCACTGGACCTACCGGGACCGGCCCAAGTCGGCGGTGCACCGGGAAACCGCGCTGTTCTTCCTGTTCAACGCGACCGGCCTGGCCATCGAACTGGGCGTGTTGGCGCTGGCCAAGTACGGCTTCGGCCTCAGCGGGCTGCTCGCCCTGAACATCGCGAAGACGGTCGGGGTGGGACTGGCCACCATCTTCCGGTTCTGGTCGTACCGCACCTTCGTGTTCCGGAAGCCGCCCAGCAGTCCGGACAGGGTCGACCGGACCGGGGCGAAGCCGACGTCCGGCCCGGAAGGCGACGTCCTCGCCGAACTGGACCCGGTGGCCGAACTTGCCGAGGCGACCGCCGAGTTCGCCGACGAGCGTGCGGTACGGCGGGACGGCGAGCGTGCGGCACGACGGCCCGACGGCGAGCGGCAGAGCGGTGGCAGCAGCGTCAACGGTCGGCCCGGCGCCCCGCTCGAGGGTGCCGCCACCCCGTTGGACGGTGCCGCGACCCCGTTCGGCAACGACACGGTGGCGCCGAACGGGGCGAAGCGGCCGGCTCAGCGCCGGGTCCCACCGCTGCCGGCCGATCTCGCCGAGACCCTCGACGTGGAACTGGACAAGCAGCTCGTCGCGGAGTTGAAGGCCACGAAACTGGACACCGCGGCCCGTCGACGCTTCCACTGAGACACCTGCCCCCTGAAGTAACAACCTGCGCGGAAAACACCACCGCGCCGGCCCGGGGATCCGGACCGGCGCGGAACCGTTCGAGAGCTACTTGGCCGGCTTGGCCTGCTCCTCGCGCAGCGGCTTGCCCTCGGCCATGTCGGCGAGGATCTCCCGCATTTCGCCGTCGCCCAGTGAGTGCTTGTCGTGGTTCGCCTCGACGAGCTCGTACAGGGTGGTCTGGATCTTCTCCACACCGGGGATGTCCGCCAGGACGGACTGCCCACGCTCGCCGGCCGACTCGATGGTCAGCGTGCCGCAGCCGAGCATCCGCTCGAGGAACCGCTGGTTCATGGAGTGGTCGTTGATCCGGCTCAACGGGATGTCCCGCCGGTCACGGTTGAAAACGCCCTTCTGCAGCAGAACCCGCTCGTTGGTGAACAGGTAGTGCGTGGTCCGCCACACCAGGAACGGCCACAGGCTGAACAGAACCACCGCCACCAGCGCGGCCGCCGCGATCACCCAGCCGGCGATCGCGCCCGCCCCGCCCGCCGGCAGGAGGACGAACCCGACCACCACCGCGGCAACGGCCAGGACCAGCACCAGGACCGGCCGGATCAACGCCTTCCAGTGTGGGTGCAGGTGCGCCACGACATGCTCGTCCGAAGTGAGCACGTCCTCAGGGAATGCCACCCCAACCTCCTCGTCCGTACACGAATGTCCGCCGGTGACCGTAGCGGTTGTCCGCCACCGACACGCCATCCGGTACCGACTCTTTACCGCGCTGTCCCCCTGGCGACATCCGCCCGGTCCGGCGGTCGGCGCACCGATCCCGGCGGGCCCAGGGTGCGGGAGAGCCGGGTTCAGCGCAGGTGCAGGACGTCGCCGGCGGCGACCCGCCGCTCGCCGCTCGCGGTGTCGAGGACCAGCTGACCGTCGGAGTCGATCGTCCTGGCCGTGCCGACCAGGTCGTCACCGCCCGGCAGCAGGACCCGTACCTCCCGGTCGAGAGTGGCACAGTGCCGCAGGTACGCCTCGCGTAGTCCGCACTCCTCCGCGTCACCGGCGGCGGCCCGCCAGCGGCCGTACCAGCGTTCGACGGCGCGCAGCAGGGCCCGCAGCAGCGGGTCCCGGTCGGTGGCGACGGCGCCGGCCAGTTGCAGCGAGGTCGCCGGCAGGCCGGTGGTGACCGGCAGTTCGTCGGCCCGCAGGGTCACGTTCAGCCCGACGCCGAGCACGACCGCCGGCGGTTCCCCGGCCGTGGTCGCCACTCCCTCCACCAGGATCCCGGCGCACTTCGCCTCACCGCCCGCCGAAGCCGCGTTGCCCTCCGACGCCCCGGTGCCGGTCGAGGCACCGGTACCACCGGGCGACGTGCCGGTACCGGGCCAGACGAGCAGGTCGTTGGGCCACTTCAGCGCGGAGTCGAGCTCGGCGAGCCGATCCACCGCCTCGACCAGCGCGACACCGGCCAGCAGCGGCAACCATCCGTACCGGGCCGGCGGCACCACCGGCCAGCCCCGGTCCGGCGCGGCCACGCCCGGCCGGAGCAGCACGCTCACCGCGATCCCGGCCCGAGCCGGCGACTCCCAGGAGCGTCCGCGCCGGCCACGGCCGGCGGTCTGCCGCTCGGCGACCACCACCAGCCCCTCCGGCTCGCCGGACCGGGCCGCCTCCGCCACGTCGGCGTTTGTCGAACCGGTCTCGGTCCGCAACTCCAGGCGGCTCCAGAGGCCACCGGGGACGATCAGGGCCCGCTGCAGCCGTCGCGCGTCGAGCGGCGGACGGTCCAGGTCGGTGTACGGCGATCCCGGCATCAGGCCAGCGTACGGGGCGTCGTTACGATCGCGGACGTGACTGCGCAGCGGACCTCCACCGAACCCGACCTTCACAGCACCGCCGGACGGATCGCCGACCTGGACCGCCGGGTCGACGAGGCGGTGCACGCGGGATCGGCCCGGGCGGTGGAGAAGCAGCACGCCCGGGGCAAGAAGACCGCCCGGGAACGGATCGACATGCTGCTCGACGAGGGCTCCTTCGTCGAACTGGACGAACTGGCCCGACACCGGTCGACCAACTTCGGGCTGGAGAGGACCCGCCCGTACGGCGACGGGGTGGTGACCGGCTACGGCACGGTCGACGGGCGCAAGGTCTGTGTCTTCGCCCAGGACTTCACCGTCTTCGGCGGCTCCCTCGGCGAGGTCTTCGGCGAGAAGATCGTCAAGGTGATGGACCTGGCCATGAAGATCGGCTGCCCGGTGATCGGCATCAACGACTCCGGTGGTGCCCGGATCCAGGAGGGTGTGGTCAGCCTCGGCCTCTACGGCGAGATCTTCTTCCGCAACGTCCGCGCCTCCGGCGTCATCCCGCAGATCTCGCTGGTGATGGGCCCGTGCGCGGGTGGTGCGGTCTACTCCCCCGCGGTGACCGACTTCACCGTGATGGTCGACCAGACCTCGCACATGTTCATCACCGGACCGGACGTGATCAAGACGGTGACCGGTGAGGACGTCGGGATGGAGGAACTCGGCGGCGCCCGGACCCACAACACCCGCAGCGGCAACGCCCACCACCTCGCCGCCGACGAGGACGACGCGATCGAGTACGTCCGGGCGCTGCTGTCGTACCTGCCGTCGAACAACCTCGACGAGCCGGTCGTCGTCGACGACACCATCGCCGACCTGGACGTCACCGACGCCGACCGGGAACTGGACACCCTGATCCCGGACTCGGCGAACCAGCCGTACGACATCCACCAGGTGATCGAGCACGTCCTCGACGACGGCGAGTTCCTGGAGATCCAGCCGCTGTACGCGCAGAACATCGTGGTCGGCTTCGGCCGGGTCGAGGGCCGTCCGGTCGGGGTGGTGGCGAACCAGCCGATGCACTTCGCCGGCTGCCTGGACATCAACGCCTCGGAGAAGGCCGCCCGCTTCGTCCGCACCTGCGACGCGTTCAACATCCCGGTGTTGACCTTTGTGGACGTACCCGGGTTCCTGCCCGGCACCGGGCAGGAGTGGGAGGGGATCATCCGGCGCGGCGCGAAGCTCATCTACGCGTACGCCGAGGCGACCGTACCGAAGGTCACGGTGATCACCCGCAAGGCGTACGGCGGCGCGTACGACGTGATGGGCTCCAAGCACCTCGGCGCCGACCTCAACTTCGCCTGGCCGACCGCGCAGATCGCGGTGATGGGGGCGCAGGGCGCGGTGAACATCCTCTACCGGGGTGAACTCGCCGCCGCCGAGGACCCGGCCGCACTGCGGGCCGAGAAGATCACCGAGTACGAGGACACCCTCGCCAACCCGTACGTCGCCGCCGAGCGTGGCTACGTCGACGCGGTGATCCGCCCGGCGGAGACCCGGGGGCAGATCGTCCGGGCGCTGCGGATGCTGCGTACCAAGCGGGAGACGCTGCCGCCGAAAAAGCACGGCAACATCCCGCTCTGAGCAGTTTCCGGCGGCCGCGTGCCGGTCTCAGTCGAAGAGGTGCGCCTGCGGGAAGGTGCCGGCCGGGATCCGCTCCCGTACCGCCCGGCGCATCGCCCGCTGGATCGCCGCGTTCACCGGCGTCGGTACGCCGTACCGCCGGCCGAGCAGCACGATCTCGCCGTTGAGGTGGTCGGTCTCGACCGAGCCGGTCTGCCGGGCCAGGCTCTGCCAGGTGGAACTGCCCTGCCGGTCGGTCCCGCCGACCGGGACGGACCGGATCCGGTCACCGCGCTCGGCCGCCTCCTCGGCCACCGACGTGTACCCGATGCCAGCCTTGTCCAGCACCGTCTCGCCCTCGGTCCGGACCGCCTCGTACAGCTCGTCGGTCGAGCCGGTACGGGAGTCCCGGCCGAACAGCGCCTCGACCGCGTTGCCGAGGTTGCGGAGCAGTTTGCCGTACTTCCAGCGCATCACGTCGTCCCGGACCGGGGCGAGAAAACCGCCGGCCGCCAGGTCGGCGGCGATCCGCCGGCTGGTCTCGTCCGAGCCGTCCGGGTACGCCCCGACGTGCAGCATCCCGGAGTACGGATGTCCACTCGCCACCACCCGCCCCGGCTCCAGGTACGTCGCCGGCAGCCAGACGCAGACCGGATGGACCCGGTCGAAGAGCCGGGCGGCGGCGGTCTCGTTCGCCACGCCGTTCTGGGCGGTGAGCAGCGGAAGCCGCTCGGACGCGGTGCCGCCGCCGACCACCGGCAGGTCCGCCCAGCCGCGCAGCGCGGTTTCGGTGTCCTGCGACTTCACCGTCAGGACCAGCACGGTGTCCGGGGTCAGCGTCGGCACCTCTCCGCCGGTGGTCGGGTCGGCGTAGCCGGGCAGCCGGGCGGTGTGCTCGCCGTCGGGGGTGACCAGGGTCAGGCCACGCTCCCGGATCGCCGTCAACTGGGCGCCCCGGGCGACCAGCGTCACGTCCAGGCCGGCCTGGCTGAGTCGTACCCCGATGGTGCCGCCGACCGCACCCGCCCCGATGATCACGTACCGCATCCGTCTCCCCCACCTGCTGAAATGTCTTCTCCGGCCGGTCAGCCCCGGATCCGGCGCCTCAGGCCGGTCAACCGGCCAGGCTGAGACCGTCCAGGAACGGCCCGGCGAGCAGGGCCGCCCCGGCCAGCAGCACGATCAGGTTGACCACGCCGAAGAACCCGACCCAGACCAGTCCGGGTACTCCGGTCAGCCAGGCGAGCTGGTCGGCATCCGACTGCGACAACTGTCCACGGCGGCGCTGCGTCTGCATCTCGCCCACCGGCCGTACGCCCCCGAGCAGCAGGAACCATACCCCGGTGTACGCGAACGCGGCCTGCACCTGCGGCGACGTCTTCCAGGAGACCCCGAGTACCACCGCCGTGGTGACCACGATCGAGATGATGCCGTAGACGTTGCGGATCATCACCAGCATGGCGAGCAGCAGCGCGACCGCCACCCAGAGCAGCAGGGTGATCCGGTTGCCGCCGAGCAGCCAGGCACCGCCCAGCCCGATCAACGACGGTGCGAGGTAGCCGGCGAGCAGGGTGAGCACCATGCCGGGTCCGGTCGGTTTACCGGACGAGACGGTCAGCCCGGAGGTGTCCGAGTGCAGCCGGATGCCCTGCAGTCGCCGGCCGGTGAGCAGCGCGAGCAGTGCGTGCCCGCCCTCGTGCGCGATCGTGATCGCGTTACGTCCGATCCGCCACGGCACCCGGGTCAGCACCACGGCGAGCGCCACCAGCCCGGTGACCAGCACCAGCATCGCCGGCGGGTCCGGTTGCGCACCGAACAACCTGTCCCACAGCTCCGACAGCCCGTCGCTCGACATCCGAGCGAGCCTACTGCATGTTGGAAAGGCCCTCGGTTAGCGCTTCTTACGGGCGACCGGCTCGGTGACCGGGCACGTCAGGTCCACGTCGGAGCCATCGGTCGCCTCGCGGACGACCTTGTTCGCGGACCGGTCAGATGGTCCGGCGCCCGGCTCGGACGTCGTCCAGCGACCATCGGCGCCGCGTCATTCCCGCCCTTCGGCGACAAACACCCCGAGGCCAGGATGTCCTTCGACCAAGCCCTTCGCCTTGAGCCAGTTGATCGCACCGCGTACGACCGTCACCGAGACGCCGTACTGCTCGCGCAACTCCGCCGTACTCGGCAGTTGGTCGCCCGGCGCCAGCTTCCCTGATTCGATCTGACCGGTGAGGTCGTTGATGATCTTTTGTGTCTTTGAGGTAGGCAAGAGGCACTCCCTGGTCCGCACCGACATTTGATCACGGCGAACCGAAGTGCCACAAGCATCAGGATGCACCAAGATGCACATGCTCTTGCCTTGCTCTACCTTATGCATTAGCTTGCTTAAAGCTGATTCCCCTGGTCCGCAACTGGTGGAGTCGGTTCCCTCGCGCGGCGGCTCGCCTCCCCCGGCAAGCGGCGGGCCGCCGCGCGTCCGCCTATCCACCGGAGGTCGTCCGTGGAACGCGATCAGGCCATGGCACTCGTCGAACGACACCGACCCGCACCGCTCTGGCGACTACTCGGACTGTGGCGATGTGCCGGCTGCCGGCGCCGCTGGCCCTGCCTCCGCTACCGGGACGCCCGCAGCGCCCTGCTCTGTCATGACCGGCACGACGTGGCGGCGGTGGCCCGACGGCTCAACACCCGTTGGCCGACGCCGTGACCAGGCTCCCTACCGCAAACGACGGCAGCGGGACCAGTTGTCACCGTACGGTCGACATCTGATCCCGCTGCCGCCCACGCCTGCTGTTCGAACGGCTCTGATCAGCGGAGTCGGCGGTGCATCGCACCGGTGCTCGACCGGCTCGACACCACACCCGTCGCCCGGGCGGGCACCAGGTTCCGACTCGGCCCACCGCGGCGCAGTACCAGCCATCCGCCCACGGCACCGGCGGCCACGCTCACCACACCCACGAGCGCGATCAGCGCGACCACGCCGACACTCGCCACCAGCAGCACCAGGTCACCGATCGCGACCAGCATCCAGAGCGCGATGCTCGGCTTGTTCGCACGACATCGGGAACGCATCAGCTGTACTCCTTCCGTCGAGATCACCACTACCCCGACGGAAGGAGGGTCATGCCTGTCTAGTCTGCCCGTACGGGCTTGAAGCCGTCCGCGATGATGTCGAAGTTCTTGAGGTTCTCGTCCCAGTCGTCGGCCGGGACGTCCCAGCGGATCGCATACCCCTTGTCCTTGGCCGTGACAAAACCCCGGTTGCGGACATGCAACCGGACCCCGTCGTCGTCGAACAGCCACTCCCAGTCGGCCGCCCGCAGCCAGTAGTCCACGCTCCTGATGGTCACCCGCTTGTAGTTGCGGTAGTTGCCCTTGCGGGCTTGCTCCTGGCGCCGCCAGTCCGCCTCCGCGTCCGCCAGCGGACTGTTGGTCTGGTCGATGAGCAGCATCCGCGCGCCCTTCGGATCATCGAAGTAGACCCGGACCTGGTCGGCCGCCCGCCCGTACTTCTCCCGCCGCATCGTCCAGCCCTCCGGCACGGGGACGGAGAAGCCGGTCGAATCCTTGTGCAGGCGCCAGCCGGCCGGCAACTGCTGTCCGTTGCCGCCGGGCTGGTCGCTCGGGGTGGTGGACGGTTGGGCGGGAGGTCCGCTCGTCGGGGCCGGAGGCTGCGCCGCGCTACCCGTCGGAGCCGGCGGATTCGCCGCCTGGCTGGTGGGGTTCGTGACCGGGCCGGTTCCGTCGCCCTTCCCACCGCCGGAGCCGCCCCTGACCAGCGGCACGATCACCGCGATCGCCAGCAGCACCAGAACAACCAGGGCGCCGACCAGCCACACCTTCCGGTTTTCACCGCCAAGCGCGGCAAGCGGACCACGACCGGCAGGCTTCTCGTCGTACGCCACCGGAGCACCGGTCGGGATCGGCGCGCGACCGGACGACGGTGCGGGCGTGGTGACCAGCTCGGTCGGCGCCGGGTCGGCGGTCTTCCCGGTCACTCCCCCTGCGGGTACGACAACCGTCGGCTCCGCCGGCGGCCGGGTCTCCTCGGCGTCGGGCGTCGAATCGACCGACGTCGGCTCCCCAGCGTTGCTGTCGTCCACCGAGAACTTGGCGGTCTCCGCATCCGCCGGAATGACCGGCACCGAGGGCGGCGACACGTCCGGCGGGGGCGTGGCAGCCGCAGCCGGCTCCTCCTCCGCCGGCCGGGGCGCCGGCACCACCGGCACGATCGGGGTACGCGGCACCCGCGGCTCCCGTGCGCCGTTCGGACCCGGCCGTCGTACACCATCAAGCAGTGACACTCCGGGACGACCACGCCGGGCCGCGCGACGCAGCAGCCGCTCAGCCGTGTCCGCGTCGATCCGCAACGCCGGGTCCTTCTGCAGCAGCCCCGCCAACACCGTCTTCAGCGACCCGGCCCGGCGGGACACCGGCGGTGGCTCGGTGGCCAGCGCGGCCAACGTCGCGATCGCGGACGGCCGGGCGAACGGTGACTGCCCCTCCAACGCCGCATAGAGCGTCGCGCCCAGCGACCACAGATCGGCCTCCGGCCCGAACGTGCCATCCTTCGCCCGCTCCGGAGCGATGTACGCCGGCGACCCCAGCACCAGACCGGTACGGGTCACGTTCGGGTCACCCGGCACGGTCGCCAGGCCGAAGTCGGTCAGCACCACCCGCCCGTCGTCACCGAGCAGCACGTTGCCCGGTTTCACGTCCCGGTGCATGACACCGGCCCGGTGCGCGGCCTTCAACGCACCCAGCACACCCAACCCGATGTCGGTGGCCCGGGCCGGCGAAACCGGTCCGTCGGAGGCGAGGACGTCCTGCAGCGAACGCGACGGGATGTACTCCATCACGATCCACGGATCACCATCGGTACGCAGCACGTCGAAAACGCGGACCACGTTCGCATGGTTGAGCCGGGCGATCGCCCGCGCCTCGCGCAGCGAACGCTCTCGCATCTCGCGGCGCTCGTCCTCGGTCAGACCGGGCGGCGGGACCAACTCCTTGATCGCGACGTCGCGATGCAGCACCTCGTCGCGCGCCTTCCAGACACGACCCATGCCGCCCTGGCCAAGCGGCTCGACAAGCCGGTAACGGTCAGCAATGAGTTGCGGGGGCGCACTGGACACCTATGGACGGTACCCAACGCCACATCCGGTCACACTCGCGGCACGCCTATCTGAGACGTCCGCCAACTCAGGCAACGTACCCTGAACCCCATGGCTGACGAGAAACCGCTGCTCCAGGTGGTTCGAGGCACCCCGACCGCCGAGGAACTGGCCGCCGTGGTCGGCGCTCTCCTGCTACATCCCCGAGCTGCCACACCGGTCAACTCCGCCGCCGTGTCAACCTGGGCCCGGCACGGCCGCCCCGGTACGGTGTCCCCGTCCGGCCTGCCGACCCGTACCGGCCGTGACGCGTGGCGGGTCTCCGGCCTCCCCCACTGACGGCACCGGGTCACCGCTCCCCATGCCGTTTTGGGGCTGCCAGGGCTGGCCCCCACCCACTAACCTGAACGTGGGGCAGTACGTAGCACCTGGGGAGAACACGTGATACCTGACGAAGACCGTGGCCCAGCCTGGCTGCGGGACTACGGATCCATCGAAGCCGACATCCAGCGGATGGAACAGTTCGCAAAAGAGCTCATGGCCGAGGTGCAGAAGAACTACGTACCGCACATGGAGCAGGTCCACAGCGACATGACGCCCAACCTGCCGACCCCGATGGGTTTTGACGAGCTGTACGAGTTCATGCAGGCCCACCGGGGGATCCAGCAGGAATTCTCCGACCGGATCTGGGACGTCGGCGACGGCACGGGCGGCCTGGCCAGCGCCGCCGAGACAGTGAGCAAGAACTACGGCAACACCGACGCGTTCTCACATGCCCGGGTGAGCGATGTTCAACGGGCCCTGGCCGAGAACGGTGTGACCGCTCCCCAGACACCGGGTGGCGAGACCGTGCCGCCGGCACAGGGCACGACGTACACCACGGGGGGTTGAGATGCTTGATGCGGGTGGCGGTGGTTACGCTGGCTCGACCAACTGGTATGACTTCAACACGTTTGAGATGTGGTCGCGGCTGGCTAACCAGGACACCGCGCCGTACTGGGACCAGGTCAGCGCCTGGAAAAAGACCGCAGACCTCAGCCTGATGCACCTGTCGCGGCTGAAGCAGTATCGCGACGGTCTGGCCGAGGCCTGGCCCCCAGAGAAGAACGAAGCCGCCCGCGCATACGTCGCCGAACTCGACGGCCTCATCACTCTAGTGCAGGGTGTCTACGACACATCGAGCAGCAACTACCAAACGCTGTCGAACATCACGCTGGCTATCTCCGAAGCCCGACGCAACCTCGAGCCCATCGTCCGGGAATACGAGGAGAAGCAGCGGGCAAAGCAGGAGTACGAGAACAGCAACCCGCTGCTCGCCATCTTCAAAGACGAGGTGAAGCAGTCGGACCTGGACGCGGTCGACGCCAAGGCCCGCAGCATCATGTACTCGCTCAGCGGCGAACTCGCGGCCGCACAGGTGCAACTCCAAAAGCCCCCGCCATATAAGCGCAACACGAATATCGATAGCGAATATCCGCCAGACGGAGGTCCTGTGGGGGGTCCCGCTCCCCCGGTCCTACCACCGATCCCAGTGCCCGGCGGCGGTGGAGGTGGGCCGAGCTACAGCCCGTCACCCACACCAGCTATCCACACCGTCGTGCCGACGCAGCCTCCACCGGGTGTCGGGCCGGTTCTCGGTAGCACAGGAACACTGACACCGCCAACTGTCTCACCAACGCCGCCGTCGATCATCACGCCTTCACCGACGCCTACTCCTGGGCCTGGCCTCCCCGGGCCGTTCCCGCCGCCCAGCACGGGATTGCCGCCCGGCCCCAAGCCACCGGGTCTGCCACCCGGATATCCGAACTCGTCGAATCTGGGCCCTGGAACAGGCGGACCCAAGACCGGTCTCGGTACCGGCGGAGGCTTGCCCCCGCGAGCGATGCCCCCAGGCGGGATGATCGGCGGATCGCCCGGGGCAGGGCTGGGACAACCAGCTCCCGGCCCTAACGCTGCACGACGGATCAACCCAATCGGCGGTGTCATCGGTGGTGGAGGCGCTGGTGGAAGCGCGGGCACAACGCCACTCGGCGGGGCCGGTCAGCGGCCAGGAATGGGGGGTGGCATGCCAGCTGGCAGCACCGGTCGCTCCGGAGCTGGCGCGGGACGCACCCCGATGAGTCCCGGTCAGAACTTCGGAATGCCGCCGAGCAGTCGCGCCGGCAGTCAAAAGCAGGACGAAGAGAACAGCCAGCACTGGGATCCCGACAACCCCTGGGAAACCGATGAAGGCGTCGCCCCGGTCATGATGCCCTCCAGGCAGAACAACCGAATCGATCCGGGCCCAGCGATCGGCTACAACCGGTGATCGTACGCACGACCCGCGCGGCCGTGGCGCTCCTCTGCGCCACGGCCGTCGCCGTCCTACCCGCCGCCCCAGCTCAGGCCGATCAGATCCGCGACGACCAGTGGCACTTGCGCTATCTCAAGGTCGCCGAGGCCCACAAGATTAGCCAGGGAGAAGGCGTCACCGTCGCTGTCGTTGATACCGGCGTTGACCCCCACCCCGATCTCCGCAACAACCTATTACAGGGAACTGACAGCTATCCAGGCGGAAAGGGAAATGGCCGAGCCGACCTGGACGGACACGGAACCCGGATGGCGGGTCTCGTTGTCGCTCATGGACGGTCGGGCAACAGAGGCGCTCTGGGCATCGCCCCGCAAGCGAAACTCCTTCCGGTCCGCGTTGTTCAGGCACCCGGTAGCAACGATCCTGACAACCTCGCAGCAGGGATCGAATGGGCCACAGCGAATGGCGCCCGAGTGATTAGCATCTCCTCTACTGGCACCTCGACAACCCGTCTCCGCGAGGCAGTAGAGGCAGCACTCCAAGCCGACATAGTGGTCGTAGCCGGATCAGGAAATCGTCCTGGAAGGATTCTGGTTGGTTTCCCCGCCGCCTATGAAGGTGTTGTAGCCGTTGCCGCAATAGATCGGAACGGAAGTCACTCAGACTTCTCCGTTACCGGCGACAAGGTGGTGATTGCCGCGCCGGGGGAGGACATCCTCAGTACGGCTCCTGACGGCAGGTACCTGAGTCGATCTGGAACCTCGCCATCCACGGCTATTGTGGCGGGGGCGGCTGCTCTCATTCGGAGTAAGTATCCGGACCTGTCGGCGAAAGAGGTCGTACACCGGCTGACGGCAACCGCTGACGACAAGGGTGCGCCGGGCCGCGACGAGGAGTACGGCTACGGCGTACTCGACATCGTCGCCGCGCTGACCGAGGACGTACCGCCACTGGAGGGGGACGCGCAGCCGACCGGAGCCGCCACCCCGGAGCCAACCCAGACCAGCAACGCCGCACCAGATGGGGGCAACGCGAGCAACGTTCTCACCACCGTCGCCCTCGTCGGATGCGGTGCGTTCGTCCTCTTCGCACTCCTGATCACGTTCCTGGTCATCATGCTGGTACGCCGCAGGAAGCAGCCCGCCCCCAGAGCCCCCTACTGACGGCCGGACAACCGAACGAATCCCGCCCGCCCGGCCAAAGCTCGCCGACGAGCGGGCGGGTAGCGTAGGCCGCCGTGGGTACGACAATCCGGCCGCGTCTGGTGCTCGCCTCGGCGAGCCCGGCCCGACGCAAGCTCCTGCAAGCCGCCGGCATCGAGCCGGAAGTCCTGGTCAGCGGGGTCGACGAATCCCAGGTCGACCACTCGACCCCGGAGGCGCTGAGCCTCACCCTCGCCCGGTTGAAGGCGCAGGCGGTCGCCGACCGGCTCGACCCGTCGATCGCCGGAGGAACAGCCGGCAGCAGCGGAGGAACAGCCGGCAGCAGCAGCGGGGAAACAGCCGGCGCCAGCAGCGGCAACAGCACAGCACCCGCAAACGGAGGCACGGCGAACGGTCAGCCGCACACCCTGGTCCTCGGTTGCGACTCGGTGCTCGCCTTCGACGGGGAGATCCTGGGCAAGCCCGCCGACGCCGACGAGGCGGTCCGCCGCTGGCGGAACATGAGGGGCCGCAGCGGCGTACTGCACACCGGGCACAGCCTGGTTGACCTGAACACCGGCCAGGAGGTCGGCCGGGTCGCCGGCACCGCCGTACACTTCGCCGCCGTCACCGACGACGAGATCGAGGCGTACGTGGCGACGGGCGAGCCGTTGTACGTCGCCGGCGCCTTCACCCTGGACGGTCTGGGTGGCCCGTTCGTCGAGCGGATCGACGGGGATCCGGGGACCGTCATCGGGCTCTCGTTGCCGCTGCTGCGCGGCATGCTCGCCGAGTTCGGCGTACGGATCACCGACCTCTGGACCGCCGGGGGCGCCGGGCCGAACGGCTCGCGCTGAGACTGAAGACAGCGGAGCCCGCTCAGCGGGGCGCGATCCGCCGCAGGCAGGCCACGTGTCCCTGGATGTCGATGGTGACGACCTCCCAGCCCTGGCTCTCCAGCAGCTCCACCGCGGAGAGCAGTTCGTCGGCCGGGCCGTTGTTGCCGGTCCCGAACCGGTAGCCGGCGCTCCCCTTCCGCCATACGGAGGAGAACGACGGCGTCAGGTAGATGTACCGGAGCGGGTAGCCGTGCAACGACACTCTGCCGGTCAGGAGGTCGTTCGCGACGAAGATCCGGGGTGGGCGGGGCTGCATGGATCAAGGGTGCCAGTACCCCGCCACCACCCGTGCATGCCCCCGGCCACCCCGGACCGTCTGGATTCAACGGTCAGCGGACGCTGCGGGCGAACTCCCGGGCCGCCCAGGTCACCGCCAGTACGGTGATCACCGTCATGATGCCGAGCCCCTGCCAGACGGCGTCGTTGCCGAGGTCTCCGGCGAAGAGCGCCCGAGCCCCGTCGACCGCCCAGGAGAACGGGTTCCAGTCCGCGATGCCCTGCAGCCAGCCGGGTGCGCCGGCCAGCGGCAGCAGGATCCCGGAGAGCAGCAGCACCGGCTGGGCGATGGTGTTCATCAACGGTGCCAGGGCGTCCTCGCTCTTCACGACCAGGGCGATGCCGTACGACAGGGCGGACGTCATCAGCGCGATCAGTGCCAGCATCAGGTACGTCAGCAGCAGGTCCAGGATGAACACCGTCAGCCCGAAGCCCAGCGCCAGCAGGGTGATGATGATCGCCTGGGCGATCAGCGAGACCACGTCCCGCAGGGAACGGCCGAGCAGCAGGGCCAGCCGGCTGACCGGAGTGACCCGGGACCGTTCGATGACTCCGGCCCGTAGTTCGGCGATCAGGCCGAAGCCCTGGAAGAGGCCGCCGAAGATGGCGAGCAGCACCAGCAGCCCGGGCACGAAGATCCGGTACGCCTCGGCGTTGGTGGTCACCCCCAGGAAGCCGAGGGCCGGTTTGAGCAGCGGGGCGAAGAGCAGCAGGTACATCACCGGCTGGAAGATGCCGACAAATAGCCAGACCGGTTGGCGAACGAGCAGCAGGAACTGGCGTTGGAAGATCAGCCAGGTGTCACGGGCGAACTTCATCAGGGTCTCCTGGTAGCAGCGGCCGGGGCGGGACCGGCGGGAGGGTAGGGCGCCGGTCAGGACTCGCGCAGCGAACGCCCGGTCTTGGTGAGGAAGACGTCGTCGAGGCTGGGGCGGTGCAGCTCGATGGAGCTGAGCGTGACGCCGGCGGCGTCGAGGCAGCGCAGGATCTGCGGCATGTCCCGGGAGCCGTCGTTGACGTAGAGGCGTACGACAGCCTCGTCGGTGGTTTCGAGTCGGCTGACGTACGGCTCGGTTTCCAGGGCCTTGGTGGCGGCGGACGCCGCGCCCTCGATGGCGACCAGCACCACGTCGCCGGAGATCTCCCGTTTCAGTTCTGCCGGTGTCCCCTCGGCGACGATCTCACCGTGGTCCATGATGGCGATCCGGTCGCAGAGCGCGTCCGCCTCGTCCAGGTAGTGCGTGGTGATGAAAACGGTCATCCCCTCGTCGCGTAGCCGGCGGATCTCGTCCCACATGTGGGCGCGGCTCTGCGGGTCGAGGCCGGTGGTCGGCTCGTCCAGGAAGACGATCTTCGGCTCGTGGATGATGCCGAGCGCGATGTCGACCCGGCGGCGCTGACCGCCGGAGTACGTCTTGCACTTGCGGTCCGCGTACTCGGTGAGTTGGAACGCCTCGAGGGCGCGGACCGCGCGCTGCTGCGCCTCGGCCTTGCCGATGCCGTACATCCGGGCCTGGAGGACAAGTTCCTCGCGGGCGGTGGACTCGTCCCAGGTGCTGCCGCCCTGGGCGACGTAGCCGATGCGGCGTCGCACCTCACCGGGCTCGGTGCGCAGGTTGGCGCCAGCGACGACCGCTTCGCCACCGTCCGGTTCGATGAGGGTGGCGAGCATCCGCAGCGTCGTGGTCTTGCCCGCGCCGTTCGGGCCGAGGAAGCCGAAGATCTCGCCTTCGGCGACCACGAGGTCGACACCACGGACCGCCTCGACCGTCTTCTGCGTTCTGCCCTGTCGGGACCGGAACGACTTCCGTAGCCCCTTCGTTTCGATCATGCCTGCTCCTGGTTGGCCGGGCCGGCGTCCCGCCGACCGTTCCCCCGGGGCCACGCCAGCCGGCGCCCACCCCACGCGTGAGGGCAGGCTAACGCGATATAACTTCGTTAGTCAACGTTGATTATTACTTGTTGGCCCGTCCGGCTCATCGCCACGCACGGAGGTCGACCGGGGCTGCCCGGTCGGCCAGGTGTTATCGGCGTCGAGCTCGTCGAACCGCTCCCAGCCCGGGAAGCTCTGGTACTCCTCCGGCAGGTAGGACACCCCGGCGTCGATCAGGTCGGCAATCCGCTCGCACCAGTCGATCTCGCCCCTCATCCGGGCGATCGCCAGCTGCCACATCCAGCTCACGTGGATCGGCTTCCCCTGCCGCATCCAGCCCGACTCCATCGCGGCCTCGAGGCTCTCCACCTCGGCCCGCAACAGTCGGGCCCGGTTCCGCAGCGCCGCCGACGCCTCGTCCCGGGGCAGCGCCGGCAGGAAGGAGAAGGCGACCGAGAACGGGTCGACCACCTGGGCGAGACCCCACCACTGGGCCCGCAGCAGCCCCTGGAACTCGTCCTCGCCCTTGGGGGTGACCTCGTACGTGACCCGGGTCGGCCGGGCCCCGACCTGCTCGGTCGCCACCTCCCGCAACAGCCCCTCCTCGGCCATCTTGCGCAGGGCGTGGTAGATCGAGCCGGGCTGGACGTTCGCCCACTTGTCCGCACCCCAGCTCAGCAGCTCGCGGCGGACGTCGTAGCCGTGCACCGGTTGCATCCACCGCACCAGGCCGAGAATCATCATTCGGGTACTTGACACATGGTGAAGCGTAATAACCAAACTTGACTAACGGCGGGCCAACACCCCGGCCGGCGGCCGGGAGACCTCGGCCACACCCGTCCGATGACGCCGTACCCCAGCCGGCGGCAACGCGTCCGGTCACCGACAATGTCCTGGCAAACCGCGCCGGACGCCCGGCGACCCCGGAAGCCGCCCCGCCACGGTGACTGTACCCAGCCACCATCGCACGGGTGGCCGTCCGCGACCCGCGCCCGGCGCGGCCCGCCGTCCCGGCGGCCCCGCCAGGAGCGGGCCGCAGCAGGAGCGGTTCGCGAGCCGAGCCGTCCGCAACAGGAGCGGTCCGCGAACAGGATCCGTGACAGGAGCGGTCCGCGACACAGGGATCCGCGACAGGAGCGGTCCGCCAGACGAGGAGGAGCAGCCGCGTGCGCAAGGTACTCATCGCCAACCGGGGCGAGATCGCGGTCCGGGTGGCCCGGGCCTGCCGGGACGCCGGTCTGGCCAGTGTCGCCGTCTACGCCGACTCCGACCGGGACGCACTGCACGTCGCCGTCGCCGACGAGGCGTACGCGCTGGGTGGCGAGACGGCGGCCGAGACGTACCTGCGGATCGACAAGCTCCTCGACGTGGCCGCCCGGGCCGGCGCGGACGCCGTACACCCCGGGTACGGCTTCCTCTCCGAGAACGCCGACTTCGCGGCGGCGGTGATCGACGCGGGCCTGACCTGGATCGGGCCGAGCCCGCAGGCGATCCGCGACCTCGGCGACAAGGTCACCGCCCGGCACATCGCGCACCGGGCCGGCGCACCGCTGGTCCCCGGCACCCCCGACCCGGTGAACGGACCGGACGAGGTGCTCGCCTTCGCGGTCGACCACGGGCTGCCGGTGGCGATCAAGGCCGCGTTCGGCGGCGGCGGTCGGGGCCTGAAGGTGGCCCGGACCATGGAGGAGATCCCCGCGCTGTTCGAGTCGGCGACCCGGGAGGCGGTCGCCGCGTTCGGGCGGGGCGAGTGTTTCGTCGAGCGGTACCTCGACCGGCCCCGGCACGTCGAGGCGCAGGTCCTCGCCGACCAGCACGGCAACGTGATCGTGGTAGGCACCCGGGACTGCTCGCTGCAGCGCCGGCACCAGAAGCTGGTCGAGGAGGCGCCGGCGCCGTTCCTCACCGACGAGCAGCGGGCCCGGATCCACGCCAGCGCCAAGGCGATCTGCCGGGAGGCCGGCTATCACGGCGCCGGCACCGTCGAATACCTGGTCGGGGTCGACGGCACGATCTCGTTCCTGGAGGTCAACACCCGGCTGCAGGTCGAACACCCGGTCACCGAGGAGACCGCCGGCATCGACCTGGTCCGGGAGCAGTTCCGGATCGCGGCCGGCGAGAAGCTCCGGTTCGACAGCGACCCCACGCCGCGCGGCCACTCGATCGAGTTCCGGATCAACGGGGAGGACCCGGGCCGCAACTTCCTGCCGGCCCCGGGCGCCATCACCGCGCTGCGGCTGCCCACCGGCCCCGGGGTACGGGTGGACACCGGCGTCACCGCCGGTGACGTGGTCGGCGGCAACTTCGACTCCCTGCTCGCCAAGGTGATCATCACGGGCGAGACCCGGACCGAGGCGTTGGAACGGGCCCGGCGGGCCCTGGACGAGATGGTGGTCGACGGCATGGCGACCGCGCTGCCGTTCCACCGGCTCGTCGTCCGGGACCCGGCCTTCACCGACGCGCCGTTCCGGGTGCACACCCGGTGGATCGAGACCGAGTTCGACAACACGGTGCCGGCCTTCACCGCGCCCGCCCCGGCCGCCGAGCCGGCCCCGGCCCGGGAGACCGTCGTGGTCGAGGTGGCCGGCAAGCGGCTGGAGGTGAGCCTCCCCGCCGGCTACGGCACGGGTACGGCGACCGGCGCCCCGGCCGGCGCTGGCGCTGCCCGACGGCCCGCCCGCCGAGCCGGCAGGTCCGGTACGACCGGCGGCACCGGTGCTGCCGGCGGTGACGCGCTGACCTCGCCGATGCAGGGCACCATCGTCAAGATCGCGGTAGCCGACGGTGACACCGTCGCCGAGGGTGACCTGGTCGTGGTGCTGGAGGCGATGAAGATGGAGCAGCCGCTGCACGCACACAAGGCGGGTACGGTCAGCGGGCTGACCGCCGAGGTCGGCGCGGTGCTCACCGCCGGCGCGACCATCTGTGTGATCAAGTGAACGGCTGCCGTACCCGGCCACCGGGTGGGTACGGCTCGGGCATGATTGCCGGGTGCGGTTTCTCAGCGGTACGACACCCGGCCAGGATCTGACCTACAACGACGTGTTCCTGGCGCCGGTCCGGTCGGCCGTGGAGTCCCGGCTCGACGTCGACCTCTCCACCGGCGACGGGACCGGAACCACGATCCCGATCGTGGTGGCGAACATGACGGCGGTGGCCGGCCGCCGGATGGCCGAGACGGTGGCCCGGCGCGGCGGCCTCACCGTGCTGCCGCAGGACATCCCGATCGACGTGGTGACCGAGGTGATCTCCTGGGTCAAGCGGCGGCACCTGGTGCACGACACACCGATCACCCTCGGCCCGACCGACACCGTCGGTGACGCCATCCACCTGCTGCCGAAGCGGTCGCACGGCGCGGTGGTCGTGGTCGACCCGGACGGCCGGCCGCTCGGGGTGGTGACCGAGGCGGACACTGTCGGAGTGGACCGGTTCGCCCAGCTCCGGCACGTGATGTCCACCGAGCTGCACACCGTACCGGCCGAGGCCGATCCCCGGGCCGGCTTCGACCTGCTCTCCCGGGGACGCCGCCGACTGGCGCCGGTGGTCGACGTCGAGGGCCGGCTGGTCGGGGTGCTGACCCGGCAGGGGGCACTGCGGGCCACCCTCTACCGCCCGGCGCTGGACAACAAGGGCCGACTGCGGATCGCCGCCGCGATCGGCATCAACGGTGACGTCGCCGGCCGGGCCGCCGCCCTCTTCGAGGCCGGGGTGGACACCCTGGTCGTGGACACCGCGCACGGCCACCAGGAGCGGATGCTCCGGGCGCTGCGGGCGGTCCGCGCCCTCGACCCGCCGGTGCCGGTCGCCGCCGGCAACGTGGTCACCGCCGACGGCGTACGGGATCTTGTCGAGGCCGGCGCGGACATCGTCAAGGTCGGTGTCGGGCCGGGTGCGATGTGCACCACCCGGATGATGACCGGGGTGGGCCGGCCGCAGTTCTCCGCCGTACTCGACTGTGCCGCGGCGGCCCGTCGACTCGGCCGGCACGTCTGGGCCGACGGCGGGGTACGGCACCCCCGGGACGTCGCCCTGGCCCTGGCCGCCGGGGCCGCGAACGTGATGATCGGCAGCTGGTTCGCCGGCACCTACGAGTCTCCCGGCGACCTCTACACGGACGCGGACGGCCGACGCTACAAGGAGAGCTTCGGCATGGCCTCGGCCCGGGCGGTCAGCGCCCGTACGGCCGAGGACAGCGCGTACGACCAGGCCCGCAAGGCGGTCTTCGAGGAGGGCATCTCCAGCGCCCGGATGTACCTGGACCCGTCCCGTCCCGGAGTCGAGGACCTGATCGACGAGATCGTGGCGGGGGTACGCAGCGCCTGCACGTACGCCGGCGCGGCGGACCTGGTGTCGTTCCACGCCAACGCGCTGGTCGGCGTGCAGAGCGCGGCGGGCTTCACCGAGGGCATGCCGATCCCGACAAGTTGGTGACGAGCGGGTCCTGACGGGCTGGTGGCGAGCTGATTCGGACGGCTGGTGAGTCGCAGCCGGCGGCTCAGGCCGGGTCCCGGGTGCGGTCCGACCCGCCGGGCGTGGGCTCGTCGCGCGTCGGACCGTCGAGTCTGAAGAGCATTCGGAGCACCTCCCGCGCCGCCGCCTCCGGGTCGGGCCCGACCTGGTCGGAGGGGAGCGCGCCGCCGAGCCACAGGGTGGCGAAGCCGTGCGCGATCGACCAGGCGGCCCGGCCGGCCTGGGCTGCGGCCGTGCCCTCGGGTGCCGTCGGCAGGGTGGTGACCCCGGCCTGGAGCGCCCGGCCCGCCCGCTGCTGCGCGGCGACGAGTTCCGGATCGTCGGGATGGAAGAGTTCCGGGCGGAACATCACCTCGAAGTGTGCGCGGTGGCCGACCGCGAAGCGGACGTAGCCGACACCGAGTTCGAGCAGGCTGTCGGTCTGTTCGCGAACCCGGTCCAGGGTCTGGGCGAGCAGTTCGAAGCCCTCGGTGGCGAACGCGGTGAGCAGGCCGGCCTTGTCCCCGAAGTGGTGGGCGGGCGCCGCGTGCGAGACGCCCGCGCGGCGGGCCAGGTCGCGCAGGCTGAGCGCGGACGGCCCCGACTCGTCGATAGCCTCGGCCGCCGCCGCCAGCAGGGTGCGTCGCAGGTCCCCGTGATGGTACGGCCGTCCGGCCGCCTTCGCCTCGGTCATCGCACCAGCATATCTTTCCATTGACAAGATAGCTCGGATGCCGGCAATCTTTACAACGGAAAGTTTCCTCCCCTCGAAGGGACACCCCGATGGCTCCACTGATCGGCCTGCTCGCCGGCTCACTCACCGCCCGGATCATCGGGCTGCTCGGCGTCACCGCCCTGGACGGCTGGCAGCCCGCGCTGCGGATCGGACTGGCCCTGATGTTCCTGCTCACCGGGTACGCCCACTTCGCCGCGTCACACCGCCGGGACCTGATCGCCATGGTGCCGCCCGCACTGCCCCGACCCGCGTTGCTGGTCACGGTGACCGGCGTGCTCGAACTGGCCGGAGCGCTCGGCCTGCTGGTGCCGGCCACCGCCCGCTGGGCCGCCGCCGGGCTCGCCCTGCTGATGCTCGCGATGTTTCCGGCCAACGTCTCCGCCGCGCGGCGCGGCCTGACCCTGGCCGGTCGCCCGGTCACCCGGCTCGGCCCCCGGCTCGTCGAGCAGGGCATCTTCCTCGCCGCTGCCCTGCTGGTGGTCCTGCTGCCGGCATGAGCCGGGCAACAAGCTGCCGCGTACCCCTGGCGGGCTGGCGGCCCGAGATGCCGGCGCCCGGGGTCGCACGGTCGGTCGCCGAGCTCGCCAGGTACCGATGCCCCGGGGCGGCGGCCGACCGGGACCCCTAACCTCGACGGGGACCCCGACGACGGCCACAGCGACGACGGAGACGGAGGCCGGATGCTCATCGAGAACGTGGCGTTCCCCGGCGGACGGCACTGCGAGACCACGACACTCGGTGCCCTGCTGCGTCACGAGGGCGTCGGCCTCTCCGAGCCGATGCTGTTCGGCCTCGGCGAGGGTCTGGGCTTCGTCTACTGGGATGCCCGGAACATGGCCTTCCCGTTCCTCGGCGGCCGTACCAGACCGGCCACGATCACCCGGACCGTCGCCGACCGGCTGAACCTGACGCTGCACGTCCAGGAGACCACCTCACCCGGCAGAGCCTGGCGGAACGTCACCACCGCCCTCGCCGCCGGACGCCCGGTCGGCCTGCAGCTGGACTGCTACCACCTGGACTACTTCAGCACGAAGGTCCACTTCGGGGGCCACTTCGTCGCGCTGTACGGCTACGACGACTCGCAGGCCCACCTGGTCGACACCGCCGAGCAGGGCGGGACGGTGACGACCACGCTGGCGAGCCTGGCCCGGGCCCGCGGTGAACGCGGACCGATGACCGCCCGCAACCTCTCCTACACCGTCGCCCGCCCCACCGAGCTGCCCGAACTCGGCGACGCCGTCCGGGCGGCCATTCAGGGCAACGCGCACGCCTTCCTGAACCCGCCGATCGCCAACCTCGGCCACCGCGGCATCGCCAAGGCGGCCCGGCAGGTGACCCGCTGGCTCGACCGCTCGACCGACCCCGCCCGCGACCTTCCACTGGCGGCGGCGCTGATGGAACGGGGCGGAACCGGCGGCGCGCTGTTCCGGGCCATGTACCGCGACTTCCTCGCCGAGTGCGCCACGATCGTCGACGACGACAACATCCCCCTCGGTCACCGGTTGTACGCCGACATCGCCCCACTCTGGACCGAGGTCGCCCGACACATCACCGAAGCCGGGCAGACCGGCGACCCGGATCGGCTGATCCGGGCCTCGGCCCTCCTCGACGACCTCGCGGCCCGGGAACACCAGGCCATGCAGGTCCTGTCCGGCGTCCGCCCGCGCTGACCCGCCTACGACAGCTCCGCCGAGCGGTTCCGGACCACGGCGGAGACCAGGGACACCGCGGCGTCGATCGCCATCGGCGGCAGCTCCCGTCCGTCGCGCAGCCGCAACGCCAACTCCCCGACCGCCGCCTCCCGGGCCCCGAGCACCGCCGCGTACGGCACCCGGCGGGCGACCGCGGACCGGACCCGGGACCCGAGCGAGCCGTCCGACACCACCTCGGCCCGCAGCCCCGCCGCCAGGAACGCCCGACGGGCCGCCTCGGCCGCGTCGAACTGCCCGGAACCGACCGGGAGGACCTGCACCTGCACCGGCGCGTACCAGGGCGGGAAGGCGCCGTCGTGCACCTCGATCAGGTACGCGACAAGTCGTTCCAGGCTGCCCACCAGGCTCCGGTGCACCAGCACCGGTCGGGCCCGTCGACCGTGTCGGTCGGTGTAGGAGAGGTCGAACCGGACGGCTTTGTCGAAGTCGAGCTGGATGGTGGCGAGGGTCTGCTCCCGACCCACCCCGTCCCGGATCTGAATGTCGATCTTCGGCCCGTAGAACGCCGCCTCCCCGACCGCCTCGACGTACGGCACACCGGACAACGCGTCCCGGAGCAGGTTCTCGGCCCGCTGCCACATCACGTCGTCGCCGACGTACTTGTCGCCCGGGCCGCGCAGCGACAGCCGGAACCCGGCCGGCCGTACGCCGAGCGCCGCGTGGGCCACCCGGATCAGGTCGAGGATCTCGGCGACCTCGGCGCCGACCTGCTCCTCGGCACAGAAGACATGCGCGTCGTTGAGCGAGATCGCGCGTACCCGGCTCAGCCCGCCGAGCACCCCGGACCGCTCCGGCCGGTACATCCCGCCCAGCTCGCCGATCCGCAGCGGCAGCTCCCGGTAGGAGCGGCCCCGGGATCGGAAGACCAGGCAGTGGTGCGGGCAGAGCGCCGGCCGGAGCAGGAACTCGTCGTCGTCGCTGAGCCGCAGCGGCGGGAACATGTCGTCGGCGAAGTAGCCGAGATGCCCGGAGAGTTGGAACAGCTCCCGTTTGCCCAGCGGCGGGGAGTAGACATGCTGGTAGCCGGCCTGGCGCTCCAGCTCGCGCAGGTACTCCTCGATGCTGTGCCGGACGGCGGCGCCGGCCGGCAGCCAGATCGGCAGGCCGGCGCCGGAGAGCGGATCGGCGTGGAACAGCTCAAGCTCGCGGCCGAGCTTGCGGTGGTCGACCATGACAGTCTCCTGGTTCGGGTACGGCCCGCGCCCCTCCCGTGGGACGGTGGGACGAGCCGACCCGGAACACGACGAGGCCCCGGGGCGGATCGCCCCGGGGCCTGTCGACGAAGTGATGCGTCAGCGCGGCACGCCGGGGTCTCCCGGCGTCGTCGTCACCTGTCCGCTACGCATGACCGCCACGCTACGCCGCCCGGTACCTCCGCCGCAGCTGGTTATCCGGGGCAGGCCAGCCGGGTGTCCGCCGTCGATGTCGGACCTCGACACCAGGATGACGTCCGCGCCCTGGCCGCACCCCGGGCCTCCGGACCGGGACACCTCAGCGGAGGCGGGTGATGGTCACCTCGACACCCTGCCCGGTGTTCGCCGGCCCGGCGTAGACGCCCTTCAGCGGCGGTACGTCGCCGTAATCCCGGCCCCGGCCGACCACCACGTGCCGTTCGCCGGCCGGTATCCCGTTGGTGGGGTCGAACGCGGTCCACCGCCCGACCCACCACTCCACCCAGGCGTGGCTCTGCCCGACCACGCTCTCCCCGATCGCGGCGTCCGGGGCGGGGTGCAGGTAGCCGGAGACGTACCGGGCGGGTACGCCGACGGCCCGCAACAGCCCGACCACCAGATGGCTGATGTCCTGGCAGACACCCTTGCGCTGCCGCCAGGCCTGTACCGCGTCAGTCTGCACCCCGGTCGCCCCGGAGGCGTACGTCACCTCGTCGCGGACCTGCTCGCAGAGGGTCATCGCCGCGGCGTGCGGGGTCGGCTGGGCGGCCCGGACGGACTCGGCCAGCTCGGTCAGCTCCTCGTCGAGGGCGGTACGTGGGGTGGGCAGCAGGAATTCGTACCACTGGTCCAGGCTCTCCGGCTCACGCAGTTCGGCCCAGCTGATCCCACCGGAGGCGGTCAACTGGTCGTCCGGGCCCAGGGTCTCCACCGTCGAGGTGGCGGTGACCCGCAGCGTGTCGTGCGCGTCGTGCACGTCGAAGGCGGTGACGGTGGTGCCCCAGTAGTCCTCGTACCGGTAGGTCCGGGCCCCGGGCCACACCTCCACCCGCGCCTCCAGCACCGCCTGGCGGGCCTCGTTCCGGGGCGACATCCGCGCCTCGTTGTACGACGAGGCGACCGGGCCGGCGTAGGTGAACCCGGTCTGGTGCCGGATCCGCAACCGCCAACTGTCCACCGTCATCCGTTTCCTCCACACTCGCCGGTCGGTACACCGTCGCCGCAGCTCGTCACGACACCGTCTCCGGTACCCAGGCGACCGCCGAGGTCTGCCGGAAGTAACGCCGGGACACCGCGTCGTTCACCTGGGAGCAGGTGCGCTGCAGGTCGGCGAGAACGGCGGGCAGGTCGTCGATCAGCTCGTCGGCGGCCCGGAACTCCAGGCCGGTCCGGGTCCGGCCGATGATCCGTTGGGCGTCGGTGGCCACTCCGGTCCGGGCCGGCTGTCCCGGGCCGCCGGCCGGTTCCAGCTCGGTCAGGCACGCCTCGGCCCGGTGCAGCGCGGCGAAGACCGACCGGGGGAAGAGCCGGTCGAGCAGCAGGAACTCGGCGGCGTAGCGGTCGTCGAGCGAGCCCCGGTAGGTCCGCAGGAACGTCTCCCAGGCGCCGCACGAGCGCAGCAGGGTCAGCCAGGAGGGGATGCTGCCGCCGGCCCGGACGTGGGTGGAGAGCAGCCGGGCGGTCATGTCGACCCGTTCCACACTGCGGCCCAGCACCAGGAAGAGCCAGCCCTCGTCGCGGCTCATGGTGGCATCAGTCAGCCCGGCCATCACCGCGCAGCGTTCCCGGACCCAGCGGAAGAAGGCGTGCACCCCCTGCTGTTCGGCCCGTTGCCGGGCGGCGGGCAGTGCGTGCCAGGTCGAGTTGAGGCACTCCCACATGTCGGCGGAGATAGTCTCCCGGGCGCCGCGGGCGTTCTGACGGGCGGCAGCCAGCGCGCCGACGACGGAGCTGGGATTCTCCTCGTCGAGGCCGAGCGCCTCGACGACCCGGGCGGCGGTGATCGGCTGTTCCAGCGGTCCGACGCCCATCACGCCGAGCAGGGAGCGGCAGGCGACGGTCTCGTCGACCCAGGGGTCGGCGAGCATCCGGTGCAGGTGTACGTCGAGGATCCGGGCGCTGTCCTCGGCCCGTTCGACGTACCGGCCGATCCAGTAGAGCGACTCGGCGATCCGGCTCAGCACGGCGACCACCCCGGCACTCCCCGGTCGCGGGCGGACTGCTGCTGCTGTTGCTGCTGCTCGGCGACCGGGCCGGCGCCCGGACCCGGGTCGGGGCTGCGCGGCACCGGCACCAGCGGCGGCGGGCTCTGCTGATCGGTCGTGCCGCTGCCGGTCAGGTCGACCGGGCTGACCGCCGAGGGCGGCTCGGCGAGCACCCAGGTGTCCTTCGAGCCACCACCCTGGCTGGAGTTGACCACCAGCGCGCCCTCGGGCAGCGCCACCCGGGTCAGTCCGCCCGGCAGCACCGAGACCCGGGTGCCGTCGTTGACCGCGAACGGCCGCAGGTCGACGTGCCGGGCCCGGAGCCGGTTGCCAACCAGGGTCGGCACCATGGAGAGCGCCACCTCCCGCTGGGCGATCCAGCCGCGCGGGTCGATCCGGATCCGGTGCCGCAGCTCGGCCAACTCCTCGTCGGTGGCCTGCGAGCCGATCACGATGCCGGCGCCGCCGGAGCCGTCGACCGGCTTCAGCACCAGCTGGTCCAGCCGGTTCAGGACGTGGTCGCGGACGTCCGGGTCCTCCAACCGGTACGTTTCCACGTTGGACAGGATTGGTTCCTCGCCCAGGTAGTAGCGGATCAGATCCGGGACGTACGAGTAGAGCAGCTTGTCGTCGGCGACGCCGTTGCCGACCGCGTTGGCGATGGTGACCCCGCCGGCCCGGGCGGCGTTCAGCAGTCCGGCGACGCCGAGCACCGAGTCGGCCCGGAAGTGCACCGGGTCGAGAAACTCGTCGTCGATCCGCCGGTAGATGACGTCGACCCGCTGTTCGCCTGCCGTGGTCCGCATGGCGACCTCGTTACCCACGCAGACGAGGTCCCGACCCTCGACCAGTTCGACGCCCATTTCGCGGGCCAGCAGGGCGTGCTCGAAGTACGCCGAGTTGTGCACGCCGGGGGTCAGCACCACCACCGTCGGGTCGGTGACCCCGACCGGTGCCGCCGACCGCAGAGCCCGCAACAGCTGCCCCGGGTACGACTCCACCGGCTGGATCCGGGTCGCGGCGAAGACCTCGGGCAGGACGTGCGCCATCGCGCGACGGTTCTCCATCACGTAGCTGACCCCGGAGGGGACCCGGACGTTGTCCTCCAGCACCCGGAACTCGCCCTGTTCGTCGCGGACCAGGTCGACGCCGGCGACGTGGATGCGTACCCCGTTGTGCGGGGTGATCCGGGCGGCCTCGCGGTGGAAGTGTGCGCTGGTCACCACGACCCGGCGGGGCACCACCCGGTCGGCCAGCACCTGGCCGGGTCCGTAGATGTCGGCGAGGAACGCCTCCAGGGCGCGTACCCGTTGGGCGACCCCGACCTCGACCACCCGCCACTGGTCGGCGGCGATGATCCGGGGCACGATGTCCAGCGGGAACGGCCGCTCGACGCCCTTGAGCGCGAAGGTGATGCCCTGGTCGAGGAAGGCCCGGGCGAGCACCTCGGCCCGGACCCGCAGTTCGGTGCTGGACAACGGTTGCAGTGTGGCGTGCAGCGCCTCGTACGTCTCCCGGGGCATGCCCGGCGCGCCGAACATCTCGTCCCATCCCGGGCCGAGGCGGTAGTCCTCGAACAAGTCCGCCATGGGCTGACGCTACGCCGATCTCGTTGCGCCCGCGTAACACAGACCGCGTGCTGACCGTGGATCAGTTGACGGTCAACCTGGCGTCGGAGCGGGACCGGCAGTACTGCACTCCGTCGAGTTTCCTGATCGGGTTGAATTCCACCGAGTACCCGTCAGCGCGTTCGTCGGCGAAGCCGAGGCCGTCGACGCCGTCCCGCCGTACGTAGCGTGCCACGCCGTCGTCGCCGGTCGTCGCCTCGCCGACCCGCAGACCGGTTGACTGCTCGCCCGGCCGGCCGACCGCGACAAAAAAGGCCAACTCGGCCCCGCGGACCGGCCTGCCGTCCGCGGTCATCGTCGCCGCCAGGGTCAACGAAACGAGCGGGTCGGTAACCACGACGTCCCGCACCTCGATCGTGGTCACGGTGCAGGAAGGCGATCCCGGCTCTATCCCGCAGCCGGGCAGCCCGGACAGCGCGACGACCACCACGGCCGCCAGCCGTCCCCGTCTCGACATGCCACTCAACATCCCCCACCCGACCAGTCGTACGACGCTCCGGCGGGCCAGCTGCCCTGGTGACAGAGGGGGCCGCCGGCGCGGGACCCGCCGGCGGCCCGGTGGCGAACCGCTTCGCCACCAGGAACGGGGGACCCGGGGGCCACGGTTCGCGCGCCGACCACGGTACGCCGAGCGCGACGGGGCCGCCGCCCCGGAAACATCTGTACCGGGATCTGAACCCGGCCGGGCTACTCCAGCCCGTGCAGCATCAGCTGGCGGGCCGCCTCGGTGATCGAGCCGGACAGCGAGGGATAGATGGTGAAGGTGAGCGCCAACTGGTCGACGGTGAGGTTGTTCTCCACCGCCATGGTGATCGGCAGGATCAGTTCGCTGGCGTGCGGCGACACCACCACCCCGCCGACGACCTGACCGCTGGCCGGCCGGCAGAACAGCTTCACGAAACCGTCCTGCAGGTCGGCCATCTTGGCCCGGGCGTTGCCAGCCAGCGGCAGCATCACCTGGCGGGCCGGGACCCGCCCGGAGTCGACCTCGTCCTGCGACACCCCGACGGTGGCCAACTGGGGATCGGTGAAGACGTTCGCGGCCACGGTACGCAGCCGCAGCGGCGAGACCGCCTCGCCGAGCGCGTGCCACATCGCGATCCGGCCCTGCATGGCGGCGACGCTGGCCAGCGGCAGCACTCCGGTGCAGTCGCCGGCGGCGTAGATGCCGGGGACGTTGGTCCGGGAGACCCGGTCGACGGTGACGTAACCGCCGGGGGCGACCGTCACGCCGTACTCGGGCAGGCCGAGGTCGGCGGTGTTCGGCACCGACCCGACCGCCATCAGCGCGTGCGAGCCGGAGACCACGCGCCCGTCGGCGAGTTCGACCTCCACCCCGTCGCCGACCCGGCGGACGGCGTTGGCCCGTGAGTTGTTCAGGATGTGCATGCCCCGGGTCCGGAACACCTGCTCGATCGCGGAGGCCGCGTCGGCGTCCTCGTGCGGCATCACCCGGTCGCGGCTGGAGACCAGGGTCACCTCGACCCCCATCGCCAGGTACGCGCTGGCGAACTCGGCCCCGGTGACGCCGGAGCCGACGACGATCAGCCGTTCCGGCAGCTCCGGCAGGTCGTACACCTGGCGCCAGTCGAGGATCCGCTCGCCGTCCGGTACGGCGGTCGGCAGCACCCGGGGGGTGGCCCCGGTCGCGATCAGGACCGTCGAGGCGTCCACCGCGTACGTCTCGGCACCGTCGGAGGGGGTGATCAGCACCCGGTGGGTGTGGCCGAGGGTGTCCTCGCCGAGCCGGGCCCGGCCGGAGACGTAATTCACACCAGCCTTGACCAGCTTGGCCTGGATGTCGGCCGACTGGGCGAGGGCGAGCCGCTTGACCCGGCCGTGCACCGTCGTCGCGTCGACCGTGATCGCCTCCAGGCCGTCGGAGTGGACCCCGAACTCCTCCGTGTCGCGGTAGCCGGTCACCACCTCGGAGCTGGCGATGAAGGTCTTGGAGGGGACACAGTCGTGCAGCACGCAGGCGCCCCCGGCCCCGTCCGCCTCGACCACCGTCACGTCGGCGTCGAGCTGCGCGGCGACCAGCGCCGCCTCGTAACCGGCCGGCCCCCCGCCGATGATCACGATCCGGCTCACCGCAGTCGCCCTCTCCCGATGCTCAGAGTGACAAAGTTGCCCACAACCCAACCGACACGCACGGTCGTATTCTCCCCCGCCCCTCCCAAAGGCTATCGTCATCGCCGTGCGTCATTACGCCGCGTACGGCTCGAACCTCGACCCGGCCCGGATGCGGGCCTACTGTCCGCACTCACCGATGGTGGGTACCGGCTGGCTCGAAGGCTGGCGCCTCACCTTCGCCGGTGAGGGCGTGCTCGGTTGGGAGGGCGCCGTCACCACCATCGTCGAGTCGCCCGGCGACCGGGTCTTCGTCGCGCTCTACGACGTGCACGCCTGGGATGCCGCCCAGCTCGACGAGGTCGAGGGGGTGGTCTCCGGCACCTACCGCAAGCTGCACGTCCGGGTGGTCACCCTGGACGGCGAGGTGACCGCCTGGGTGTACGTCTTCGCCGGTTACGAGGGCGGGCTGCCGACCGCCTGGTACCTGTCGGAGATCGCCAACGCGGCGGAGAAGGCCGGCGCCCCGGACGACTACGTCGCCGAACTGCGGTCCCGACCCACCGGCACCGCCTCCGCCTGACGCCTCGCCGCGCGGCGGTGGGGCCGGACAGCACCGACCGCAGCGGCGTCCGTCCGTACGGTCACGGCAACGGTGGCGGGCACGGGATCTCCAGCGTCAGCCGGGTCGGCCCGCCGGATGGGCTGTCCAGCGTCAGTACACCGTCGAAGGCGTTGAGTCGGCGACGTATCCCGGCCAGTCCGCTGCCCCGGGTCGGGTCGGCGCCGCCCTGACCGTCGTCGCTGACCACGGCCCGCAGTGCCGTACCGGTGTGCCCGATGGTGATCTCGATCTGGTCCGCCCCGCCGTGCCGGACCGCGTTGGCCAGCGCCTCCAGGATGCTGAAGTACGCCGCCGACTCCACCGGAGGTTCGAGCCGACCGGGCAGGTCGCCGGTGACCCGTACCGGGACCGGGCTGTCCAGCGCCACGGCGCGGACCGCGTCCGGCAGGCCACGTTCGGCCAGCACCGGCGGGTGGATGCCGCGTACCAGGTCACGCAGTTCGGTCAGGGCGGCGGCCGAGGCGTCCCGGGCCTGCGACACCAGCGCCCGGGCGGCGGCCGGGTCCTCCTCGATCAACCGTTCGACGTCGGCCAGGTTCAGCCCGACCGCGATCAGCCGGGCCTGGGCCCCGTCGTGCAGGTCCCGTTCGATCCGGCGCAGTTCGGCCGCCTGGGCGTCGACCGCGTCCGCCCGGGTCTCGGTCAGTTGCCGCACCCGCCCGGCCAGGACCGCCGCCCGGGTCGGGGTGAGCAGCAGGTGGTCGTAGCGCAGACGGAGCCGCAGCGCCGCCGGCCCGAGCAGCAGGCCGAGGCCGGCCATCGCGAAGCCGACGAGTGGGCTCGCCCAGCCGGGGATCACGGCCAGCCCGGGCACCAGGTAGGTGCCGCCGTACCAGAGGTACCACGGGGTGACCCAGTAGCCGCTGGCCAACCCGAGCGGGACGGCCCACGGCGCCCAGGACAGCGGCTGCCAGGCCAGACCGTAGAAGCCGACCGCGAACAGGCCCGCCGGCAGCAGCCCGAACACCCCGGCGACCGGGTTGGTGGCCATCCACAGCTGGTCGCGCCAGGTGGCCGGGTCGGTGAAGAGCCACTCGTACTCCTGGGCCCGGACGGCCGCCACCCGGTTCGGGTGCAGGATCCGGCCGACCCGGTAGCGACCGTCCGGGTCGGGCCGGGGCGGCGCCGGGAACGGCCGGTACGGTTCGACGACCGGCACCCCCGTCCACGACCCGAGGTACCGGCGGTAGCGGCTGACCAGCGGTCGGGTCAGCGCCGACAGCTGCGGGGAGAGCGTGGTCCCGCTGACCAGCCCGGTCACCAGGTTGAGCAGGAAACCACCGAAGGCCGCGAAGCCGAGCCCGGCCAGCCCCGCGCCGTGCCAGACGGTGTTCTGCCACCGCCCGGTCCGGCGGGCCAGCCCGGACCGGTGCCACCACGACTCGTCGGCGGGCTGCAGCAGCACCCGACTCCACCGGCCGTGCAGGGTCAGCGCCGCCGGTCCGACCGCGAATCCGGCCGCGACCAGCGCCAGACCGGCCGCCAGGCCGACCACCGTCGGCGGTACGCCGACGACCGGGGCCGCCACACCGGTCAGCGCGAACCCGGCGAGCCCGGTCCCGGCGGCGACCAGCGCCGGCGGCACCAGCACCGCGAGCCCGCCGAAGACCGGGGTGAGCAACAGCCACAGCAGCTCGCGCAGCAGCGCCGGGTCCTCCGCCCGCCAGGTCAGTTCGAGGAAGTACGTCGGCCAGCGGGGTGACCGGTAGAGGCTGTTCTCGTACACGTACCAGCCGTCGGCCCGACGTTCCGGCTCCGGTGGGCCGGGACGGCGGACCGGCTCGACCCGGATCCCGCCCCAGCGTCCGGCGAGCTGCCGGCCCAGGTCCGCCAACCGTCTGCTGGCCCGGGCCGCCGGCAGGTACGGCACGACCAGGGTCGCCGCCACGACCAGCAGCAGCCCCATCACCAGGCCGGCCAGTCCGAGCCCGAGCAGGGCGAGACTCCGGACGACCGCGAGTGCATGCCGGCGTTCCATGGGGACCAGTCTGGCGAGTCGGCGCCGCCCGGGGACTGCCGCTGGGCCCCTGACCGGGGTGCAGTTTCCCCCACCCCGACCGGGCGGCTGGACACATTACCGTCCACCGCCCCACTCCCTAGCGTCGACGGCATGACAGTCATCGAAGTCAACGGCCTACGGAAGCGGTACGGCGGCCAGGTCGCCGTCCGCGACGTGTCGTTCAGCGTGGAGGCCGGGGAGATCTTCGGCATCGTCGGGCCGAACGGTTCCGGCAAGACCACAAGTGTGGAGTGTCTGACCGGGCTGCGCCGGCCGGACGGCGGCACGATCAGGGTGCTCGGCCTCGACCCGGCCCGGTCCGGCGCCGAGCTGCGTCGCCAGGTCGGCGTACAGCTGCAGGAGAGCCAGTTGCCCGACCGGCTGAAGGTGTGGGAGGCGCTCGACCTCTACAGCTCCTTCTACGCCGAGCCGGCCGACTGGCGGACGCTGCTGGAGGAGGTGGGCCTCGCCGAGAAGCGCAACACGGTGTTCGGCAGGCTCTCCGGCGGCCAGAAGCAGCGGCTCTCGATCGCGCTGGCGCTGGTCGGCAGTCCCCGGATCGCGGTCCTCGACGAGCTGACCACCGGCCTGGACCCGCAGGCCCGCCGGGACACCTGGCAGCTCATCCGGGACGTCCGGGACCGGGGGGTGACGGTGGTGCTGGTCACGCACTTCATGGACGAGGCCGAACGGCTCTGTGACCGGCTGGCGGTGGTCCGGGCCGGCGAGGTGGTGGCCATCGACACCCCGGCGAACCTGGTCGCCGGGGCCGAGGTGCCCGGAGTCGAACGGCCGACGTTGGAGGACGCGGTCCTCGCCCTGACCACCGGTCCGCGGTCCGGGGAAGGAGAATCCCGATGAGCCGTACCGGTACCCGGGTCACCACCCCCCGAGCCGGGGCGGCACCGCACCGGGTCGCGGTCCGCAGTACCCGGAAGCTGATCGTCACCGAGGCGAAGCTGTTCGTCCGGGAGCCGCTCGGCGCCTTCTTCGGCGTCGCCTTCCCCACCGTCCTGGTCCTGGTGCTCGGCTTCGCCATGCCGGGCTTCCGGGAGCCGAACGCCGACGTGGGCGGCCGGCTGCCGATCGCGGTCTACCTGCCGATCGTGCTGGCCCTGGCGATCGGCACGGTCGCTCTGGTCAACTTCCTCAACGCGCTCGCCGCCGACCGGGAGAAGGGGGTGCTCCGCCGGCTCTCCACCACGCCGGTCCCGCCGATCCGGCTGCTGGTGGCCCAGCTCGTGGTCAACATCGTCGCCCTGCTCGTCGGGTCCGTGGCGGCCCTGCTCGCGGCCCGGGTGCTGCTCGGGGTGACCGCCCGTCCACACCTCGCCGGGCTGCTGCTCGCCTTCCTCCTCGGCGCCGCCTCGATGGTGACGTTGGCGCTGCTCCTCGCCGCGTTCACGCCCACCAGCCGGGCGGCGGTCGGGATCGGCAGCCTGGTCTACTACCCGATGCTCTTCGCGGCGGGGGTCTGGACGCCGGGCCCGCTGATGCCGGAGGCGGTCCGCCGGGTCGCCGACTTCGTCCCGCTCGGTGCCGCCTCGCAGGCGCTGCAGGACGCCTGGGCCGGGGACTGGCCGCGGCCGTTGCACCTGGTAGTGCTCGTCGGCTGCACGGTCGGGTTCGGCGCCCTGGCCGCCCGGCTGTTCCGCTGGAGCTGACCGCGCCGGTACGGCGCCGCGCTCGGTCCGGCCTGGCCGGGGGCATCCGTACCGTGCTCAGTTTGGCCTGGGGAATCCGTACCGCGCTCAGTCCGGCCTGGACGGAGACATCCGTACCGCGCTCAGCGCCCCGCCGAGCAGGTTGACGAGTTCACCCCGTTCGGCGGGGTCGAGCAGGCCGAAGGCGGGCGAGACGATCCGGTCGGTCACCGACTCCACCCACAGTCGCCGTCGTACCAGCGGGCCCACCGGTGGGTACGGCGGCGACCAGCCGTACGCGACCGCGCCCGACTCGCCCTCTGGGCCGGCCAGGATGATCTCCACCGGGGTCATCCCGGCGGCCCGGACCGCCATCAGGGCCGCCCCGGAGTAGAACTCGTAGAGCAGGTGCAGCAGCACCGCCGCCCGGGCGGCCGGCGCGGCGTCGGCCGGCACCGGCAGGCCCCGCCAGGCCGCGAAGAGCGGCATCCCGGCCGCGTCCGCGGCCGCCACCACCGGGGTCAGGAGTTCGACCAACCGTCCCACCTGTGGCAGCCCGGCCAGGTAGTCGATTCCCCAGCGGCAGCACTCGGCCCGGCTGACCTCTGCCACCTCGCTCGGCTTCGCCACCTCGGCGGCGCTGTCCCAGCCGTCGGCGACGGCGTCCGGCGCGACGATCCCGATGGCGGCGGCGACCGTCTCGGCCCGTACGTCGCCGAGCACCGCACCCCGCCCGGTCACGAAGAACGCCCAGCCGGAGATGCCGAGCCGGCGTGCCTGGCGCAGCGTGCGTGGGCATTCGATGAACGCACCGCCCAACCTCAGCACGCTCGGCCTGGCCGCCGTGGCGGCCTGCTCGGGGGTCAACGACACCGCCTTCCGGTCCGGGGGGCGCGGACGTACCGCCCGCGTCAACCGCTTGAGTGTGCCTCGCGTACCGACTTTCCGGGAGTCCTGCCCGATTTTCCGGAAGGCGTGTCTTCGGCGGCCAGCGCCTCGACGGCGGCCTGTACCTCGCCGACCTGCCGCCGGGCGGCGATCGCGCCCCGTTCGGCGGCCTTCCGGGCCGCTCTGGCCTCGCCCAGCGCCCGCTCGGCGGCGACCCGCCGCTTCTGCAGCTCGGCCAGCGCGGTTTCCAGTTCGGTCAGGGCCGCGGCGCCGGCCCGCTCGGCCTCGACCGTCCGGGCCAGCTCCGCCTCGGCCCGCTCCTGCCGGGTACGCGCCTGCGTCAACGCCCGGTCGAGGGCCCCACGTCGGCGGCTGCGGGCGGCCTCGGCCCGGGCAGCCGCCGCCTCCACCCGGGCCGCGTCGGCCTGCTCCGCTGCCCGGGCCGCCTGCGCCGCTGCTCGGGACGGCTGCGCCGCTGCTCGGGCCGCGCCGGTGTCGTCGGCCGGCGGCCCGGCCTTCTCGGTCCCCGCCCCGGGCTCCTCCGGCCTCGCGCCGGCCGGCTCGACCTCATCCGGCCCTCCGACGATCAGCCGCAGCTGCGGGCGGGGCACCTCACCGAAGCCCGCATAGCTGGCCGCCCGGACCAGCCGACCGGACCTGACCTGCTCGGCGACCTCCGGATCGGCGAGTGCGGCGTTGAGCGTCGTCTCCACCTCGGCCAGCGGCAGTTTGCCGGCGGCCAGCCGGGAATCCGCCACCACAGCCAGGGCCCGCGCCTGCCCGACGAGCGTGGAGACGATCCGGCGCCGCTGCGCGGAGAGTTCCCGCAGCCGTGGCCCGCGCAGCTCCCGTTGGGCGGCACGCAGCCCGGCCGACAGTTCGACCAGTTCGGCCATCAACTCGGGACGACGCGCCGCGAGCAGGTTGACCAGCCAGGCGGCGACGGTCGGCTTACGGAGTCTGCCGATCTCCCGGGCGGCGGCGACGTCCCCGGCGGCCCGGGCGGCGGCGACCGCCTCGGCCCGGGCGGCGACAAAACCGTCCGGCGGCGCCGTGTAGAGCCGGTCGACGAGTTCCCGGGACACTCCGGCCATCGTGTCGACGCGCTCAGTGGACGCTGGTCCCGGGCTCCAGGCGGGCGTACTCGCAGTTCGCCAGCCGGCTCAGGTTGGTGTCGTAGACGTTCAGCCCGGCGGGGCCGAGCAGCCCGTCGTGCAGGGCGTACGCCCGGCGCGGGCCGACCGCCCGGACGAAGTCCACCGACTCGGAGAGCTTCAGCCAGGGGCCGGAGATCGGTACGAACAGCGTCTCCACCTGCGCCCCCTCCGGTACGTCGAACGAGTCGCCCGGGTGGTACACCGAGTCGTTGACCAGGAATCCGAGGTTCACCACCCGGGGAATGTCCGGATGGATCTCCGCGTGCCAACCGCCGTACGCCCGGATCCTGAACCCGGCGGCCTCGAAGGTGTCCCCGGACCGGACGGTGTGCACCACCCCGTCCAGGGCGTCCAGCCTGATCGCCACCTCGGGGTGGGTGTGGACGGTCACCGACGGACGTCTGCCGAGCGTCTCGGCGAGCGCGTCGACGTCGAGGTGGTCGGCGTGCTCGTGGGTGATCAGCACGGCGTCCACGCCGTCCAGGGCGGCCCGGTCGGTCAGGGTGCCCGGATCGATGACCAGGACCGCGCCGTCCTCCTCCATCCGGACGCAGGAGTGGCCGTACTTGGTCAGTCGCATCGAGACTCCTCGGTCGCCGAATCGTGATGTCCCTTGGGCAGTCTGCCGGAACCGACACCACTTCGCCGCACGTCTGACGGATCACTTCGAGGTGGGACCAGAGGGACGGAGCGGGGAGATGAGCGGACGACGGAGTGGGCGGGGCCGACGGCTGGCCGTACTGGTGGGTGCGGTGACGGTCACCGCCACCCTCGCGCTGGCCGGGTGCGGCGCGGACGGTGGCGACCACGCCAGCGGCACGGCCGCCGACTCGGCCGGCAGGGAGAACCTGGCGGGCCAGCCCGGTGCGGCGGAACCGGCGGAGGGCGGTGCCGGGCCGGCGCAGGCCGAACCCGGACAGCCGGCCCGGGACCCGGCTGACCCGGCCGCCCCGGAGCTGGCGGTCAACCAGCGGGCCATCGTCTACACCGGGTCGATCACGGTACGGGTCGACGACGTCGACGCGGCGGCGGCCGAGGCGGTCGGCATCGCGGCCGGTGCCGGCGGGTTCCTCGGTGGCGACACCCGCAGCAGTGACCGGTCCGGTGCCGAGGCGACGCTGCAGCTGCGGGTGCCGGCCGACCGGTTCGCCTCCGTGGTCGACGCGCTCGCCGGGCTCGGTGAGCCGCTACGCCGGGACGTCAAGACGGACGACGTCACCGAGGAGACGCTGGACCTGGACGCCCGGATCGCCACCCAGCAGGCCCGGGTGGAGAGCGGCCGACGGCTGTTGGCGCAGGCGAAGTCCCTCTCCGACCTGGTGATGCTGGAGAGTGAGCTGGCCCGGCGGGAGGCGGACCTCGCCTCGCTGGAGGCGAAGAAGCGGCGACTGGCCGACCTGACCGCGCTCTCCACGATCACCGCCGTCCTGCTCGGACCGGACACCCGGGACGACCACGACGAGGAACCGGCGACCGGTTTCCTGGCCGGGCTGAAGGGCGGCTGGCAGGCGTTTGTCGTCTCGCTACAGGTCCTGCTGACCGTGCTCGGCGCGCTGCTGCCCTGGCTCGTCGCGCTCGGCCTGCCGGTGGTCGGCGTGGTGTGGCTGGTCCGGCGGCTGCGTCGCCGGCGGGCCCGGCCGGTCGCCCCCGCCGGGCCGGTGGAGCAGCCGTCGGCCTCCGTACCGGCGGCTCGTAACCCGGCTGTCTGAGCGGACGTCCGGGCGCCGGACGCCGGACGCCGGGCGCCGGGCGCCGGGCGCTCGGCGGACGACCCCGGGGGCGCCGACCCGCCGCCGGACGGTCAGCTCCGGTTACCGTCCGGCGCGCGGCGGGCCCGGACCCGCTCCCGGCTGAGCCGGTCGAGCAACCGCTCGAACTCGGCCAGCCGGGCGCGGCAGTCGGCCACCGAGCCGCCGAGCACGGTCGCCCCGACCTTGCCGAACCGGGTCAGGGTCGTCCACAGGTGCGGTACGACGCCGTGTCCGCTCTCCGGGTCGAACCGCAGCCGTGGGTCGGCCCGCAGTGCCGCGACGAGTCGGGCCGGGGTGATCTGCTGGTACGCCTTCCGGATCAGTCCGTCGGTGGTGGCGTAGCAGAGGTCGTCGCCGGCGGGGGTGACCAGTCGCCCCGCCCGGCACCGTGCCCCGGTGAGCAGCAGAGCGGTCCGGTTCGCGGCGGTCGTACCCGTCTGCCGGAGGTTGATCTCCAACGCGTACAGCTGCCAGTCGGCGGGATCCGGACCGGCCCCGATCGCGAGGAAGTCGATCCCGACGTGTCCGCGTACGCCGTGGCGGGCGAGTTCCCGGCCGATCGTGTCCGCGTACCGGACCAGTGCCTCCCGGTAGGCCGCGGCGGCGGGTTGGGTCGCCCCGACGAACGAGTGGTCGGCGTCGATCACCTGGTCGTGGGTGCCGATGATCCGCGCGACCACCGGCTGGTCGTCCCCGGTGGTCATCTCCAGCGAAGCGCTCGGGAAGCGCAGCGTCGCCCCGGCGGGGGCGACGGCGAGCCGTTCGACCACGGCACCGACAACCTCGACGTGCCGGCGGAACTCCTCGGCGGAGACGGCAGCGCTGGCCGGCCGCAGCCCGTCGGACAGGGCCGCCCGCAGCCGCGCCGGGTCGGGCCGCCCGACGGTCAGCATCGCGTTGCCGTGTCCGGAACCGAAGCCCGCGTCGACCTTGAGCAGCCAGGGCCCCGGCCCGTGCCGGGCGGTCAACCGGCGCAGTTCCTCGACGAGTCCGTCAACCCGACGCACCGGCCGGTAGCCGCCGGGCAGGTGCGGCACGCCGACGTCCCGGAAGAGCCGACGGCCCGCCGCCTTGCCACCCCAGCGCAGCGTCTCCGGCGGCGTCTCCAGTAGCGGGACGCCGAGCGTGTCGGCGAGCCGGGCCATCCTCCGGCTGGAGGCGAACCCGGCCAGCCCCTCGACCCGGTGCCCATGCTCCCGGGCCCGCCGCACGGTCTGCCGGAGCCGGGCCAGCACGGCCGGCCGGGCCAGGAACTTCTCGCTGAGATGTCGGGCGGACTCGTCGTCCAGCTCGACCATCGCCAGCCGGCGGCGGGCGTCGCCCGGCTCGACCATCGCCAGCCGGCTGGCCGCATCGTCCGGCGTGGCCGGAGCCGGCAGGCGGCGGGCGTCGTCCGGCGTGGCCGGAGCGGGCCGGGGCAGGCCGAGCAGGTGGTCGAGCACCTCCGGCGGTAGTGCCGGCGCCTGCAGCATCACCACCACCAGATCTGGTTGCGCCACCAGCCCGTAGATCTCCCACAGGCCGCGTACCCCGGAGTACCAGCGGCCGACGCCGTGCGCCATCTCGGCCGGGCTGAACTCCTGGGACGGGCAGACCAACCGAAGCCGGAGCGACGTACGGCCGGCCAGTGTCTCGTCGAGGCGGTCCAGGGTCGGGAACATGGTTCACCTTTCCGTGCCGCGTACCGCCTACTACCGGAGGGCCTCGGACAGGCGGTCGAGGATCCGCACCAGCCGGTCCCGGTCGGTGCCGAAGTTGAGCCGGGCGTACCCGGTGAAGGCGGCACCGAAGGCCGCCCCGGCCTGCAGCAGGATCCCGGCCCGCCGGCGCAGGATGGCGCGCGGGTCGGCGGCGACCGACGAGGTCGTCAGGTCCAGCCAGCCGAGGTAACCCGCCGACGGTGGCGTCCAGGCCACGCCGGGCAGCCGGGCCAGCCGCTCGACCAGCAGGGCCTGGTTGTCCCGCAGGGTACGTCGCAGGTCCTCCAGCCACGCGTCGCCGTACCGCCAGGCCGCGAGGGTGGCGGCGACCCCGAGGATGCCGGCCCCGTCCCGCAGGTGCCAGGGCAGCGCCGTGTACCGCCGGTGGATGCCGGAACCGCCGAAGTAGCCGACCGCGCAGCGTAGCCCGGGCACGTTGAAGCTCTTCGCGGCCGACGTGAAGGTGACGGTCCGGTCCGCCAGCCCGGGTACCGTCGCAACAGGCTGGTACGTCGCCGGGTCGTCGACAAGATCCTGGTAGATCTCGTCGCTGAACACCACCGCGTCCCGGGCCACCGTGAACTCGGCCAACGCGGCGAGCGTCGTCCGGTTGAAGACGTGCCCGGTCGGGTTGTGCGGATGACAGAGCACGATCAGCCGGATCGGCCCGACCGACGGCGGCAGCAGTTCGGTGAGCTGCTCCGCGTCCTCGACGTCCCGCACCGGTACGGTGACCGGACGCCGCCCGAGCTGGCTGATCGCCGCCAGGAACGGCGGGTACGTCGGGGTGTGCACGAGTACCCCGTCACCGGGCCGGGTGAGGGTCAGGACGACGGCGCAGAGCGCCTGGGTGATCTGCGCGGAGAGTTCGACCCGTTCCGGCGCCACCGTCGCGCCGTACCGGTCGTGCATCCGGGTGGCGAAGAGTTCCTGGAGCGCCACCGGCGTGCCCTGGTCGAAGTCGGGGTAGCCGTAGTCGTGGAGTTCGACGGCCCGGCGTAGTGCCGTTCGGACCGGCTCGGCGACCTCGAAGTCGAGTTCGGCGATGTCGGCGGGCAACTCGCCGGGTGACACCCTCGACCACTTGATCCCGGTCCGCTGCCGCAGTACGTCGTCCGGGGCGGTACGGAGCACTCGGCCCGGACCCGGAGGACGCGACGTCCCGGCGGTCACAGGTCGCGCAGCGCGCTGGCGCCGCCGATGCAGAGGGCCAGGGTCGCCTCCTCGAAGAGCCCGAGCAGCCGGGCCCGGGCCGCCCGGACCGTGGGTACCCCGCACCGGATGGACTGCTCGTCCGCGTGCAGCACCGGCAGGTAGGACGCGACGGTGCGGTCGTCGTTGAGCAGCGCCGGGGTCAGGTTCCGCAGTCCCGCGCCGGTGACCAGCAAACCGTCCGGGACGGGCGACACCGAGTGGACCTCGACCCGCCGCGCCGGGGCCAGCGAGACCTGACTCACCGAGACGAGCCGGACCCGCGCTCCGGCCGGCACGTCGAAGGTGACCCGTACCCCGGCCTCCAGCCGGCAGTCGTCTCCGATGGTGACCGGCCCGAACACCGACACGCCGCCGCCGATCTCGACCCGGTCCCCGATCCACGGGTGTCGACGGGACTGCCCGTACGCGCTGGAGTGTCCGATCGAGGTGCCGCCGAGCGTCACCCCCTGCAGCAGGTAACAGTCGTCGCCGAGCCGGGTCTGCTCGCCGATCACGGTTCCGTACCCGTGGTCGATCACAAACCGCCGGCCGATCTCCGCCGCCGGGTGGATCTCCACGCCGGTCCGTACCTTCGCCTCCTCGGAGAGTCGCCGGGCGGCGGTCCGCAGTGCGTCGTCGGGGTCCGGCAGGTCCAGCAGCCGGTGGGCCACCCGGTGGACGAGGACCGACCGGAAGCTGGCGTAGCTGCGGTAGGCGTACGCCGGATCGCCGCCGGCGGCGGCGTCCCGGTCGGCCAGCGCGGACAGGTCGGCCCAGCACTCCCGGACGACCTGGTCGCACAGCCCGGCGGTGGGCCCGCCGACCGGTCGGTCGAGCGCGTCGGACAGCAGCGCCCCGATGTCGGACCGGAGGTCGTCGAGGATCTGGTCCCCGCTCACAGGTAGTCCTCCCCCCGGTCGAACAGCAGCGTGACGAAGATCCGTGGCTCGTCGGGACCCGCGGGATGCGCGCGGGCCGACGGGAGCGCGGCCATGTTCGCCGCGCTGCTCGGGCCGACCAGCAGTCCCCGTTCCCGGAGCAGGCGGTCCCGGGCGGCTGCGATCTGGGCCGACGTGACCGGCACCACGGCGTCGACCAGTTCGATCGGCATGAAGGGGGCGGGCTCGCCGACGGCGATGCCGTACGCCTCGTGGTCGTCGTACCTGCCGGCCCGCAGGTCGCAGCCGGGGGGTTCGACCGCGACCGTGACGACCCGGGTGAACCAGGTCCGGAGCGCGGTGCTGATGCCCCGCATGCTGGCTCCGGTGCCGAGGCCGGTGACCAGTACCACCGTGCTGTCCCGGGTGCAGCCGGAGGTCACGAGGTCGGCCAGGATCTCCGGACCGGTCACCTCCTCGTGCACCCTGGGGTTCGCCGGGTTGGCGAACTGGTTCAGGTAGTGGAAGGGGGTGCCCGGCTCGGCGAGCAGTTCGGCGACGACCTCGCCGTTGTCGCGGGCCTGCGGGTAGGCGACGCCGCGGTTGATGACGGTGGCACCCAGGGCGGCGGCCAGCCCCCGCTTGACCGGCGACGACTGCGGATCGGTGACCAGGGTCAGCGGGTATCCGCGGGAATAGGCCTCGATGGCCAGGGCGACGCCGAGGTTGCCGCCGGTGCGCTCCAGCAGCACCCGGCCCTGTCCGGTGGAAAGTCCGTGCCGGGCTTCCGCGTCGTCGATCAGGGCGCGGGCGACCCGGGCCTTGTGGCTACGGCCGGGGTGGAGAAAGTCGCACTTGACGAAGATGTCCTCTGCTAAGCGGATAAGAGGGGTACGAAAATGATCCGCCGACATTGGCACAGAGTACAACACAGAATGAAGTTACTCAATTGTCTCATCGGTCCGACGACGGCGCCGCGTCGCCGCGTCGGGCCGAACGGATACACACAGAACCGAACACACCAGAACCGTCGACCGGACAATTCAATTAGCGTCCGGCCCCGAGGGTCGCCGGCTAGGGCAACCGGGGTCGGCGGACCCGTCCGGCGCCCATCGCCCGGTCCGCCGCCGCCTCGCAGTGCAGCCGGGTGGTGGGAAAGACCGGAACGCTGCTGTCCGTCTGGTCGACCAACAACTCGATCTCGGTGCAGCCGTAGATGATCCCCTCGGCGCCCGCGTCGACGAGTCGCCGGATTATCTCCCGGTACCGGGCCCGGGATTCGGGACGCACGATCCCCTGGCAGAGTTCGTTGTAGATGATCTCGTGCACGACCTGCCGGTCGTCCTCCTCCGGCACCAGGACCTCCAGCCCGTGGGAGGCGAGCCGGTCCCGGTAGAACTCCTGCGTCATGGTGAACCGGGTGCCGAGCAGTCCGACCCGGCGGACGCGGTGTTCCTTGACCACCGTGGCCGTCGTGTCGGCGAGATGCAGCAGCGGTACGCCGATCGCCGCCTGGATCTGGTCCGCGACCTTGTGCATCGTATTCGTGCAGAGCACGATGAAGTCGGCGCCGGCGTCCTCGAGCACCTTCGCCGCGGCGGCGAGCGCTTCCGCCGCGTCGTCCCATCTGCCTTCCATCTGCATGGCCTCGATGGAGGCGAAGTCGACGGAATACAGCAGGCAGCGCGCCGAGTGGAGCCCTTCCTGCCTGTCCTGGACGAGCTCGTTCAAAAGGCGATAATATTCCGCCGAAGATTGCCAGCTCATTCCGCCCAGAAGACCGATCAGTTGCATGACTCTCCTCCCGGAGACCGTGGATGTGAAACCGACTGTTCGCCGCAAAACCCACCTGGCCGGAGGCCGGTTTCCTGCATGATAAGGTTCCGCCAACCGGCATGCATCAGCCTTGACGGCAATCAAGTCGACGAATTCCCGACAGCCGTGGAACGGCGTGGCGGGCGGTGGCCGGTCCGGCGTCGGAGGAGCGGCGACCCTCGTCGTCAACCTCCCGATGCGGTCTCCCTGGCCCGGGCCTCGAAGAACTCCTGGAACGTGCGGTGGGCCAGCCGGTAGACGCTCTGCCCGTCCTCGGCGTCCAACGTGATGTACGGCGCCGCCGACTCCAACAGCCGGTCGATGTCGCTCTCCCCGACCAGCGCGCCGCCGGCGAGCGCGGTGGCGGTCACGGCCCAGATCCGGTCGGCCCGGGGCAGACCCCGCCCCCGGGCCATGGCGAGCGCCTCCAGCAGCGGGTCGTTGATCTCCGCGACCTCGGCGAGCCGGGTGACCGCCGCACCGAACAGGGTCCGGTGGTCCCGGCCGAGCAGGTCGGCGAGTTCCGTGGCGTGGGCCGGTTCCAGCAGGTGTGGACGGGCCAGGATCTCGTGCACCGCCAGCCGGGCGTAGAGGAACTCCCGGTCCCGGTCGCCGATCTCCTTCGCGACCGAGTCGACCAACGGGTCGGCGAAGTCCGTACCGGCGGTGCCGAGCGCGGCGGTGAGCCGCTGCCGGACGTACGTCGCGATCGCGTCCGGGTCCCGGCCGACCACCACCGTCTCGGTCTTCGCCGACCGGCCGAGCGCGTCGAGCAGGTCCTCGGCGGTGGTGTCCGGGTGGTCCGGCCCCTCGGTGGTCGAGGCGCGGGTGCCCACCACGACCCGGCAGCGCGGCAGCCCGGCGATCCGCCGCAGCACCGAACTCGCCACCGTCGCCGGATCCTGGGCCTCGTCCAACGCGTCGACCAGGAGGGTGAACGTCTGCCGGGACAGTTGGTTGAGTAGCCAGTCCACCTCGGCGCCGGGCTTCGTCAGTGGCATCTCGACCCTGGCCGCCTCGGCGATCCGGGCCACCAGGTCCGCCGTGGTGAGCCCGGTCAGGTGCACGACCGCGTCGAAGGCGTCCTCCGGCGGCTGCTCCTCCCCACGGGTCTCGAACCGGCCGACCCGCTGGAACAGGTCACGCAGCCGCGGGTTGGTGTGCACCAGGACGTTGCCGAGCAGGGCCGACTTGCCGGCCCCGGCCCGTCCGGTGACAACCAGCATTCCGGACGTACGCTGCCGCAGCCACCCGGCGATCACCGCCCGCTCGGCCCGGCGGCCGACGAAGTACCAGGCGAGTTCGCCCTGCTCGGCGCCCTGCGCCTTGGCCACGAAGTGACTGCGCAGGTCGGCCGGCAACTCCTGGAGGAAGCTCCGGAGTTCGGCGTAGATGTCCAGCGGGGCCGATATCGCGTCCGGCAGTACCCGGGCGATCCGCAGCGGCGTCGCGTCGTGCAGGCCGAAGGTCATCACCCGGCCCGGTGAGATCCGGTCGTCGAGCCGGGCGACCAGGTCCTTGAGCCGGACCTCCCGGTCGTTGTCGGTGAAGGAGTTCACCGTGGCCGCCAGTGCCTGGCCGAACTCCCCCAGGTAGTTGGTTCCGGCGCCACCCGCCCCGACGATGGCGAGGCGTTCCGGAACGGCGGTCCGCTCCTGTTCCAGCAGGGTCGCGCCGAGCAGGCGGACGAAGGTGTCGGCGCCGCAGGCCTCGACGACCACCAGCGTCCAGGCCCCCGGCACCTGCGCGCGGCGTCGCCACTGGTTGACCAGGTGCTCGGCCAGCGTCGGGGGATGCAGGCCGGTCCCCCGCATCGGCTTGCGGGTGTCCTGCACCGCCAGCCACGCCTCGTTCCCCACCGCCTGACCGTGCCCGAGCCAGAGCAGGACCGAGTTGCCGGGATTCTGCTCGGCGGCCCAGTCCGCCAACCGGTCCACGACCCGGGAGAGGTCGCGGGCGGCCGGGGCGAGCAGCCACGGTCGGGACACGCCGCCGAGCCCGGCCAGGACGGTGGTGATCCGGTCGATCTCCTCGGGCACCTCCGGCAGGTCCCGGTGGTGCTGGTACCGGCTGAACCCGAAGGGCAGGACGGCGAACGTCCCGGATCCGTCGTCCCGCGTCCCGACCGGTTCGTCCGCACTGCTCATGCCGTCTCCTCGCGCCCCGCGCTCATGCCAACCCGTCCCCGGTCCCCGCGGGCGGCAGCACCAGCATCAGCTGGGCGACCGGCGAGAAGCTGCCGCCGGCGGCCTCGACCCGGTACAGACCGGGCCGGGGCAGCGCGAGCACGGCGGCCAGAGCACCGTCCCGGACCGCCAGCCGGGGCAGCGCCTCGATCTCCTCGGTGGTGACGTCCACGACCCGGCAGGAGACCGCCGCCGGGTCCTCCGCGAGTACGGTGACCGGGAACGGCTCGCCGGCGACCACGACGTCGGGCAGGTCGACCCCGACCGCCTCCTCCGGCGGTACGCCCAACGGCGGGCCGAGCGGGCGCTGGGTGATCACCGACCGGACATGTGCGACGGCCTCCTGGGACCGGGCCAGGGTCGCGTGGCTCTGCGGCAGGTAGGCGGGCCGGCTGCCCGGCCCGCCGGCGGCGTCCCGGTAGACCGTCGAGTCGCCCATCCGGTCCACCCGGTACAGGCCGCCGGCGCCGTCCGGCTCGCAGGTGTGGTGGCAGGGTTCGACCACCCCGGACCGGATCCGCAGGCTCTGCACCGTCGGCTGGCCCACCCCGACCACGGCGTGCAGTTCCGGCCCCTCCGACACCCCGGCGAGTTTGCCGGCCGTCAGGGCCGCCTGCTCCGCCAGGGTCACGTCGGCGCCGATCGCCGCGATGTCCGCCGGCCCGAGGAGCCGGCTGCCCGTGCCCTCGTCCACACACCGGTACGTCGGCAGCAGGTCGTACACGCCGGGAAGGGTGACCGCGAGTTCGCGGAGCCGCTGGCGGGGCAGCGGCAGCGGCCCACCCCGGCCGGCGGCGAGCAGTTGCACGGCCTTCGCCGCGCCGAAGAACGGCGTACCGAGGGTCACCATCGCCCGGACCAGGTCCGCGCCGCCCAGCACCGAGGTGAAGTACCGGGCGACCAGCCCGCCCATGGAGTGCGCGACGATCACCAGTCGGGCGTCGGGGCGGCCCTCGGGATGGGCGCGCCACCGTCGCAGGTGCGCCGAGGCCACATCGGCCAGTGCGCTCGCCGACCGGGCCACCGGCAGCCGCCAGTCGTACGGGAACGCGACGACCGCGTCCGGGTGTGCGACGGCGGCGCGTACCCCACGGAGCAGGTCCCGGTAGGGTTCGACGCCGCGCAGTACGGGGGCGAACGCCGGGGTACGCAGCAGTCCGGTCGCCCGTACCCGGACCGGTCCGGTCCCGGCCAGTTCCGCCTCGGTGACCCGCAACGCGGCGAGTCCCCGGCCCGACGCCCACGCCGAGACGTACCAGCGCGGGTCGGTCAGCCCCCAGAGCACCCGCCCGGTGTCGGCGTCGACCAGTTCGCTGCCCATGATCCCGGGCACCACGATCACCGCGTCGCGGCTCACGTCACGCGCCAGCGCCGGCATCCCACCTCCTCCCGCCCCGGCCCGGGGTCAACCGGGTCGGGTCCAGTTCCAGCACCAGCAGGCCGACCTCACAGCCGATCACCAGCCGCAACCCGACCGAGGTCAGGTCCGCGACGTCGAGGTCGAGCGAGAGTACGTGCAACTGTCGGCCGTCGGTCGGGTCCCAGAGCCGGACGCTGCCGTCGATGCTGCCGCTCACCACGAGCGGGTGGCCGCCCGGCACCCGCACCGTCGCCAGCGCGGTCACCCAGCTGGTGTGCCCGAACAGCGGCCCACCGATCGGCTGACCGTTGACCGGGTCCCACAACCGTACGGTCCGGTCGTCGCTGCCGCTCACCAGCACGGTCCGGGCCGGCGGCAGGAACAACGCGGCGAGCGTGCTCACCCCGCCGGTGTGACCGACCAGCGGTTGCCGCAGCGGCATACCGGTCACCGGATCCCAGAGCCGGACGGTGGCGTCGTACCCGGCGCTGGCCAGGATCGGCTCCCCCTGCGGGGTCACCGTCGCCACCAGGGCGCTCACCGCGCTGGTGTGCCCGAGCAGCGGCTCGCCGAGCGGGGCCCCGGTACGCGGGTCCCAGAGCCGGACCGTGGTGTCGTCGCTGCCGCTGGCCAGCAACGTACGCCCGTCCGGCAGCGGCACCGGGGCCACGCTGGTGACCCAGCTCGAGTGGCCGACCAGCGGCCCGCCGACGGGGCAGCCGCTGACCGGGTCCCAGAGTCGCAGCGTCCCGTCGTAGCTCCCGCTGGCCACGATGTTGCGCCCGTCGGGCAGCGGCACGGCGGCGAGCGCCCGGACCCAGTCCCGGTGGCCGACGAACGGACCACCGATCGGGTCGCCGGTCGCCGGCTCCCAGAGCCGTACCTGGCCGTTGAAGCCGCCGGTGGCGAGCAGGGCGCGGCCGTTGCCGAAGGTGACGGCGGTGACCGAGCCGACGGTCTGGAGCTGGCTGGTCAGTGGTCGGCTGGCGAGCTGGCCGGTGGTCAGGTCCCACAGCCGCAGGGTGTGGTCGGCGCTGCCGGTGGCCAGCAGGGACCGGCCGTCCGGCAGTTCGACGGAGACCGCGGCGCTGACCGTGTCGGTGTGCCCGGTGAGCGGGTCGCCGAAGGTCGAACCGGTGGCGGGATCCCAGAGCCAGACCGTGTTGTCGTCGCTGCCGCTGGCCACCACCGGCCGGCCGTCGTCGAGCCGGACCACGGCGATCGCGACGATCGGGCCGGTGTGTCCGGCGAACACGCCGACCGGCTCCGGCCCGGCGGAGGTGTCCCAGAGCCGGACCCGGGCGTCCATGCTGCCGGTGGCGAGCAACCGTCGCCCGTCCGCGGCCTCGAACGTGGCGATCGCGCTGACCGGACCGGCGTCCGCGACGAGGACGGTGCCGCCGGCCGTCGGGTCGGCCGGGTCCCACCACCGTACGGTGTGGTCGGTGCTCCCGCTGAGCAGCAGGTCCGGGCCGTCGGGGCGGGGCAGCACGGTCAGGGCGCGCACCTGCCCGCGGTGCCCCGTGCGGGGGGCGCCGACCGGTTCTCCGGTGGCCGGGTCCCAGAATCGGATGACCCCGTCCTCCCCGCCGCTGACCAGCCGGTCCCGACCGTCCGGTCCGGCCAGTCGGGTCAACGCGGTCACCGCGCCACCGTGCGCCCGCAGTGTTCCGGTCAGCCGTCCGGCGGCCGGGTCCCACAGCCGGACGGTGCCGTCGGCGCCACCGCTGGCCAACCGGGTACGGCCGTCCGCCAGCCGGGTGGCGGCCAGGGTCAGGACCGCACCACCCGCGCCGTCCAGCGGTTCCCCGACCGGCTGACCGGTGATCGGGTTCCACAGCCGTACCGTGCCGTCGAGACTGCCGCTGGCGAGCAGGGCACGACCGTCGGCGAGCCCGACCGGGGCCAGTGCCCGTACCCCCCTGCCGTGTCCGGTGAGCACCACGTGCAGCGGGTCGCGGCGCAGCCGGGACCAGCGCAGCCGCCACCGGCCACGACCCTCGTCCGGTACCGCCGGGGCCTGTCCGGTCGAGCGGGCCGCCGCCACCGCGCGTACCACCCCGCGCTCGGGCGGCTCCACCAGGGACAGTCGATGGCTGGCGACCAGCGCACCAGCTATCTGCGCCGGCAGGTCGGCCCGGCCGAACTCGGTACGCAGCACCTCGGCGGCGACCGCGCTCGGGGCCAACTCGTCCAGCACGTCGGGTTCGCAGGCCAGTTCGGACCAGATCCCGGCCTCGGCCACGTGTTCGGCGAGGTAGCGGACCACGTACGGGTTGGGCGCGGCCGGCAGGCCGGTCCGGACCATCCCGATGAGCGCGCGGGAGATCGCGCGGTGCCGGTCGGCCAGCACGTCCGCCCCGGCCGGCGACGACGGTGGTGGTTCGGTCAGCACCGGACCGGCCCGGGAGGCTGGCGGGTGTGGTGGCTGGACGGCATGTGGGAGGCCCTCCGAGCGGCGGTCGGCTCGACAAACCGGGCGAACAGCCCGTGCAATCCCCGTGAGGACAAAGTGTTCCAAGTGGAGGCGTGCTCAACAAGCGCCCGTCCGGCGATGAAAGCGACAACGTTTCGCTATCGGACGATGACCGACGGTCTGCCGGTATCGACGATCATTCTCTGGCCGACGCACCGCCGGCGCCCGGCGCCGCCACCCGGTCCCGTCGACGGGACCGCACAGTGGAGCCGGTACCCCCGCGACATGGCTACCCTCAGGTAATGCCTCGTTCGCTGGTCGTGAAGGTGACGGTGGACATGCGGGAGGCGCCGGAGCGCTGCGCCCTGGCCTTCGTCTCCGCCGCCGAAGCCGCCGCCGCCGGGACCGTGGTCTCGTTCTGGCTCGCCGGCGACGCCAGCTGGTTCGCCCTGCCCGGCCGGACGGACGGCATCGAGATACCCGACGCCGCGCCGCTGGGGGAACTGCTCGGCACGCTCACCACCGGCAGCCGGGTGACCCTCTGCAAACACTGCGCCAACCGCCGGGAGATCACCGCCGGGGCGCTCTGCCCCGGGGTACGGATGGCCGGTGCCCCGGTCTTCGTCGAGGAGTGCCTGCACGCGACCCGGGCCGTGGTCTACTGACCGATCGGTTCACCCGGGCGGCCGACGCGCCCGGGACCGACCGGTCCGCCGGTTTCCGCGGAGCCCGTCCGGTACCCGCTTACCGACCGGGCGTGGCCAACGCGGTGAGTGCCGTCTGCACCAGCACACGTACGCCACAGTCGATCGACCGCTCGTCGACGTCGAAGTTGGACTGGTGGATGTCGAGCGGCTCGGCTCCGGCGATGCCGGTGCCGAGCCGCAGCATCGAGGCCGGCACCTGCTCGGCGTAGAAGGCGAAGTCCTCGCCGCCCATGCTGATCTCGGCCTCCACCACCCGGTCCGGGCCGAGCGCGACACCCACGGCGGCGGTGGCGACGGCGGTCGCGGTGGGGTCGTTGATCACCGGTGGCACGCCACGGATGTAGTTGATCTCCACTTCGACGCCGGTACCGGCGACCACGTCCCGGATCAGCTGGGTCACCAGGTCCGGCACCTGTCGCCAGGTCTCCCGGCTGAGTACCCGGACGGTCGCCCGCGCGACCCCCTCGATCGGGATGGTGTTGGGCGCCTCGCCGGCCCGAACCGCCCCGAAGACCATCGACACCCCGGCCCGCGGGTCGACCCTTCGGGCCAGCAGCGCCGGCGCGTCCACCACGACCCGACCGAGCGCGTGCACCAGGTCGGCGGTGAGGTGCGGCCGGGCGGTGTGCCCGCCCCGGCCGAGCAGGCGGACCTCGACCAGGTCCGAGGCGGCCGTGATCGGACCCGGGCGGATCCCGACGTAGCCGGTCGGGATGTGCGGCGCACAGTGCAACGCGAAGATCATTTCCGCGTCGGTCAGCGCCCCGGCGGCGATCATCTGGGGTGCGCCCAGCGGCGCGTGCTCCTCGGCGGGCTGGAAGAGCAGCCGGACCCGACCGGTCAGCATGTCGTTCGCGGCGAGCTGGGCCAGCACCTGACCGGCACCGAGCAGCATCGTGGTGTGTACGTCGTGTCCACACGCGTGGGTCACCCCGGGCACCGTCGACCGGTACGGGACGTTCTTGGTGTCCGGCAGCGGCAGGGCGTCCAGATCGGCGCGGAGCGCGATCACCCGGTCCCCGCTCCCGACCTCACAGATGACCCCGTTCCCGCCGGCGAGCAGGCGTGGTTCGAGCCCCACCGCGGCGAGTTCCTGGGCGACCAGCGCGGCGGTCTGGAACTCCTGGTGCGAGAGCTCGGGATGCGCGTGGATGTGTCGACGGATCGCCACCAGGTGACCACCCCGGGCGGCCAGCCACCGGTCGAGGCAGCCCTGCGCGGTCACCTCACCCGACAAGCTCTCCGACAGCGGCGAGCCGGGTCCCCCGGGCGGCGGCACGGCCAACATACTTGCACTTGTCACGTCGAATTCTCGATCACTGTGAATGGAATGGGACTCCGACAGCCTAAACCGCCGATGGTGACGCTGCGCAACCTCGTTCTGGTGATGATCAGACAGCACAGCGTCACGAAATCCCTGGTAGGAGCGTTCGGCGGCGTACGGGTAGCTGCTCAAGCCACCCTCGGAAGCCGCCATCTGTCCCACACCTCCTACAACGCGTGACGGAATCGCCGGTCACGATCCCGACCCGGAGTCAGGTCACCTGCCCGGAATGTCGCACCATCCGGGCGGTTTCCCGAGACCGGCGACCACGATCGCCGACCGGCACCGTGTGGGTGACAGGGATCTGCATCCTGACAGGCCGGGCCGGAGACGGTACGGACAGGATGTCCGTCACCGTGCCCACCCGACCCATTCCGGCGGCTTACCCCGAATGCCGCCGGAACATTCCCGCCGCCGCGTCGGTGCTGGTCGCCCGGGCCCGTCGGTGCCGCCCGCCCCGGCCTGTCAGAACTGGTCGCTGGGCCGGTACGTGCCCCAGACCTCGCGCAGCACCCCGCACACCTCGCCGACGGTGGCCCGGGCCCGCAGCGCCTCCCGCATCGGGTAGAGCACGTTCCCGGTCCCGGAGGCGGCGGTACGCAGTTCGTCCAACGTCCGCCGCACCGCCTCCGCGTCGCGCTCGGCGCGCAGCCGGGCGAGCCGCTCGACCTGGGCCGCCTCGATCGCCGGGTCGACCCGGAGCGGCTCGTACGGCTCCTCCTCGTCCACGGTGAACCGGTTGACCCCGACCACCACCCGGTCCCCGGACTCGATCTCCTGCGCCACCCGGTACGCCGAGGTCTCGATCTCCCGCTTCTGGAAGCCCGCCTCGATCGCTTCCACCGCCGAACCGTAATCGGCGACCCGGGCCATCAGCTCCCGAACCCCGGTCTCGATCTCGTCGGTCATCGCCTCGACCACGTACGAGCCGGCGAACGGGTCGACCGTGCTGGTCAGGTCGGTCTCGTACGCCAGCACCTGCTGGGTCCGCAGGGCCAGCCGGGCGGCCTTCTCGGTCGGCAGCGCGATCGCCTCGTCGAAGCTGTTGGTGTGCAGCGACTGGGTGCCGCCGAGCACCGCCGCGAGGCCCTGCACCGCGACCCGGACCAGGTTCACCTCGGGTTGCTGCGCAGTCAGCTGCACCCCGGCGGTCTGGGTGTGGAAGCGCAGCATCAGCGACTTCGGGTCCCGGGCGCCGAACTCGTCGCGCATCAGCGCGGCCCAGATCCGCCGGGCGGCCCGGAACTTCGCCACCTCCTCCAGCAGCGTGGTCCGGGCGACGAAGAAGAACGACAGTCGGGGGGCGAAGTCGTCGACGGCCAGCCCGGCGGCGAGCGCGGCCCGGACGTACGCGATCCCGTTGGCCAGGGTGAAGGCGATCTCCTGCACCGGGGTCGCCCCGGCCTCCGCCATGTGGTAGCCGGAGATGGAGATGGTGTTCCACTTCGGCACCTCGGCCCGGCAGTACGCGAAGGTGTCGGCGACCAGCCGCAGCGACGGCTTCGGCGGGAAGATGTACGTCCCCCGGGCGATGTACTCCTTGAGGATGTCGTTCTGGATGGTGCCGTTGAGCGCCGTACCGGCCACCCCGGACTCCTCCGCCACGAGCTGGTAGAGCAGCAGCAGCACCGAACCGGGCGCGTTGATCGTCATGGAGGTGGAGACCCTGTCCAGCGGGATCCCGGCGAACAGGGTCCGCATGTCCTCGATGGAGTCGATCGCCACCCCGACCTTGCCGACCTCGCCGTGCGCGATCGGGTGGTCGGAGTCGTACCCCATCTGGGTGGGCAGGTCGAAGGCGACGGAGAGGCCCATCGTGCCGGCGGCGAGCAGCTGGTGGTAGCGGGCGTTGGATTCGGTGGCGGTCCCGAAGCCGGCGTACTGCCGCATGGTCCACGGCCGCGACGTGTACATCGTCGGGTACACCCCCCGGGTGTACGGGAACCGCCCCGGCGCGCCAAGCCGCTCGTCCAGCCCGGCCGGTACGTCGGCGGCCCCGTAGACCGCCTTGATCGGGAATCCGGACTCGCTCAACCGACCTTCACTCATGACCGGCATGGTAGATCCCAGCTTTCGGGACGGCGCACGTGAGCGGGGCGACGGTGACCGGTCCGGCACCGCCGGGCACCGGAGCCGGCCGCCCGGCGAACCGGGAGAGATGCCCGACGGACCGGGGAATCGGACACCGGGTCGGGAACCGGGTGAGTGATCCGGCACTCCCGGTGAAAAAAACGAGCGGTCCGTGAAGAGATCAACACATACGGTCGACTTCTGCCATACTCCGCCGGTTGTCTTTCCCTTCTGCGGTCGGAACCCGCAATATAGGGGGGTTCTGTCCTGTGCCCCTCAATTCTCTCGGTGGCTCTTCTGTGACTCAGATCCCGACGTGGAGTGGCGGACCGGTCAATCCCCCGAACGGACGCGCGGCACCCGGCATCACCATCGGTGGCCGATACTCGCTGCGGGCCGCGGTCGGCCACGGCGGCATGGGCACGGTGTGGCGTGCCGCCGACACGCTGCTGCGCCGCGACGTGGCGGTCAAGGAGGTCGTGCTCCCCGCGGGGCTCGCCCCCAGCGACCGCGACGCGATGTACCAGCGCACCCTGCGCGAAGCCCGGGCCGCCGCGGCCCTGCAACACCCCGCCGTCGTCCAGGTCTACGACGTGGTGACCGAGGCCGGACGGCCCTGGATCGTGATGGAGCTGCTCGACTCGCGCAGCCTCGCCGACATGGTGATCGAGGACGGGCCGCTGGCCCAGCGCGCGGTCGCCAAGATCGGTATCGCCCTGCTCGGTGCACTGGAGGTGGCGCACGCGAGCGGCGTACTGCACCGGGACGTGAAGCCGGCGAACGTGCTGATCTGTTCCGACGGCCGGTGCGTGCTCACCGACTTCGGCGTGGCCCGGATGCCGACCGACGTCCAGCTGACCACCCCCGGCATGGTGCTCGGCTCCCCGCACTTCATCTCGCCGGAGCGGGCGATGGGCCAGGACTTCGGCCCACCCAGCGACCTCTTCTCGCTCGGCGTCACCCTCTACACCGCGGTGGAGGGCCGGCCCCCGTTCGACAAGGGCGACCCGATCGAGACCATGCACGCCGTGGTGGAGGACCCGCCGGCGCCGCCCACCCGGTCCGGCCCGCTGACCCGGGTGCTGATGGGACTGCTCGAGAAGGACCCGGCCCGCCGGCTGGACGTCACCGCCGCCCGGACGATGCTCCGCGAACTCCTGGCCGGACCGCTGGCCAGCAAGGCCGCCGGCCACCTGGTCACCGACCCGTACGCGGTGGTGCCGGCCCAACGGTCGCCGTGGCAGCAGCCGGACGCCCCGGGGCAACAACCCGGCGACCCGACACCCGGCCAGCCCCGCCCCCGGTCGGGCACCGAGATCGGCGGCACGGCCATGCTCGCCCCCGGCGAGTCCCTCGCCGACCGGATCGCCCGCAGCACCGCCGCCGCGACCCCCAACGGGACCCGTTCCCCGAACAGCGGCCCGAATCCGGCCGACGCGCCGACCGGGGTGATGCCGGCCGCCGGTGCCGGCCGCTGGGTCAGTTCACCGAGCCGCGGCCCGCTGGACACGCCGACCGGGGCGATGGCCGGGCCGGCCGACCGCCCCGGCACGGTGCACGTCGCCAGCGGCGGCGGCCTGGGCCGGGTCACCTCCGGAGCCCGCGGCGCCGGCGGCAACCTGGTGCGGACCGTCAAGGGCTGGCCGCGTCAGCTGCAGCTCGCCGCCGCCGGCGGGGTCGCCGTGGTGCTGCTGCTCGGCATCCTGGTGCTCTCGCTCGGCGGCGGCGAGGAGCCGGGCGGGACCGGCACCCCGCCGCAGGCCGGCGGATCCCCGGACACGGTCGCCGCCGCCTTCCCCACCCAGACGCACAGCGAACGCGGCGTCGCGATCAACGTGCCGAAGGGCTGGAAGAAGAACGGGCCGAAGAACGCCGTCTACGTCGACTACACCGACCCCGAGGACGCCGGCCGCCGGGTTCGGATCCTGGTGGAGAAGGCGGGTTCCAGCACCCAGCCAATGTCGTTCCTCAGGAGCGCCGGCACCCGCCTGTCGCAGAACTCGCAGAGCTGCGCCAAACCGTACGAGCAGGTCGGACTGACCGAGGCGGAGGTGGCCGGCGAGCCGTCGGCAGAGCTGGAGTACACCTGCGGTGACGGTGACAAGAAGCGACACGGCGTCTGGCGGGCAGTCGTCGCGGACGGCAAGGTCTTCTCGTTCTACCTGACCACCCCGGACGCACGATTCGAGGAGAGCAAGGGGATCTTCGACGAGATGGTCGGCTCGTTCAAGCTGACCAACGCGGGCTGAACCCGGGCGCGGTGACCGGCGGACGTATCCCCGGGCGCCACGCCCGGCCCGGCCCGCCACGTGCCCGTTTCACGCCGGTTGTGTCGGGCTGTCCCGGGGTCGGTCCCGGCGACCCGCCGGCCGGCGTGCTATCAAGTCGGGATGGCGGCTGAACTCACCGAGCTGGACGACCTCCGCGCCCGTACCCAGGCCTGGATCGACGACGATCCCGACCCGGCCACCCGCGACGACCTACGGCAGCTGCTCGACCGGCTGCCGGCGAGCGCGGCCGAGCTGGCCGACCGGTTCGCCGGGCCGCTGACCTTCGGCACCGCCGGCCTGCGCGGCCCGCTGCGGGCCGGCCCGAACGGGATGAACCTCGCCGTCGTCACCCAGGCGGCGGCCGGGCTGGTCGGCTGGCTCGCGGCCCGCGACACCCCCGGCCCGCTGATCATCGGGTACGACGCCCGGCACGGCTCGAAGGCGTTCGCCGAACGGACCGCCCGGGTCGCCACCGGGGCCGGCCGGCCGGCGCTGCTGCTCCCCCGCCCCCTGCCCACCCCGGTGCTGGCGTACGCGGTCCGGGCCCTCGGCGGGGTCGCCGGGGTGATGGTCACCGCCAGCCACAACCCGCCCCAGGACAACGGCTACAAGGTCTACCTCGGCACGGAACTCGGTGGGGCCCGGGGCGCCGGCGCCCAGATCGTGCCGCCGGTCGACGCCGAGATCGAGGAGGCGATCCGCACCGTCGGCCCGCTGGCGGCGGTGCCGCTCGGGCCGGGCGGCGAGGTGCTCGGTGACGACGTCACCGCCGGGTACGTCCGGGCCGCCGCCGCGGTGATCGCCCCGGACGGGCCCCGGGACCTGACCATCGCCTACACCCCGCTGCACGGGGTGGGGGCGGCGGTGCTCACCTCGGTCTTCGCCCGGGCCGGATTCGGGGTGCCCGGGGTGGTGCCGGAGCAGGCCGAGCCGGACCCGGACTTCCCGACCGTCCCCTTCCCCAACCCGGAGGAGCCAGGCGCGACGGACCGGCTGATCGCGCTGGCCCGCACCATCGACGCCGACCTGGCGATCGCCAACGACCCGGACGCCGACCGGTGCGCGGTGGCGATCCCGGACCCGGTCCGGGGCTGGCGGATGCTGCACGGCGACGAGGTGGGCGTACTCCTCGCCGACCAGTTGATCCGGCGTGGCCGGGCCGGGCTGTACGCCACCACGATCGTGTCGTCGTCCCTGCTCGGCGCGGTGTGCGAGGCGCGCGGTGTGCCGTACGCCGAGACCCTCACCGGGTTCAAGTGGATCGTCCGGGCCGAGTCCGGGGACGCCGAACTGACGTACGGCTACGAGGAGGCGCTCGGCTACTGCGTGGCGCCCGGACAGGTCCGGGACAAGGACGGGATCACCGCCGCGCTGACCGTCGCCGAGCTGGCGGCGACCCTGAAGGCACAGGGGCGCACCGTCGCCGACCGGTTGGACGAGTTGGCGGGCGAGTTCGGGGTGCACCTGACCGACCAGCTCTCGGTCCGGGTCGACGACCTGAGCGAGATCGGGGCCGCGATGACGTACATCCGGACCAAAACCCCGGGCACGCTGCTGGACGAGCCGGTCACCTCGGTCGAGGACCTCGCGCCCGAGGCGGACGTGCTGATCCTGCGTACCGCCAACGCCCGGGTGGTGATCCGGCCCTCCGGCACGGAACCGAAGCTGAAGGCGTACCTGGAGGTGGTGGAGCCGGTCGTCGACGGTGACCTGCCGGCGGCCCGGGAGCGCGCGGCGGCCTCGGTACGGGCGCTGCGCACCGAGACGGCGGCGGCGCTCGGCATCTGGTAGGCGCGGCCGTTGGCGTCGCCGGTGGCCCGGGCCGGGCCACCGGCGACGGTGTTCAGGCGCGGGTGCCGAGCGCGGTCTCGATGGCCCGGGAGAGCGCGGCGATGACCAGTGCCACCGACGGGCGGATGGTCGACTCCTCCAGGCTGACGCCGTCGGCGAAGCCGGCGCCGCGGGCGATCTCCAGCAGCCGGTTGCGGGCGTCCTCGGCGGCCGGCCCGGTCAGCCCGAGGCTCGGCTCGACCCGGATCGCCGCCATCACCGCGGCGAGCGCGGCGGTCCGCTCGTCCGGGGCCCGCTCCCCGGTGAGCGCGTCGACCAGCCGGCCGCGGATCTCCGCCTCGACGGACGGGTCCAGTACCGGGTAGCGGTGCACGTGGATGTGGTCGAGCCGGGTCTCGTCGACGTCGCTGATCACACCCCGGGCGCAGAGGTCGCCGAGGATCCGGTCGCGCAGCCCGTGCCGGAGCCGCTGCAGCCAGGAGGCCGGCGTGTGCGGGGTGTCCGCCGCGATCCGGGCGAGTACGTCGTCGGCGATCGGATCGCCGGTCGGGGTGGGGTCGGTGACCACCAGCGAACCGTCGGAGAAGGCGAGCCGGCCGGCGAGTGCCAGGTCGACCAGGACGGCGGCGGCCATGCCGAGGTCGAGTCCGATCCGGGAGCCGGTCGCCTTGCCGGATTTGTCGTCATAGCCGAGCAGCAGCAACTCCTCGGCCAACCCAACACCTGTCATGGCCCGGAACGGTAGCCGGTCCGGGCCAGCCGTGCATGCGTCCCGGCCGTCGGTGTCCCGATGGTGACCGGAAGTGGCCCGGCCACCACGACGACGGTTCAGAACCGGGGCATGCCGCCGAACTGCCGGTCGCCGGCGTCGCCGAGGCCGGGCACGATGAACATCTTCTCGTTGAGCCGCTCGTCGATGGCGGCGGTGACCAGCCGCAGCGGCAGACCGGAACGCTCCAGCCGCTCGATGCCGGTCGGCGCGGCCAGTACGCAGAGCACGGTGATGTCGGTACAGCCCCGGTCGGCGAGCAGCCGGCAGCAGTGCTCCAGCGACCCTCCGGTGGCCAGCATCGGGTCCAGGACCAGCACCGGCCGGCCGGTCAGGTCGGTCGGCAGCGACTCCATGTAGGCGCGGGGCTCGTAGGTGTGCTCGTCGCGGGCCAGCCCGACAAAACCCATCGAGGACTCGGGCAGCAGCGCCAGCGCCGAGTCGGCCATCCCGAGCCCGGCCCGGAGCACCGGGACCAGCAGCGGCGGGTTCGCCAGCCGGATGCCCCGGGTCGAGGTCACCGGCGTCTCGATCGGGAAGGTCTCGACCGGGAACGAGCGCGCGGCCTCGTACACCAGCATGGTGGTGAGTTCGTGCAGCGCGGCGCGGAACGACGCCGAGTCGGTCCGGGCATCGCGCATCACGGTCAGCCGTGTCTGGGCCACGGGATGGTCTACGACGAGTACGTCCACGGTCGCTCAACCTACTAGTAACCGGGTGGGGCCGGACCCGCCGGTCGGGGCGGGCCCCTCGTCCGGCACCGCGGATATGGCCAAGATCACACCGCCGCGCCGGTGCGTATGCTTGCCCGCATGACGGCGACAACGGCGTCGGCGCGGTCCGACCTTTCCGAGGTGGGCCGCTCCGAGGCGACCCTGCGGAGCTTCCTGCACGGCCTGCCCGGGGTGGACCAGGTCGGCGCGGAGCAACGGGCGGCGATGCTCGGCACCCGCTCGATCAAGACCACCGCCAAGGCGTGGGCGATCGACCTGGCGATCCGGATGGTCGACCTGACCACCCTGGAGGGCGCCGACACCCCGGGCAAGGTCCGCGGCCTGGCCGCGAAGGCGCTGCGGCCGGACCCGGCCGACCCGTCGTGTCCGGCGGTCGGCGCGCTCTGCGTCTACCCGACGATGGTCCCGGTCGCCGCACCGGTCCTCGCCGGCAGCGGCGTGCACCTGGCCAGCGTGGCGACCGCGTTCCCGTCCGGTCAGGCCCCGCTGGAGATCCGGCTCGCCGACACCCGGGCGGCGGTGGCCGCCGGCGCCGACGAGATCGACATGGTGATCAACCGGGGTGCTTTCCTCTCCGGCCGCTACGGCGAGGTCTTCGACGAGATCGTCGCGGTCAAGGCGGCCTGCGGGGACGCCCACCTCAAGGTCATCCTGGAGACCGGCGAACTGGTCACCTACGACAACGTCCGCCGGGCCTCCTGGCTGGCGATGCTGGCCGGCGCCGACTTCGTCAAGACCTCGACCGGCAAGGTGCCGGTGGCCGCGACCCTGCCGGTCACCCTGGTCATGCTGGAGGCGGTCCGCGACTTCCGGGACGCCACCGGCCGGGTCGTCGGGGTCAAGCCGGCCGGCGGCATCCGGACCACCAAGGACGCGATCAAGTACCTGGTGCTGGTCAACGAGACCGCGGGCGAGGAGTGGCTGCACCCCGACCGGTTCCGGTTCGGCGCCTCCAGCCTCCTCAACGACCTGCTGATGCAGCGCACCAAGCTGACCACCGGCGTCTACTCCGGTCCCGACTACTTCACCCTGGACTGACGATGTTCGAATACTCCCCCGCGCCGGAGTCGCGCGCCGTGGTGGACCTCAAGCCGTCGTACGGCCTGTTCATCAACGGCGAGTTCGTCGACGGCGAGGATCGTGACGTCGAGACCGGTGGTGGCGGCACCATCAAGTCGGTCAACCCGGCCACCGAGGAGGTGCTGGCCGAGGTCACCGAGGCCGGCCGGGCCGACGTGGACCGCGCGGTCCGGGCCGCCCGGCGCGCCTACGACGAGGTGTGGGGCCGGATGCCGGGCCGGGACCGGGCGAAGTACCTGTTCCGGATCGCCCGGATCATCCAGGAACGGGCCCGGGAACTGGCCGTGCTGGAGTCGCTGGACAACGGCAAGCCGATCCGGGAGTCCCGGGACGTCGACATCCCGCTGGTCGCGGCCCACTTCTTCTACTACGCAGGCTGGGCGGACAAACTCGGCCACGCCGGCCTCGGCCCCGACCCGCGTCCGCTCGGCGTCGCCGGCCAGGTCATCCCGTGGAACTTCCCGCTGCTGATGCTGGCCTGGAAGGTCGCCCCGGCGCTGGCCACCGGAAACACCGTGGTGCTGAAGCCGGCCGAGACCACCCCGCTGACCGCACTGCTCTTCGCCGAGATCTGCCAGCAGGCCGACCTGCCGCCGGGCGTGGTCAACATCGTCACCGGGGCCGGCGAGACCGGCCGGGCCGTGGTCGAGCACCCGGGCGTCGACAAGGTGGCGTTCACCGGCTCGACCGAGGTCGGCCGGCAGATCGCCCGGGCGGTGGCCGGCACCCGCAAGAAGCTCACCCTGGAGCTCGGCGGCAAGGCGGCCAACATCGTCTTCGACGACGCGGCGATCGACCAGGCCGTCGAGGGGATCGTCAACGGCATCTTCTTCAACCAGGGCCACGTCTGCTGCGCCGGCTCCCGGCTGCTGGTCCAGGAGTCGGTGTACGACGAGGTGCTCGCCGCGCTCAAGCGCCGGATGGCCCGACTGCGGGTCGGTGACCCGCTGGACAAGAACACCGACATCGGGGCGATCAACTCCGCCGCCCAACTGGAGCGGATCCGGGAACTCTCCGCCAGCGGCAGCGCCGAGGGCGCGGAACGCTGGTCCCCGCCGTGTGAACTGCCGGACCAGGGCTTCTGGTTCGCCCCGACCATCTTCACCGGGGTCAGCCAGGCACACCGGATCGCCCGGGAGGAGATCTTCGGCCCGGTGCTGTCGGTGCTGACCTTCCGTACCCCGGCCGAGGCGGTGGAGAAGGCGAACAACACGCCGTACGGGCTGTCGGCCGGGATCTGGACCGAGAAGGGTTCCCGGATCCTCTGGACGGCCGACCGGCTGCGGGCCGGGGTGGTCTGGGCGAACACCTTCAACAAGTTCGACCCGACCTCGCCGTTCGGCGGTTACCGGGAGTCGGGTTACGGCCGTGAGGGCGGCCGGCACGGGCTGGAGGCGTACCTCAATGTCTGAGCGGGTCGCGGTACGCAAGACGTACAAGCTCTTCATCGGCGGGAAGTTCCCGCGCAGCGAGTCGGGGCGGTCGTATCTGGTGGACTCGACGGACGGCGGCACCAACGTGGCACTCGCCTCCCGCAAGGACGTCCGGGACGCCGTGCTGGCGGCCCGGGCGGCGGTGAAGGGCTGGTCGGGTACGACCGCGTACAACCGGGGTCAGATCCTCTACCGGGTCGCCGAGATGCTGGAGGGGCGGCGGGACCAGTTCGTCGGGCTCGGGGTGCCGGCGGCCGAGGTCGACGAGGCGATCGACCGCTGGGTCTGGTACGCCGGCTGGTCCGACAAGATCACTCAGGTGCACGGCAACGCCAACCCGGTCGCCGGGCCGTACTTCAACCTCTCCGCCCCCGAGCCGACCGGGGTGGTCGGCGTGCTCGCCCCGGCCGAGCCGGCGCTGCTCGGGCTGGTCAGCGTGGTGGCCCCGGCGATCGTCACCGGCAACACGGTGGTGGTGCTGGTCGCCGAGAACGCGCCGCTGCCGGCGGTGACCCTGGCCGAGGTGCTGGCCACCTCCGACCTGCCCGGCGGGGTGGTCAACCTGCTCACCGGCCGGCCCGCCGAGACCGCGCCCTGGCTCGCCGGCCACATGGACGTGAACGCCCTCGACCTGACCGGGGCGACCGACCCGGAGTTCGCCACCGAACTGGAACGGGCCGCCGCCGGCAACCTCAAGCGGGTGCTGCGCCCGCCGGCCGGTCCGGTCGACTGGTCCGCCGACCCGGGCATCGGCCGGATGACCGCGTTCCTGGAGACCAAGACCGTCTGGCACCCCAAGGGGGTGTAAGGGGGGTTTTCTCCCTGAACCAGGTTGTTCGCCCACCTAGGATCGATCACGGTTCCCGGGTGAGCGGAGGCGCCGTGACGAACACCGTGGGCCGGCCCACCCCGGCGGACCCGACGCCGGGGGCCGCCCCGCCCGACCAGACCCCCAGCCCGGTGGTCCGTAACCTGCCGCCGGACCTCGGGCCGGACGCGGTCGGGATCTTCGAGGGGATGTCGTTCCTCATCTCCAACCGGGTCGGCGACGTGCCGCCCGGCTCGATCGGCGGCCTGGTGCACCACGACACCCGGCTGCTGAACCGGTGGGAACTGACCCTCGACGACGCGCCGCTGCTCGTCCTGGCCGCCGGCCTGGTCCACGACTACTCGGCCAGCTTCTTCCTGGCCAACGCCGAACTGCCCGGGCTCGCCGCGAACACCGTCGGCGTCCGCCGGCACCGGTTCATCGGCGAGCACGTGCACGAACGCATCGTGCTGCAGTGCTTCGAACGGAAACCGGTGCCGGTGCGGCTGCGGCTCGCCGTCGGCACCGACTTCGCCGACCTCTTCGAGATCAAGGAGAGCGTCCGGGACCGGTCGGCACTGATCACCCGGGACCACGCCGCCGACGGCTCGGGGTTGACCTTCCGCTACACCAACGGCGGGTTCTCGGTCTGCGCCGAGGTACGGGTCGACACGCCGGCCACCCGGGTCGAGGGCGACGACCTGGTGTGGGACCTCGAACTGCGGCCGAACGAGACGTGGCGGTGCAACGTCACGGTGCCGCTGGAGCTGTGGCCGCTCGACGCCGCGCCGGTCCGGCGCCGGTTCGAGGAGGTGTTCCTCGGCGCGCCGGCCGGGCCCGAGGGGCAGGACCACGGGATCGAGGTACGTCGCCGGATCCCCCGGTTGCGGGACGGTTCCGAACTGCTGCGGGACGTGTACGACCGGTCGGTCTCCGACCTGGTCGCCATGCGGATCTACAAGGACCTGCGTAAGGAGCCGGAGTTCCGGACGAAGCTGCTGCGGATCGGACGCGGTGACGATCCACTGCTGCTCTGCTCGGCCGGGCTGCCCTGGTTCCTCACCATCTTCGGCCGGGACATGCTGATCACCGCATACCAGATGATCGCTTTCTGGCAGGACCTGGCGTACGGGGTGCTGGTGATGCTCGCCACGCACCAGGCCACCGAGTGGGACGACTTCCGGGACGCGGAACCGGGCAAGATCATGCACGAGATGCGTCGGGGTGAACTGACCCAGCTCGGCCTCAAACCGCACAGCCGGTACTACGGCACCGCCGACGCCACCCAGCTCTGGCTGATCCTGCTCTCCGAGTACTGGCGGTGGACCGGCGACGACCAGCTGGTCGTGGCCCTGCGCGAGCACCTCGACGCCGCGCTGCGCTGGATCGACGAGTACGGCGACCTGGACGGCGACGGCTACGTCGAGTACGCCACCCGTTCGCCGCAGGGGCTCGGCAACCAGTGCTGGCGCGACTCGTGGAACGGGGTGCTGTTCGCCAACGGGATCGTGCCGTACCTGCCGATCGCCACCTGTGAACTGCAGGGTTACAGCTACGACGCGAAGTTGCGGGTCGCCGAGCTCGCCGACGGGCCGCTGGCCGATCCGGCGCTCGCGCAACGGCTCCGCACGGAGGCGGGCGCGTTGTACGAGCGGTTCAACCGCGACTTCTGGATCGACGACCGGGGCGGCTACTACGCGGTCGGCCTGGACGGCGACAAGCAGCGGATCGACTCGCTGACCTCCAACCTCGGGCACCTGCTGTGGAGCGGGATCGTGCCGCCGGACCGGGCCCGGATCCTGGCCCACCAGCTCCTGTCCGACCAGCTCTTCTCCGGTTGGGGGGTCCGCACCACGGCCAGCAGCGACCCGGCCTTCAACCCGATCGGTTACCACATGGGCACGGTCTGGCCGCACGACAACTCGATCATCGTCCACGGTCTGGCCCGGTACGGCTTCCGGGAGGAGGCCAACCGGATCGTCATGGCGATGCTGGAGGCGGCCAAGCACTCGAACGGCCGGCTGCCGGAGGCGTTCTCCGGCTACGACCGGTCCCTGGGACGCTCACCGGTGCAGTATCCGACCGCCTGCAACCCGCAGGCCTGGGCCAGCGGGGCACCGCTGCTGTTCCTCCGTACCGTGCTCGGGCTCGACGCGGTGGACGGGCAGGTCCGGCTCGACCCCGTGGTGCCGGCCCCGCTCGGCCGGATCCTGCTGATCGGCAGCAACGCCTTCGGGAAGCGCTGGGACATCGAGGCCGTCGGCGACCAGGCGGACATCCGGCTCAGTGGGTCGTGAAGGGCCGCCCCGGCAGGGAAACCGACGTACGACGATGGGTAGTAGACTTGTCGTCGTGACACGACTCGGTGATCTCGAACGTGCGGTGATGGACGTGCTCTGGGACCGGAGTACGGACGGCGGCGTCACGGTGCGTGAGGTGGCCGAAGCGCTACGGGACCGCGAGTTGGCGTACACCACGGTGATGACGGTGCTGGACCGGCTCGCCGGCAAGGGCATGGTGGAGCGGGAGCGGGAGGGTCGGGCCTGGCGGTACCGGCCAGCCGCCAGCCGGGAGGCGCACATCGCCCGGCTGATGCTCGACGCGCTCGACCTGGCCGGCAGTCGGGACGCCGCGCTGGTCCGGTTCGCCCGGTCGGTGACCGGCACCGAGGCCGAGGTCCTGCGGGCCGCACTCGACGAGGAGGCCACCGGCACCGTCGACCGGCCGCCCGCGCCCGAGCGGCGGGGCTGACCCCCGATGCCGTACGTCGCCCATTTCGCGGTCACCGCCCTGGCCTGCTACCTGGCCGCGCAGGCGCTCACCGGGTCAGGTCGGCTCGGTGCGGCGTGGACCTGGCACAGCCCCCGGATCGCGATCATCTGCTGGCAGGCGGTCGGGCTGGCCCTCGGGCTCTCCGCGATCGGCCTGCCGCTCTCGGTCGGGCTGGCCCCGTACGGGGAGAGCACCGGCTCGGCGCTGCGCTCGCTCGGCGCCGACCTGCTCGACGGCGGTCCGCTGCCGCCCGGTCTGGGGGTGACTCAGCTGGCCCTGGTCGGCGTCGGGTTCGGGGTGGCCGCGGTGCTGCTCGGCACGACGGCCCGCAGCATCGCCAGCACGCTGCGCGCCCAGCGTCGGCACCGCGACCTGCTCACCCTGGTGGCCCGGGACGATCCGGCCGCGCCCGGCGCGCTGGTCCTCGACCACCCGAGCGCCGCCGCCTACTGCCTGCCCGGGGTACGCCCACAGGTGGTGGTCAGCGCCGGCACCCTGAGCCTGCTGGATCGGCCGCAGCTGGCCGCCGTGCTGAGCCACGAGCGGGCGCACGCCGACGAGCGGCACGACCTGGTGCTGCTGCCGTTCACCGCGCTGTGCCGGGCGCTGCCCTGGGCCCGGTGGGTGCGGGCCGCGCACGAGACGGTCGGCCTGCTGGTCGAGATGCGGGCCGACGACAAGGCCCGGGACCAGCACGCGGACGCGCCGCTCGCCGCCGCGCTGCTGCGGTTCGCGACCGCCGGGTCGCGGATCACCCCGGCCGGCGCGCTCGGCGTCGCCGACACGCACCTGGACGCCCGGGTACGCCGGTTGCTGGTGACGCCGCGGGTGAACCGGCTGCCCGGGGTGACCGCGCTGGTGCTGGCGACGATCCTGGTCAGCCTGCCGATCTCGCTCTTCCTGCGCTGAACCGGGCCGGGTCCGAGGCCGACCGCCTCCGCTGTGAGCTGGCTCGCCGGCCTGCGCCGGCAGCCGTAGTAGCCTTTACTACGACTCGTAGTAACGGGCATCGCCACCCATCCGTCCCGGGCGGCGCCGGAGCTACCGAGCCCGCCGACCGGACCGCTGCCGCCGGTACTGTTCGGCTTCCAACCGGCCTGCTGGTGGTGCTTCCGACGCCGGCCCGACAACGGACGGTGGTCCACTGGTGAGCCGTCGACCCTTCGACCCGCGCCTGCTGCACCGGGTTCCCGGGGCCCGACCGCAGCTCGGCGTACTCGCCCTGCTCGGCGTCGCCGCCGCCGCGCTGGTCGTGGTCCAGGCCGGCACCCTGGCAACCGTGCTGGCGGCGGCCGCCGGAGGAGAGCTGCACCGGACCGCCCTGGCCGGTTTCCTGGCCAGCATCGCCGGCCGGGCTGCCCTGGTCTGGGCGCGGGGCCTGGTGGCGTCCCGGCTCGCCGCGACGGTGAAGGCGGCACTCCGGGCCGACCTGCTCGGCGCCGTGACCCGGCACGGACCGGCCTGGCTCGCCGGACAGCGGGCCGGACAGCTCGCCACGCTGGCCGGACGGGGCCTCGACGCGCTCGACGCGTACTTCACCGGTTACCTGCCGCAGCTGGTGCTGGGCGTCACGGTGCCGGTGGCGGTGCTCGCCCAGCTGGCGTACGCCGACTGGAGCTCCGCCCTGATCATCGCGGTGACCCTGCCGTTGATCCCGATCTTCGGCGCTCTGCTCGGCTGGCAGGCACAGGCCGCGACGGAACGGCAGTGGCGGCGACTCAGCCTGCTCGGCGGTCACTTCCTCGACATGGTGACCGGGCTGCCGACGCTGCGCGTCTTCGGCCGGGCCCGCGCCCAGGTGGCGGTGGTCCGCCGGATGGCCAACCAGCACCGGGTCGCGACCATGCGGACGCTGCGGGTGGCCTTCCTCTCCGCGCTGGTCCTCGAACTCGTCGCCACCCTTTCGGTGGCGCTGGTCGCGGTACCGATCGGCCTGCGGCTGCTCGACGGCGGACTCTCCCTGCGCACCGCGCTGCTGGTGCTGCTGCTCGCCCCCGAGGCGTTCCTGCCGCTGCGGGCCGCCGGCAGCCAGTTCCACGCCAGTCAGGAGGGGCTGACCGCGCTGGACGAGGCGTTGACCCTGCTGCACCCGGCGGACGCCGACGGCGCCACCCACACGCCCGGTACGTCCCCCGGTCCGTCGCCGACGACGCCCCCGAACGGTCTCCCGGCGCCGACCGTGGCGCCGGCGCCGGACGGCCGCTCGGCGTCGGCGCCGACGCCCGACGACCGGCCGGGGTCGGTCGGGGTGATCCGGTTCGAGGCGGTCACCGTGGAGTACCAGCGGACCACCGCGCTCCGGGAGGTCTCGCTGACCATCCGACCCGGCGAGCGGGTCGCGATCGTCGGCCCGAGCGGCGCTGGCAAGAGCACCCTGCTCCACCTGCTGCTCGGCTTCGTCGCTCCGACCAGCGGACGGATCACCGTCGACGACGTCGACCTCGCCGCACTCGACCTCGACGAGTGGCGTCGCCGGCTGGCCTGGGTGCCCCAGCGGGCCCATCTGTTCGCCACCTCGCTGGCGGACAACATCCGGCTCGGCGTGCCGGACGCCGACACCGGAGCAGTCCGGGCGGCGGTCCGGGCCGCCGCCCTCGACGAGGTGGTGGCCCGGCTGCCGGACGGACTGCGAACCCGACTCGGCGAGCGGGGACACGGACTCTCCAGCGGGGAACGGCAGCGGGTCGCGCTGGCCCGGGCCTTCCTGCGGGACGCACCGGTCGTCCTGCTCGACGAGCCCACCGCCCGGCTCGACAGCGCCTCCGAGGCGGCCGTACTCGCGGCGACCCGTCGACTTGTCGTCGGGCGTACCGCCCTGCTGGTGGCGCACCGACCGACGCTGCTGGCCGGAGTGGACCGCGTCCTGCGGGTGACGAACGGCCTGGTCGTCGAGGAACCGACACCCGGCACGGTCCCACAGACGTCCCCGGCCGGACTGGTTCCGGAAGGCAGGCCGGCATGACGGGACGGACCGGAGACAGCCCAACACGCCCGGCGCGGACGCTGCGGGCGGAACGTGTGATCTGGCGACTCAGCCGCCCGTACCTGGGTCGGCTGGTCGGCGCCGGCCTGCTCGCCGCCGGCACCGAACTCGCCGGGCTGGTCCTGATGGCGACCGCGACCTGGCTGCTGATCAGCGCCGCCGGCCGCCCGCCGCTGGACACCCTGACCGTCGCGATCGTCGCGGTCCGGGCCCTGGCCATCAGCCGTGGCCTGCTCCGCTACACCGAACGGCTGGCCGGGCACGACGCCGCACTGCGGGTGGTGACCGAGGTCCGGACCCGGGTCTTCGCCACCCTGGCCTCGGCCGGGCGCACCACCGCCGGGCAACGCTCCGGCGACCTGCTCAGCCGGCTCGTCTCGGATGTGGAGGCGGTCCAGGACCTGCTGCTGCGGGTGCTGGTTCCGGCGGTCGCCGCGACCGTCGTGGCCGGCCTCGCGATCGGCGGCACGGCCCTCGTCTCCGGTCCCGCCGCGCTGGCGCTCGCCGGGGGCCTGCTGCTCGCCGGAGTGGCGCTGCCCGTCCTGGCCACGGTCCTCACCCGGCGTACGTCGGCCCTGGTCGCACCGCTGCGAGGGGCCCTCGCCGTGGACGCGGTGGACCTCACCCACGGGGCGGCCGAGTTGGCCGCCTTCGGCGCGAGCCGGGCCGCCCTGGACGGGGCGGCCACCCGGGCCCGGGAACTGGCCCAACTGGAACGCCGGATGGCGGCCGCCACCTGGGCGGTCGACGGTCTCGGGGTACTGCTGTCCGGCGCGACCAGTGCCGCCGTTGTCGTGGTGGCGCTCCGGGCGGAGGTGGGCGGAGTTCTGGTCGGTGTGCTCGCGGTCGGCACCCTCGCCGCGGTCGAGGCGGCGCTGGCGCTGGTCGGTGCCGCCCGGCAGTGGACCCAGCTGCGTCCCGGGCTGGACCGGGTGGCCGAACTGCTCGCCGACCCCGACGGCCTCGCCACCGCCGAACCGGATTCTGCCGAGCCCCGCCCCGCCGAGCCCCGCCCCGCCGACGCGCCGTCCGCCGGTGCCGGCCCGGCCACCGGGCGGGTGGGCACCGCATCCGACCGGAGCGGGTCGGAGACCGCGCGGGCTGGCTGCCGGCTGGTCGAGGTGACCGTCCGGTACCGGCCGGACGCACCCCCCGCACTCGACCGGGTGAGCCTGGAACTGCCGCCGGGACGCCGGATCGCCGTGGTCGGCCCGAGCGGGGCGGGAAAGAGCACGCTGCTCGGCGTACTGACCGGGGCGGTACGACCGGAGGCCGGCCGGGTGACCGTCGACGACACCGACCTGGCGGCCCTGCCCGCCGAACGGCGGTCCCGGGCGGTCAGCGGTCTGCTCGCCGAGGCGCACGTCTTCCACACGACCGTCCGGGAGAACCTGCTGCTCGGCCGGAGCACCGCGACCGAGGACGAGTTGACCGCCGCCGCCGGAGCCGCCGGCCTGCTCGACTGGGTACGTCAACAGCCGGCCGGCTGGGAGACGGTGGTGGGCGAGGACGGCGGTCAGCTCTCCGGCGGCCAACGCCAGCGGCTCGCCCTGGCCCGGGCCCTGCTCTCGGCGCCAACCCACGTGCTGCTGCTCGACGAGCCGACCGAGGGTCTCGATCCACGCGCCGCCGACCGGGTGCTCGCCTCCGCCACCGGGTACGCCGGACCGACCCGTACCGTGTTGCTGGTCACACACCGGTTGTCCGAACTGGAGGCGTACGACGAGATCGTCGTCCTCGATTCGGGCCGGATCAGGCAGCGCGGCCAGCACGCCGACCTGGTCGACCAGCCCGGCTGGTACCGCGACCAGTGGCAACGCCAGCACGACGCGGAACTCGCCTATCCGGCGCCGCGCGGCTGAGCACGGGGGTCCGACGCCCGACGGCCCGCGGCGGCGGGTGTCAGGCCCGCCGGCGTCGGGTGTCAGGCCGGCGCGGACGGCGACTGCGGGACGTCCAGGAACCGGCTCACCGTCGAACTGAACTCCCGCCAACTGCTCCGCTGGCCGGCCAGCGCGCGACGCCCGGCGTCGGTCAACTCGTAGGTACGGCGTTCGCGACCGTTGACCGTGCTCCAGGCACTGCTGACAAAACCGGCGCGCTCCAGCCGGCGCAGCGCCGGGTAGATCGTCCCGGTCGGCAGATCGAGCACACCACCGCTGCGGGCCCGGAGCACCTCGATGATCGCGTAGCCGTGTTGCGCACCTCCTTCGAGCACTGCGAGCAGCAGCGCGTCGAGGTGACCGTGCAACGACTGCGCGTTCATAGGTAGCAAGCCTACTAATGGGTGTGGCGAGAACCAACGGGGTGCCGGCATCCGCGTCCGTCACCGGCCTACTAGGGTGTGTGCGCAGAGTCACCGATCCGCCGGCACCCGGGCCGGGTCGGGGGTGCCCATACCGAGCGCACACGGAGGTCAGAGTGGCCCGCCAGTCGTCCCACCGGCCCGACACCGACGAGCCTGGCAACGAGCCCGTCGAGAGTGACAGCCCCACCGACTCGGAACAGGACGAGGCCGGGTCAACGGAGACCGCCGCGACCGACCGGAGCGGGACGCCGTCCGACCCGGACCGGTCGTTGTGGGAAGCGGTCCGGATCGACCCGGTCGAGATCGCCCTGCCCGCCGGCTCCGGTTTCACCCTGCGGGCCTACCGCCCCTCGACCGCGCTGACCCCGACCGACATCAGCGAGCGGGAGCAGGACGACCTCTTCGCCGGCCGCTCCCGGGCGGTGCTGGAGGAGGACGAGGACGACGAGACCGTCGTGATCCTCGACGAGGAGCTCGCCGAGCAGTTCGCCGAGGCCGACGAGGAGGACGGCGACTCCGACGCGGCGAAGAGCCGGTCCGGCCGTCGGAACGCGCAGGACAGCGCCGACGACGAGTCCGCCGAGGAGACGGCGGACGAGAAGGAAGAGGAGGACGAGGGCGAGGAGGTGCCCGCCTTCCTCACCCACCGCGGCAAGCTCCTGCTCTTCAAGAGCCCGGAAGGGCTCGTCACCTTCATCCGTTCCGGCGCCCCGCACGACCTGGCCCAGCTCGACACCTGGGACGAGCTCGTCGAGCGGGTCGAGCCGGCGGACATCGCCCCGCTCGACGAGGACTCCTACGAGCTCGACCTCGTGGTGGAGAATCTGCGCGGCGGACACGACGTGTGGGACGCCACGCTGCTCATCGAGGCCGGCGAGGTCTCCAGGGACCTGGCGTACGCTCTACGTCTGCCGGCCGTACTGGACATGCTGTCGCCCGGCTCCAGCCTGGACGACCTCGACGAGGCACTCCGGGCGACCGTCAGCGGTGGCCTGGGCGGCTTCCGGGGGCGGCGGCGACTGAGGAAAATCGGGGCACAAACCGCAAGTCTCGGGTGGCGCACGATTATCGGCAAGATCTCTGCCGCTGTGGACTGGCGCGACTGACCCCTAACCAGGGAGCATCAGTCTTTGGCACACCCCTGTGTCTCGGGAGGAGGACGACGCCGTGGCGCTCGTGCGGGTGTACTGCGGTCTGGCCTCTGCGGATTCAGCGGGCGGGCCGGCTCCGGCCGGCGCGACGCTGACCTCCGCGGTGGTTGACGACGCAGGCAGGCTGCTTCACGTCTGCGAGATCACCGACGACCCCGCCGGCTACGCCCGGCTGGTCGCGGTGCTCGTGGAACGGGGCAGCGGACCGAGCGGCGCGGCCGTCGCGACCGACAGCGACGACCACGCGGTGACCTCGTTGCTGAACGCGGCGGGACGTCCGTTGGCCATCGCGGACGACGACCTGGTCGACGACTTCGCCGAGCGTTTCGCCGACGACGAGTCGCCGGAGGAGCGCGAGTCCGCGCCGGCCGTACGCCGGGCCGTCGGGCTCGCCCGGGCGCTGCAGGCCGGTGCCCTCTCCGCGACCGCCCTGCCGCCCTCCCGCGACCTGTCCACCTTCACGCCGGTCCTCGCCGCCCACGCGGCCCTGGCGAACGGTCGGCACGCCGCCGCGGTGGCGCTGCGCGAGGTACTCCGGGAGCTCTACCCGGCCGCGTTGCGGGCCTACCCGGATCCGGCCGAGCCGGTCTCCCTCGCGGTGCTGGACGCCCTGCCCGAGCCGGGCATGCTGAACGGCGCCGGTGCCCGTGCCCGGGACGCGGCCGCGACGGCCGACGCCGTCGCCGCCCACCTCGCCGCCGACGGCGTTGCCGAGGCCGACACCCTCACCGACGCCGTGACCGCGCTGCGCGTCGCCATCGCGGAGACGCCACGACGCGGTCCCGCGACCAACAACAAGGCGTTCACCGCCGCGTCCGCCGAGACCGTACGCCAGGCTGTCGCCGCCGTACGCGCCTGCGACGCCGGCTGCGACGCGCTGGTCGCCACATTGGCCGCCCGGGTCGGCTCGCCGCCGGCCGGCGCGCGCCGGGCCGGTCGACGGGCCGTCGAGCCCGCCGCACCAGCCGTTCCCGGAACGCGCGCCGGGTCGACACCGGAACGCGAGCCGGCGCCGGGCCTGGGCCGGCGGAGCCGGCACCAGCCGGTACCGGCGAACGGCACGCCGGCCAGCCCACAGCCGCTGGGGCCGCCGCCGGTCGCTCCCGCGCCGGTCGCACCGCCACCGGTCGCACCGTCGCCGATCACTCCCGCGTCCGCGCCACCGCTGGCACCCGCCGCGTCACACTCGACCGCCGCGCCGGTCTCCGGCCCGCCCCGGGAGCCCCGCACCGCGCCGCCGTCCTCCGCGCCACCGGCCTGGCAGGGCGACACCGGAGCCAACCGTCCGGTCTCCGCCCCGCCGCCCCCGCCGCCTGGCATCACCCCGATCCCGCCCAGCCAGCGTGGTTCGATTCCGCCGGCCGAGGCCGGCGAACCGTTCCGGGCCACACTCACCACCGCGGCGATCAACAGCGCCCGCAACGAGCGGCAGCGGCCGACCGTGGTCCCACCCCGACCGAAGACCAACGGGGAGCCACGGCCGGGCACCATCTCGGCCGCCGGGCTCACCGTCTCCGTACCCGCCGCCCGGCCGGAGCCGGCTCCGGCACCCGGGTCACGGGCGAACTGGCCGCTGGTCAACTCCGGCGACGAGCAGGACGACCGGGCTGGCGGTCCGGGCTACCCGGGGTACGCCGGTGACCAGGCCGCCGATCGGGACGTACCCGGAAACCGGCCCACCAGTGCGGCGCCGGCCGACGGTCGGGTGACCCCGCCCTGGCAGGCCGACGACCTGCCACCGGAACCGCCCGCGCTGCGTCTGGTCGAACCGTCGGTGGCCGAGCGGACCCGGCACAACGGGCTCTCCGGCGGTGAGCCGCCGTTGCGGCGGGCCGAGGAGGAACCGGTCCGGACCGAACAGACCGCGCCGCCCGCCGCCCGCCGCACCGTCGAGCCCGGCCCCCCGCCGGTCGCCGACGAGGGCGACGGCGACCTGCTGATCTTCGCCGCCGCACGGTCGGCGTGGTTCACCGGTCACGCCGAGGACGACGAGGTCGAGTGGTCGTCCACCGCGGACAGCGGCTGGCGGGCCGCCGAGCAGGCCGCCAAGCCCTCGGTCGGTGCCTCGACCGGCGCCGGGCTGCCGAAGCGGGTCCCCCAGGCCAACCTGGTGCCCGGCTCGCCGCTGCGCGACGAGCGACCGCTGCGCATCGTCCGGGACGCGGCCCGGATCGCCGAGCACACCACCGGCTACTTCCGGGGCTGGCGGCGGGGCCAGGAGATCGGCGGCTACGCGGTCGGTGGCCGCCCGGGCCGCGAGGCGGCCGGCGGATGGGACTTCAGCCGCGACCACGAGGACCGGGCGGAGACGCCGGACTACGAGTACCGCTCGGCGGGCTACCGCTCCTGATCCACGTCCCCGGACTATCCGGGCCGAGACCCAGCCGGGCCGGTGCTGACGACAATCGTCGGTGCCGGCCCGTTCCGCGTACGCGACATCCCCGCCGCGCCGGGGACCTCCCGATGGCCGGCGATCAGGGAGTGGCGGTGGTCGCCGCCCGGATCACGGCATTGGCATCCACCGGTTGGACCACTGCCGGCACCGATCCGGCCAACACCGTTCAACTGACTGTCCAATCAGCCCGAAAGCCACTCTCACCTGGTGTTTCTCGCCACACTGCACAGAGTTGACGACACACTGCGACGATCGGGACCATACCGGCGGGACCCCGGACGACACCGGTGACCAGGCACGAAGGGCGGCAGCGGATGGCTGGACAGGCAGTCGGGAGTTGGACGCTCAGCCGACGCGGCCTACTGGCGACGGCGGCCACCAGCCTGCTCGCCGCGTGTGGTCGGACCGAGGTGCCGGGGGTCCGGCGGCCCGAGAACCCCGAACTCGTGATCGGGGCCAACCTCGAACTCACCGGCGTCGGACGGTTCATGGGCCTGCTCCAGGAGCGTTCGCTGCGGATCATGGCCGACACGCTCAACGAGGCACAGGTCCCGGTCGGCAACCTGCGCCGCACCATCCGGCTGGTCATCCGGGACAACAAGAGCAACCCCCGGGTCGCGGCGGACCAGACCGCCGAGCTGGCCACCCGCGAGAACGTGCACGCCATCGTCGGCGGCTGCCTCGCCGAGACCTCGCTGCGGATCATCCCGGCCGCCGAGGAGCACCAGGTGCCGTTCATCTCCTTCGCCGCCGCCGACAACCTCACCACGCCGCTCTCCGAGCGGACCTACATCTACAAGCTCGCCCCGGACGCCCGCGACATGGCCCGGGCGTTGGGCGCGCTGATCCGCTCGCAGAAGCTCCAGCGGGTCGGACTGCTGGCTGCGGCAGGGCCGCACGGCGATTCGGGCCTACGAGCCGTCACAGCGGCCCTGGAGAGCAACGACCGCACCCTGGTCGCCACCGCCCGACTGCCGCGTGCCGAGGGTGCCGACTGCGGCCCGGCGGCCGAACGGGTTGTCGTCCAGTCCCCCGACGCGGTCATCATCTGGGGAACCTCCCCGTTCGCCGGTGCCGCGGCCCGGGCGGTCCGGGACACCGGTTACACCGGTGCCCTCTTCTTCGACGCCGGTGCGGTCAGCGAGGAGCTCCTCGACGAGCGGAACAGCCCGGCCGTCGAGGGCGCGTACGCCGTACACCCCATCTCGTTGAGTGGTTCGTCGCTCACCAACACCACCACGGCCGGGCTGGCCCGACGGGACTTCGTCTACCGGTACATCCACGAACACGGCGCGTTCAGCGGCTTCGCCCCCTACGGCGCCGACGCGGTACGACTGATCGCCGACGCGGCACGACTCGGCAAGAGCGTCGACCGGGGCCGGATCCGGGCCTATCTGGCCACCCAGGTCGTCGAGGGCATCGCCGGAGCGTACTCGTTCTCGCCGATCTGGCATGGTGGGATGGCGCCGGACTTCCTCGGTGTCTTCACCGTGTCCAACGGGGCCTGGAGCCGGGTCTCCTGACCACCCCGCCGACTGCGGCCCGGGTCTCGCCGGCTAAGGGCCGGGTCTCGTGGACATCCCCCCGACCGGCCGGGCCGGATCCGGAGGCCGCCGCTGTCCCGGTGCGACCGTGGGGAGGCGGGCAACGTCCGAAGCGGACCGTGGTCGTTCGCGTTCCCTGGCGGGTGCCCCTCGCCGGCGCACCCCGTCGCGGGAGATGACACCGCGAGCGTCCCGGTCGGACAGCGGCGTCTGTCCCGGCTGGACGGGAGAGAGCGGCCGCTGGTCCGGACGGCCACACGGCGTACGTCCGGAAGCGACGGTGGCCCGCAGGATGCCCGGCGCGACGGCCGGTTGCCTCCACCCGGACGGCGGGCAGCGGTCAGCGACCGGTGGCGCGGATCGGCCACACCGGTGGCTGTGGTGACGTGCCGGGCCGGGACAGCCTGGACCGGGACACGACGGATGGCGCCGGCCGCGGACGTGGGTCCCGGCGCGACGGTGGAACGTCCGCCTCGGTCAGGCCGGCGCGACGGCGCGGGACCGACGCATCGTCAGCACGTACTCGACCAGCGAGATGAGGACGTGCTTGGTCGACTCCCGGTTCCGGGCGTCGCAGGCGACGACCGGTACGTCGTTGGAGATGGCCAGCGCGTCCCGCACATCCTGCGGGTCGTGGTACTGCATACCGTCGAAGCAGTTGATCGCCACGAGGTACGGCAGCCGACGGTGCTCGAAGAAGTCGATTGCCGCGAAGCAGTCGGCGAGCCGGCGGGTGTCCACCAGCACGACCGCACCGATCGCCCCTCGCACCAGCTCGTCCCACATGAACCAGAACCGCGTCTGGCCCGGGGTACCGAACAGGTAGAGGATCAGATCCCGGTCGATCGAGATCCGACCGAAGTCCATGGCGACCGTGGTGGTCGTCTTTCCCGGAACCTGCCGCGTGTCATCGACACCCACGCCGGCGGACGCCATGATCGCCTCGGTGGTCAACGGCGTGATTTCCGAGACCGAGCCAACCAGTGTCGTCTTGCCGACGCCAAAGCCACCGGCGATGACGATCTTCGCCGATGTCACGCGCCCGGGGGTTGGGCGGTGCGACATGTCAGAGCCTGCGAAGTCCACTCAGCACCCTCTCCAGCAGTTCAGTGCCCACCGCGTCGTTTGAGTCGTCCAGAATCGTCGGCTCGTGCACCGCCACCAGGCCGTCTGCGGCCATGTCGGCGATCAGGACCCGAGCTACTCCGAGCGGCAACTGCATCCGCGCCGCGATCTCCGCGAGCGACTGCAGTCGACCATCACACAGCGCGGCGATGTATTGATGCTCCCGGCCCTGGCCACCATTGCCGTTACCGGCGGACCGACCGCGCACCGTGGTCTCGACGAGCGCCTCCAGCGCGATGTCGAGCCTCGGCCGGGTCCGACCGCGGGTGACGGCGTATGGCCGTACCAGCGCGCCGGTCGGCTCGTCGCGTTCGGCCATCATCGCCGTTCACCCCCTTCTCGCCGTAGCTGAGACTCACACCATGGAGTTCGTCGTCGTTCCATTGTCGTCGCACCAGCTGGCAGCACACACCAGCCGGGTACCGCCTAGCTCAGCATCCCCGCCGCGGCCCGGGGCGGCGGCGTCAACGCGTCACCCACCCGGTCGACGAGCAATGCCATCTCGTAGCCGACCTGCCCGACGTCGGAGCTCCGGGCGGCGAGCACCGCGAAGGACGACCCGTCCGAGATGGACATCAGGAACAGGAATCCATTGTCCATCTCGACGACTGTCTGCAACACCGCCCCACCCTCAAAGCAGCGCGCCGCTCCCTGGGTAAGGCTGACCAGGCCGGACGCGATCGCGGCGAGCTGATCCGCCCGGTCGCGCGGCAGGTCCCGTGACGCCGCCAGGAGCAGGCCGTCCGCGGAGACGGCGATCGCGTGGGCGACGCCGGGCACACGATCGGCGAAGTTGGCCAGAAGCCAACCGAGATCCTGCGTAGATGTCATCCTTCATGCTCCTTCTGGCCGCTTGCGTTCGCGGGGCCCAGATCGATCTGCCCGGTCGACTGGTCGTCCGTCGGGTGCGTGCGGCCACGCTGCACCCCACGGTGGTACGCGGACAGCAGTCCTCGTACCGCCTCCGGCGTACGACGTTGCACCGAGGTGGTCGGCTTCTCCACGGCCCCGGGAACCAACTGGGCCATCGGCACCCGTTTGGGCAGACCGGTCGACGTGGTCGGGGCGTCGGGCGCCTTGGCCGCCGAGGTGGCCGCCATCGCTGCCCGCCAACCGTCGTCGGCCGCCGTACGCCAGCCGCCGCCGACCGCCTCGCCCGCTCGACCAGCGCCATTGCTGTGGCCGGTGGTGGGATCCTGCCCCACCGGTGCCGAGACGTTCACCATCGCTGCATTACCTGTCGGTGCGCTTGACGTCCGCTCCGCGTCCTGGCCGGCACCCTCCACCGTGGCGACCTGGCTGGTCGACGGGGCGGACGCGGCACCACTGGGCGAAGCGCTGGCCTCCTCGGGGGTCCGGCGGGTGCGGAACCAGGCCGACTCCAGCTCGCGGAAGATCGGCAGTTCCATGGTCTCGTCCGCGAACTTCGGTCGAGCCTCCACAGTAGCCGGTGGTTCGGCCGCGGGCCGAGGCATCCTGGGGAGTTCCGCCGTCATGTCCAGCGCGGCGGCCAACCGTTCCGGTACGGGCGGCGCGGTCGTCTCCCGGTCGGGGGTGTTGACCGGCGGCCACGCCGGAGGCGCACCGGCGCCGGGCACCTGCGTGGGCGTGGGTGCGGGCTGCGGGACCGGCGGCGCGGCGTTGAACGCCGACACCGGGGCCGGCGGGGCACTGAACGGCGACACCGACGACGTGGCCGGCGGTGCTGTCGAGGCCTGCGGGGTCGGCGTCGCCTGCACCGGCGGAGCGGAGACCGGCGGAACCGCCAGCGGCGGCGGGGCCGACTGCGCCGCGGACTGCGCCGCCTCCTGGGTGCTCTGCCGCTGTCGGGGGATGGTGAACCCCGACATCGTGGTGGTGTCGGTGGCCGGGCTGCTCTCCGCGCCCTGCTCGGTGGCACGACGCTGCGGCAGCGGCTCCACCTCGCGCCCGTCCGGGATCCGCGGCGTGAAGGGGTCGCCCCCGCCCCCGTTCAGACCCGTCCGCGCGCCGGTCAGGTCCGACCAGGCCGGCATGCTCCGCACCGAGTTCGGCGGGGTGCTGGAGCGCCCACCACCGTTCGTGACCGGTTCGTACTGCCGGGCCGGCGGAGCGGGATCCGGCTCGGCCGGACGAGAGAAGGGCGTCTCCGCGGGCCGGGTGAACGACGCGCCGCCGCTCTCCAGCGCGAGCGGGGCACCACCGAAGGTGGGACGCTGTGCCGGCGGCTGCGGTGTCGGCGCGGCCGGCAGGGCCCCGGGCTGACCGGCCCGGCCGGCGAGCGCCCGGGGAATCAGCATCGCCGCGGGCAGTGTCACATCTGCGACGGTCCCGCGCTCGTGGCCGGGACGCAGCTCGACCTGGACACCGTGTCGGGACGCCAGCCGCGCCACCACGACCAGACCCATCATCCGGGAGACGGTGACGTCCACCGCGGGCGGCTTGGCGAGCCGCTCGTTGAGGTCGTGCAACTGCTCCGCGGTGATGCCGATACCACGGTCCTCGACGTACAGCGTCGCGCGGTCGCCGACCCGGCGGGCCTCGACCAGCACCTGTGAATCCGGCGGGGAGAAGGCGGTGGCGTTGTCGAACAGCTCCGCCACCAGGTGGACGAGGTCGTTGACCGCCTGCGCCTGGACCTCGATGTCCCGGTCGACCATCCCGAACTCGATGCGGGTGTAGTGCTCGACCTCGGACTGCGCGGCCCGGAGCACGTCGATCAGGGCCGCCGGCTCGCGCTGCACGCGGGTCGAGTCGGCACCCGCGAGGACCAGCAGGTTCTCGTCGTTGCGGCGCATCCGGGTGGCCAGGTGGTCGAGCTGGAAGAGCTCGGCCAGCCGGTCCGGGTCCTCCTCACCGCGCTCCAGCCGGTCGAGGTGCCCGATCAGCCGGTCGACCAGGATCTGGGACCGACGGGCGAGGTTGACGAACATCGTCGAGACGGAGGACCGTAGCGCGGCCTGCTCGGCGGCGGTCCGGACCGCCTCCAGGTGGACCGCGTTGAACGCCTCGGTGACCTGGCCGAACTCGTCCTTGCTCCGGACCGGCAGCGGCTCGGCGATCTGGTTGGCGACCTGGACCGGGGACATCTGCGCGGTCAACTGCGGGTCACGGAGCCGGGAGACCGCGTGTGGCAGACCGTGTTCGGCGACCGCGAGCGCGCCCTGCCGGAGTTCCCGCAGCGACCGGGCCATCGAGCGGGCCACCAGGTACGCGAAGAGGATCGCGATCAGCAGCATGCTGAGCAGCAGGGCGGTCTCGCCGAAGACCTGCTGGCGTACGTCGTCACGCAGCGCGCCGGCCTGCTTGAGCACGTCACCGTCGAGCTTCGCCTCGACCTCGCGGATCAGCTGGGCGTTGCCGACCATCGCGGCGTCCCAGTCGTCCGCGTCGAACGGGGCGTCCGACATCGTCTCGTTGGTCTTGCCGCGGATCCAGCCGCTGTAGGTGTCGGCCTCGCGCTGGTCGGCGCCGGCGACCACCTGCTCGTAGAACTCGGACTCGTCCCGGCTGGCGACCGCCTCGAAGCTCTGCAGCGCCTGCTGCTGGCCGGTCTCGGTGGCGATGTAGTCGGTCCGCAGCACCGGGGTCAGCCGGTTGTCGATCAGGGCGCGGTGTACGACGACCCGGCGCATCGACAGGTATTCCTTGGCCCGCGAGGTCGCGGCGGCGGCCCGCATCCGGTCGCCCAGGTTGGTGTCACCGGCGAGCTGCGACGCCAGGTCCCGCAGGTCGAGCAGCTCGTTGATCAGCCCCTCGTACGACTGGGCGGCGTCGGTCAGCTTGAGCTTCTCGTTGATGACCTGGCTGCGGGTGCCGGGCAGGTCGTTGAGCCCCTGGTCGATCCGGCCCAGCAGGGCGTCGAAGTTGGCGGGCAGGTCGTCCAGCTCGGCCCGGCGCTCGGAGTACGGCCCTTTGGCGCCGTCGACGCGCTTGTGTACCTCGTTGTACGTCTGCAGGTACTTCTGTCGGGGTGCCTCCGCGCGGGCGCCGAGCAGCAGGACCGCGCCGGCCCGCTCGTCCTGCAGGTCGTGCACGAGCTCGCCGGAGACCTGGGCGAGTGCGGCCAGGTGGTCGGCGCGACTGGCGTTCTCGAGCCGCTCCAGGTGGTCGATGATCCCCGTCGTACCGACGACCACGACCGCGATGGTCGGCGCGATCATGATCAGCCCGAGCTTCGACCAGATCGGCATGTCGCGGAGCCGACTGATCGGCGAGCGGAGACGCGACAGGACCGTTCCTGGTCCCTTGGGCCGCTTGCTCACGTCACCGCCTTCCCATCCAGCACCCTGCGGTGGATCGAGGGCACCGCTGAACAACCGACCCGGCCGGGTCGGACCTCCGAGATTCCATCACGCCACAACTCAAAGAGAAAGCCCAGGTTGTCACCAACCGGGAGCGCACCGAAATGTTCCCGCGCTTTGACAGCGGTCCGTCTTTTTGGTGTCACCCAGCGTAGTCACAAACTGTTTCTGCGTACGTCCCCCGTGGTCACCGCGGTTCGGATCCGGAAATCGTGCCCGATCCCTGATCCGAGGTCCCGCACCGCAACGCATCGAACGGTACCGGAACCCGTGCCACCCTACGCCCCCGCGTCCATCCAATGAGCCGGGGCCGGCCGGTCGCTTGCCGCCGCACGATTCGACACCGCCGTCGGCAGGGCGACCATCGCCCGCCGGCCCCGACAACAAGGCCGAAGTGCCGGATTACGCACTCCGTGCGGACCATCCGGCGACCGGCCGGCCAGGCCGTCCTGACCGGACCGGTACCGACGCCACCCGAAGGGCCGTCAACTTCTCGGACAACCCGCCGACGGATCAGGACAGCAGTTTGGCGTACGCCGGTTTGATCACCTCGTTGATGATGGCCAACCGCTCGTCGAACGGGATGAAGGCGCTCTTCATCGCGTTGACTGTGAACCACTGCAGCTCCGCGTAGCCGTAGCCGAACGCCTCCACGAGCAGGGCCATCTCCCGCGACATCGAGGTGCCGCTCATCAACCGGTTGTCGGTGTTGACGGTGACCCGGAACCGAAGGTCACGCAGCAGCCCGATGGGATGCTCGGCAATCGACGGCGCCGCCCCGGTCTGGACGTTTGACGACGGGCACAGTTCGAGCGGGATCCGCTTGTCCCGGACGTACGCGGCCAGCCGGCCGAGCACCGGCTCCGTGCCGGCGGTGATGTCGTCGACGATCCGTACGCCGTGCCCGAGCCGGTCCGCGCCGCACCACTGGATCGCCTGCCAGATCGACGGCAGGCCGAACGCCTCGCCGGCGTGGATGGTGAAGTGGAAGTTCTCCCGCTGGAGGTACTCGAAGGCGTCCAGGTGCCGGGTGGGCGGGAAGCCCGCCTCGGCGCCCGCGATGTCGAACCCGACCACCCCGACGTCCCGGTGCCGGACGGCGAGTTCGGCGATCTCCTGGGACCGGGCGGCGTGCCGCATCGCGGTGAGCAGGGTGCCGATCCGGATCGGCGACCCGGCCGCCGCGGCGGCGGCGGAACCCTCGGCGAATCCGGCCAGCACCGCCTCCACCACCTCGTCGAGGCTGAGCCCCCGCTCCAGGTGCTGCTCCGGGGCGAACCGGACCTCCGCGTAGACCACACCGTCGGCGGCCAGGTCGAGCGCGCACTCGGCGGCGACCCGACGCAGGCTCTCCGCCGTCTGCATCACCGCGACCGTGTGCGCGAACGTCTCCAGGTACCGTTCGAGCGACCCCGAGTCGGCCGCCTCGACGAACCACCGGCCGAGTTCCTCCGGATCGGTGGTCGGCAGCGGGTGCCCCACCGCGTCGGCGAGTTCGACCACGGTCGCCGGGCGCAGCCCGCCGTCGAGATGGTCGTGCAGCAACGCCTTGGGCACCCTGACGATGTCTTCGTAACCGATTACCGCCATGTGCCGACATTAGTGGCCCACCTCCGGCACCCCCGGCGGACCCCCGTACCGCCACGTCCCCGGCACCACCACCGGCGCCGGTCGGCCGGCACCGGCACACACCCTGCCGCCGACCGACGCCGGGTCCGGGCGGGCGTCGCTTCCGGCGCCACTATCGTGGCCTGGTGCCTCCCGAGATCCTGCGGCACCTCCGCTGCCCGCTCTGCGGTCAACCGCTGGCCCCGGTGCCGCCCGGTGCCGCGTCGGGGGCCACCGCGCTGCGCTGTCCGGCCGGGCACAGCTTCGACGTCGCGCGGCAGGGGTACGTGAACCTGACGGTGGGACGGGCCCCGCACTCGGGGGACACCGCCGCGATGGTGGCCGCCCGGGACGAGTTCCTCGGTGCCGGCCACTACGACCTCATCTCGACCACCCTCGCCGAGCTCGCCGCCACACCGACCGACCCCGCCACCGGGCCGGCAGACGGCGCTCGGACGGCGTACCCAGAACTGGTGGTCGACGCCGGAGCCGGCACCGGCTGGCACCTCGCCGCGGTGCTCGACGCCCTGCCCGGCGCCACCGGCCTGGCCCTGGACGTGTCGAAGCCGGCGCTGCGCCGCGCCGCCCGGGCGCACCCACGGGCCGGCGCCGTACTCTGCGACACCTGGCGGCGGCTCCCCCTGGCCGACGGCGCCGCCGATCTGGTGCTCAACGTCTTCGCCCCACGCAACGGCGCGGAGTTCCGGCGGGTGCTGCATCCCCGGGGCCGGCTGCTCGTGGTCACCCCGGCCGCCGACCACCTGCGCGAACTGGTCGACGCGCTCGCCCTGCTCCGGGTCGACCCGGCCAAGGAGGAACGGGTCGCCGACAGCCTGACGCCCTACTTCACGCCGGGGCCCGTCACGGTACGACGCGACACGCTGCGGCTCACCCGGGCCGAGGTACGCACCCTGGTCGGGATGGGTCCGAGCGCCTGGCACACCGCCCCGGAACCGCTCGACGCACGGATCGACGCGCTTTCCGAGCCGGTGACCGTCACCGCCGCGGTCCGCATCGCCGTCTACCGACCCCGCTGAGCATCCCGCCCCCCGGACAGCCCGCCCCTCGGGACAACCCGCCGCCCCGGACAGCCGGGCCGGTGGCGCCGGGGTCAGGTGGACCGACAGGATCAGGTCGACCGACAGGATCAGGTCGACCGACGGGATCACCCGGAGCAGGGTCAGGTGGAAAGGTCGACCTCTTCCCAGCCGGCCGGCGGATCGTGGAACGGCCCCCGGAAGACGACCGCCCACTCCAGCGCCCACCGCCGCTGCCCGATCGCGTTGCTGTCGATCATGCCGGGCAACCGGAGCCCCTGCCGCTCGGCCTCCAGGTACGCCCAGTCCAGGCAGTAGTAGAGGTCGAGCACGCCGGCGACCTCCACCGCGTCCCGGGGCGCTGCCAGGGAGCGCGCCCGCCACTCGTTGAAGGTCTCCCCGGCGGGCAGGTTCGGCAGCCGCACCATGAGCCGGTCGTCGGAGGGCGCGGTCGGGTCCAGGTGCCGGCTCAGCCCGAGCACCCAGGCCAGCGCGAAGACCGCGTCGTGGTGCAGGACGAACGACCGGTGGTCCCCCCGGTCCCCCGCCACGAACTGCCACTCCGGCGGCGTGACCAACTCCACCAGGTGCGAGCCGAGCAGCCACCCCATCCCGGTCTCGGCCGACATCCCGAAGCACCGGGCCAGCACCAGGTGCAGAACGGCGACGCGGGCCTCGAGCTCGCCGGTGGGTCGCAACTCGACGGTGTCCCCCGGCTCCCACACCAGCGGGAACTGTTCCGGAGGCAGCGGCAGACCCAGCCGGCTCAACTCGGCCACGTTGGCCGCACGGACCGCCTGGGGGTCGGGAACGGGCACGCTCACAGCGGTAGGTCCTGTCGGGTCAGGGTCCGTCCGGTGCGGCCGCGACGTGACCCCGGGTGGCTGCCCGGACCGATGTCGAACCGGGCCCGGTGGAAGTCCCCCGGGCGACGGAGAATAGCCGCTCGGCGGGGACCCGCACCGGCCGCCCCGCCCACCGTCGACGATGCCGGCCGGGCCGGTCGGCAACCATCGCCGGTCCGGTCGGGGCGGCCAGGCGATCGGGCGACGCGGTCAGGCGATCCGGTCGATGACCAGCGGCGCCACGGTCGGCCGCTGCGCCGAGACCAGCACCGCCGCCTCGGCGTCGGCCCGGGCCGCCGGAATCCGCGCCGGATCGTCGGCCCGCAGCTCGTACAGCGGGTCACCGGCCCGGACCGGGTCACCGGGCCGGCGGTGCAGCACCACGCCGGCGGCGGCGCTGACCGGATCCTCCTTACGGGCCCGGCCCGCACCGAGCCGCCACGCCGCGATCCCGATGCCGTACGCGTCGACGGCGGAGACAAAACCGTCCCGGTCGGCCCGGACGACCTCCACCTCGGCGGCGACCGGCAGCGGGGCGTCCGGGTCCCCGCCCTGGGCCCGGACCATGGTCCGCCACACGTCCATCGCCCGGCCGTCACGCAGCGCCCGCTCCGGGTCCGCGTCCGGCAGCCCGGCCGCGGCGAGCATCTCCCGGGCCAGCGCCAGGGTCAGCTCCACCACGTCGGCGGGACCGCCGCCGGCGAGCACCTCGACCGACTCGGTCACCTCGACCGCGTTGCCGACCGCCAGCCCCAACGGGGTCGACATGTCGGTGAGCAGGGCGACCGTCCGTACGCCGTGTGCGGTGCCGAGCTCCACCATGGTGCGGGCCAGCTCCCGGGCGTCCGACTCGGCCTTCATGAACGCACCCGAGCCGACCTTCACGTCGAGCACCAGCGCCCCGGTCCCCTCCGCGATCTTCTTGCTCATGATCGAGCTCGCGATCAGCGGGATCGCCTCCACGGTGCCGGTCACGTCGCGCAGGGCGTACAGCTTGCGGTCGGCCGGGGCGAGCCCCTCCCCGGCCGCGCAGATCACCGCGCCGACCTCGCCGAGCTGCCGGATGAACTCGTCGTTGCCGAGCGTCGCCCGCCACCCCGGGATCGACTCCAGTTTGTCCAGCGTGCCGCCGGTGTGCCCGAGCCCCCGCCCGGACAGCTGCGGTACCGCGGCCCCACACGCCGCGACCAGCGGGGTCAGCGGCAGGGTGATCTTGTCGCCGACGCCGCCGGTGGAGTGCTTGTCCACGGTCGGCCGGGCGACCCCGGACAGGTCCAGCCGCTCCCCGCTGGCGATCATCGCGGCGGTCCACCGGGCGATCTCGGCGGGAGTCATCCCGCGCAGCAGGATCGCCATGGCCAGCGCCGACATCTGCTCGTCCGCGACCTGCCCCCGGGTGTACGCGTCCACCACCCAGTCGATCTGACCGTCGGAGAGCACCCCACCGTCCCGCTTGGTCCGGATCACGTCGACCGCGGCGTACGTTTTCACCGTTGTTTCCTCTTCCTCATGGTTGTACCGGGCGGCAGCCGAACTCTGTGGGTTGTACCGGCCGGCAGCCGGACTCCCGGGCCACGCAGAGCCGGGGGCGACCGTGCCCGGCGCAGGGATCAAGCCTGACCGCCCGGAGCCGGGAACGGTCGCCCCCGGCCCCACCTCGGAGCCGGGGAGGGCGGCTCAGCCCACCCAGCGCGCCGGGATCTCCGCCGGCGGCTCCCCCTCGCCGGCCCAGAACATCGCGCCGTCCGCGTCGACCACCACCACCCGGGGCGTACGGGCCTGCGCCCAGGTGATCGCCTCGGCGACGTCGGTCCAGGTCGGCGCCTCCTCCAGCACCCCGGTCGGGGCACCTTCGGCGTCACCGGCGGCCCGCTCCCAGTAGCCGGTCCAGATCTGCCGGCCGCCGGAGACGTCCGGGTGCAGGAAAACGGTGCCCCGCCCCCGCCAGGCCGCCAACGCCTCCGGCACGCTCGGCACCTTCGCCGAGGTCGCCATCGCCGCCAGGTCCTCCGCCCCGAAGGCGTACGGCAGCAGCTCCGTCATCCGTAGCGGCCGGGGTTCCGCCTCTACCTGGAGTTCCGGGCCACCGTGCTCCCAGAGCAGTTGCCGGCACCGGCCGCAGGGCATCAGCGGCGCGCCGTTCGCGTCGACACAGGAGAACGCGACCAGCTTTCCGCCACCGGAGGCGTGCAGTGCGGAGACCAGTCCACACTCGGCGCAGAGCGTGACGCCGTACGAGGCGTTCTCCACGTTGCAGCCGACCACGATCCGGCCGTCGTCGACGAGTGCCGCCGCCCCGACCGGATAGTTCGAGTACGGCGCGTACGCGTGCCGCATCGCCTCGGTCGCGGCGGCCCGCAGCGTCACCCAGTCAATCTCCATCGTCACGCCACCATCCTGCCCCGCCGCTGGTCAGCCCTTGATGTAGGGCTTGCCGTCGGCGGCCGGGGCCCGTACCTTGCCGACCAGCCCGGCCACCGCGAGCAGGGTGGCGAGGTACGGCAGCATGGCGAGGAACTCGCTGGGGATGGTGCTGTTGATCGCGCTGAGGTAGGTGCCGAGCTGGTCGGCGAAGCCGAAGAAGAGCGCGGCCAGCAGGGCGCCGGTCGGGCTCCACCGTCCGAAGATCAGCGCGGCGAGGGCGATGAAACCCTTTCCGCCGATCATGTTCTTGGTGAAGGTGTAGAGCGCCAGGGTGTAGGAGGCGCCGCCGACCCCGGCGACCATGCCGGCCAGCAGCACGTTCCGGTAGCGCAGCGCCAGGACCTTCACCCCGAGGGTGTCGGCGGCGGTCGGGTGCTCGCCGACCGACCGGGTCCGCAGCCCCCACCGGGTCCGGAACAGCGCGACGTGGATCACCACCACCAGGATCAGCGCCAGGTAGAGGAAGATGTTGCCGCTGAACAGCGCCGGGCCGAGCACCGGGATGTCGGAGAGGACCGGGATCGGCCACGCCTCGAACCTCGGCGGCTGGTTGTACTTCGCGGCGTCGGGCTGCATCAGCCGTTCGTAGAGGAAGCCGGTCAGGCCGACCGCGAAGAGGTTCAACACGATTCCCATCACGACCTGGTCGACCAGGTACCGGATGGTGAAGACCGCCAGCAGCAGCGAGATCAGCGCGCCGCCGAGCGCGGCGGCGACCAGACCGAGCCAGGCGCTGGCCGCCATGGTGCCGACCAGGGCGCCGGCGAAGGCGCCCATCAGCAGCTGCCCCTCGATCGCCACGTTCACCACGCCGGACCGCTCGCAGAGCACGCCGGCGAGAGAACCGAAGATCAGCGGCAGGGCGAGGATGAAGGTGCCCCGGACGATGTTGACCAGCGGCATGAAGTTCTGGTCCGGCGGCGCGGCCGAGACCTGCCAGCACAGGAACGAGAGCACCACGCCGACCACGGCGACGCCGAGCAGCGGGGTGAACCAGCGCTTCGAGAGCCCGGCCAGCAGGGCCGCCCCGGCCGCCGCCGCGACGAGTCCGAAGAGGATCGCACCGACGGTCCCGTTGATCGCCACCGAGGCGCCACCGGCGTCCTCGCTGAGGGTGAACCGGGCGTCCGCGCCGGTGGCGAGGGCGCCGAACAGCACCGCGGCGACGAGGCCGAGCAGCATCGCGCCGGCGCCGACCTTACGGTCGCGGGTCCAGAAGCCCGGTCGTACGGTGACCGCGACGTCCTCGACAGTCATCGTGGACATGGAGTGTGTCACCAGCCCTTCGCCATGCTCGTCTGGAGTCGGGCGGCCCGGGCGGCCCGGAGCCCGAAGATCGCCTTCACCAGTGCCGGTGCGGCGATGAAGATGACGATCAGCGCCTGCAGCACGGTGACCAGTTCCAGCGAGACGCTGGCGTACGACTGCATCCGGTTGCCGCCCGCCTGCAGGGCGCCGAAGAGCAGTGCGGCGAGCGCGACGCCCCACGGTTTCACCCGGCCGAGCAGGGCGACGAGGATGCCGTCGAAGCCGATCTGGGCGACCACCAGCGGGGTGAGTGCGGTGGCGGTGCTGCCGAGCACCATGTTCGCGCCGCCGAGGCCGGAGAGCGCACCGGCGATCACCATGACCAGGACGTACGTCTTTGCGACGCTGATCCCGGCGGTCCGGGCCGCCTCCGGGTTGGCGCCGACCGCCCGCAGTTCGAAGCCGAACGTGGAGCGGTTGAGCAGCCAGGAGATCGCCCAGGTGGCACCGACCGCCAGCACGATGCCGAGGTGTACCCGCAGGTCGCCGCCGAGCAGTCGGGGCAGTTGGGCGGAGCCGTCGACGGAGCGGCTGATCGCGTCGGTCCGGTCCGGCGCGTGCACCCCGTGCTGCATGATGATCCAGGCCAGGAAGTACGTGGCGACGTAGTTGAGCATGATCGTGGTGATCACCTCGTGCGCGCCGGTCCGGGCCTTGAGGAAGCCGGAGGCGAAGCCCCAGACCGCACCGCCGAGGGCACCGGCGACCAGGGCCACGACCAGGTGTACGACCGGCGGCAGCGGCAGCAGGAAGCCGGCCAGCGCGGCCAGGATCACGCCGATCGTCGCCTGGCCCTGGGCACCGATGTTGAACAGGCCGCCCCGGAAGGCGAGCGAGACCGCCAGACCGGTGAAGACCAGCGGGGCGGTGTAGGTGAGCGTCTCCGAGATCGGGGCGAAGACCGGCTGCCAGCCGTTGGTGCCGTTGATCCAGCCGGTGACCGCGGCCGGGTCGACGATCGCGCCCTTGAACAGGTTGGCGTACGCGTCGCTGACCACCGCCCAGCTCGCGTTGAGCGCGTCGGAGGGCCGGGCGGTGAAGTAGCTGAAGGTGTGCAGCACGTCCGGGTCGGAGATGATGATCAGGATCGCCCCGATCACCATCGCCAGCACGATGGCGAGCACGGTGACGGTCACCGTGTTCGCCGACCAGAGGTTGCGGACGAAGAGCTTCAGCAGCAGCGAGGCGCCGCCGTCCCGGTCGGTCAGCGGGGCGTCCCCGCCGCGCCGGGCGGGCTCGGTGCCGTCGTCGGTCGCCGGTGTGGCACCGGCCTGATCCGCCGTGCCGGTGGCCTCGGCGGTGCCGGTCACCTGCTCGGTGTCGGCTCCGGTCCCGGTCACCTTCTCGGTGTCGGGGCCAGCGCCGTCCGGGTTCTCCCGGGGGGACGGTACCCCGGGCGTGTTGACGTCGGTCATCGGGTTTCCTCGCTACCAGGAACGTCGGTGCGGCCGGCCCCCTCGACGGCCGGTTCGGTCACCTCGGCGGACTCGGCCCCGTCGACCGGCGACGTGGCCGGGTCGGCAGACCCCGCCCCCTCGGCGGCCGACCCGGTCGCCTCGGTGCCGGTCACGCCGGCCATCAACAGTCCGATCTCCTCACGGGGCGTCTCCGGACCGACGACGCCGATGATCCGGCCCCGGTACATCACGGCGACCCGGTCGGCGAGGCCGATCACCTCGTCCAGTTCGCTGGAGACGAGCAGTACGGCGGTGCCCATGTCCCGCTCGTGGATGATCCGGCGGTGGATGAACTCGATCGAGCCGACGTCCACGCCCCGGGTGGGCTGGGCGGCCACGAAGAGCTTGAGCGGCCGGGACATCTCCCGGGCGATGATCACCTTCTGCTGGTTGCCGCCGGAGAGGGTCCCGACGGGTGCGTCGGCGGACGGGGTCCGGACGTCGAACTCGGGGATCCGCTCCCGGGCCGACGCGGCGATCGCCTCCGGCCTGAGCACCAGTCCGGCCCCGAACGGCGGCTGGTCGTAGATGTCCAGCACCAGGTTCTCGGCGACGCTGAACTCCTTGACCAGGCCGTCGACGCTGCGGTCCTCGGGAACGTACCCGACGCCGGCCCGGAGCACCCGCTTGGTGGGCCAGCCGTCGATCCGCTCCCCGGCCAGCGTCACCGAACCGCTCAGCAGCGGCCGGAGGCCCATCAGCGCCTCGATCAGCTCGGTCTGGCCGTTGCCCTGCACACCCGCGATGCCGAGCACCTCGCCGGCCCGTACGGTCAGGTCGACGCCGTCGACCGCCCGGACCGACCGGTCGTCGTCGACGACCAGGCCCTCGACCTCCAGCACCGGGGCACCTGGCGCGGCGGCGGCCTTCTCCACGGTGAGGTTGACGGTACGACCCACCATCAGCGCGGCGAGTTCGTCCTCGCTCGCGTCCGGGTCGGCCGTGCCGACGGTCCGACCCCGGCGGATCACGGTGATCCGGTCCGCGATCGCCTTCACTTCCTTGAGCTTGTGGGTGATGAAGACGATCGACTTGCCGGTCTCCTTGAGCGCCCGCATGACGGTGAGGAGTTCCTCGGTCTCCTGCGGGGTCAGCACGGCGGTCGGCTCGTCCAGGATCAGCAGGTCGACGTCCCGGGTGAGGGCCTTGACGATCTCGACCCGCTGCTGCACGCCGACCGGCAGGTCCTCGACGACGGCGTCCGGGTCGACCCGCAGGTTGTACCGGCTGGACACCTCGGCCACCTGGCGCCGGGCCCGCCGCCGGTCGAGGAAACCGAGCAGCCCGCCCCGGACCTGTTCCGCGCCGAGCATGATGTTCTCGGCCACGGTGAAGACCGGGACCAGCATGAAGTGCTGGTGCACCATGCCGATGCCGGCGCCGATGGCGTCGCCGGGGCCCTTGGCCCGCAGCGGTCGGCCGTCGACCAGGATCTCCCCTTCGTCCGGCTGCAGGAGTCCGTACAGCACGTTCATCAGGGTCGACTTGCCCGCGCCGTTCTCCCCGAGCAGCGCGTGAATCTCTCCGGGCTCCACCGTCAGATCGATGTGGTCGTTGGCGACCAAATCACCGAACCGCTTGGTGATGCCGCGCAGTTCGAGTCTCAGCGCAACCTCCAGGGAGTGCGGGGGGATGCTGCAGCCTAGCTGCTGGTAGGCCCGGTTGACAGGGGACCGTTCGGCGGTCGTGACGGCCTGTTCGGCCGTCCGGTGGGTGGCGTGAAAACCGGCCGCCCCGGCCCGGTGGAAAATGCTTCCCACCAGGGTCGGAGCGGCCGGATCGTCCTTTTCAACGCCGGCCCGGTCGGCCGCCGGTGACCACCGGTTCGGCCGACCCGGTGGTGTTACTTCGGCTGTGCGTCCGAGCTGACCTTGACGGTGCCGGCGGCGATGTCGGTCTTGAGCTTCTCGACCTCAGCCTTCAGCTCCGCCGGGACCTTGCTGTCGAACTCGTGGTACGGGGCGAGCGAGACGCCGTTGTTGGCCAGGGTGCCGAGGTAGCCGGGGTCGTGGGCCAGCTTCTCGCCCTTGGCCGCCGTCACCACCGCGTCCTTCACCGCGTCCTTGATGTTCTTGACCACGGTGGTGAGCAGCGCCGCGCAGTTCTGGGTGCTCTCGCAGCCGTCGACGTCGACCCAGATCACCGAGTACTTGCCGCCGGCCGCCTGGGCCGCCGCCGTGGTGCCGAGACCCGCCGCGCCGGCGACCGGCATGACGATGTCGGCGCCCTGGGCGACCAGCGTGTCGCTGATCTTCTTGCCCTCGTCCTGCTTGACGAAGTCGTTGGTGAACGAGCCGTTCTGGCTGGCCTTGTTCCAGCCGAGCAGCTGGACGTTCTTGCCCTTGGCCTGGTTGTAGTAGGCGACGCCGTCCGCGAAACCGTCCATGAAGATGGTCACCGGCGGGATCTTCATGCCGCCGTAGGTGCCGACCTTGCCGGTCTTGGTCATCCCGGCGGCGAGGTAGCCGGCCTGGAAGGCGGCCTGCGCGGTGTCGAACTGCATCGGGAAGACGTTGCTCTCCGGCAGCTTGGCGTCGACGATGCCGAACTGCTGGTCCGGGTGCGCCTTGGCGATCTTGGAGGTGGCGTTGCCCATCAGCCCACCGACGGCGAGGATGAAGTCGCAGTCCTGGTTGACGTACTGGGTCAGGTTGGGCTCGTAGTCGGCCTCGGCCTTGGACGCCACGTACTTGATGTCGATATTGCTGTCGGCGGCCTTCGCCGCTTCCAGACCGGCCCACGCCGAGGTGTTGAACGACTTGTCGTCGATGCCCCCGACGTCGGTGACCATGCAGGCGGTGTACTTCTCGGCCGCCGTGCCGCCGGCGTTGTTCTCCTCCGGAGCCTGGCCACACGCGGCGGCACCGAGCGCGAGCCCGCCTACCGCGAGTACCCCGACGATCCGCATCCCACGCGCAGTGCGCAAGACGGTCTCCTTCCCATTGCACACCGCCCACTGCGGTGGCTGCCCTTTGTGCCGGCCTGCTGCGCTGCCGCCGGCGTCCCACGTTACGGACGGGAGCGTACGCCCGCACCAGTCCACCGGCCGACAATCGTGCCTGACTGTTGAACGCCCGTTACCCTTACGTAACTTCGGGGTGCGCGAGATCACTTCGTGACCCGCCCGATGCCGGACCAGGTCCACCGGAGCGTCCCTTTTCCGCCTGTTCCGGCCGGCCGCAGGTGACGCGCAGTTGACCAACAGGGGCCCCCGGAATGACCTCGACCAGGGCCGATGAGTCCGGCCCTGGTCGACGTACCGCCCGGGGTTCAGCGCCAGAAGACCGCGACCGCCGCGTTGACCAGGGTCAAGCCGATGATCGCCAGGAAGTGGCCCTTGTTGACCACCTCGCGCTTACGGGAGAAGAACACCATCACAAAGATCATCAGTGCGATCACCAGCTTGGTGGCCAGCTTGGCCGGCGACGGTTCGTCGCCGTCCCGCAGCGGCGCGGCGAGGCCGAGCCCGGTCACCAGTTGGATGACCGCACCCCAGAGCATCAGGGGATTGATCCGCAGCCGGCCGGTGACGTACTGCCCGACCGCACCGCCGAGCAGCAGCGCGAAACCGATCAGGTGCGCGTAGAGGAGTATCAGTCGGAGAGGTTCCACGCGCCCATCCTGCCCCATCCGCCACCGGCCGGCCCGCCCGGAACAGGGGCCACGGCCGATCCGGCCCGTCCCGCGCCAACCGGGAACGGCCGGGTCCGGGGCCGGATCACCCGCTCTGGGCGGTCAGGCTTGATCCCGTCGCGGGCGATCCGGCCCCGGCCCCCCAGGCCCGCCCACCGACCGGCTCGGGCCGGTCCCTGGCGGTCGCGTCCGGTGCCGGGCCGTCCGGCACCGGCCGGGTCCGCGCGACGCAGGTGAGCAGCAGCCCGAGCCCGGCGTAGCCGACCAGGACCAGCATCGGTCCGGTCGCCCCGGCCCCGTCGAAGAATCCGGTCGACCGCAGCAGGGTGCCGCCGGCACCGACCGGCAGCCACTGCCCGACCGTGCCCCACGGCTGCGGCAGCAGTTCCGGCGCGGCGGAGACCGCGGACAGCGGGTTGCCGACCAGGAAGACCAGGACTGCACCGAGGCCGAGTCCGGGCCGACCGAGTGCGCTGCCGAGCCCGGTCACGGTGGCCGCGATCGCCAGCGTGGTCAGCGCGATCGCCGCACCGTTGCGCAGCGGGTCGCCGGGTAGCACGCCGAGCCAGCCCTGCAGCACCAGCGGCCCGGCGACACCGGCCAGCAGCCCGAAGCCGAACAGCCCGAGCAGCCGGGCGGTCCGGCCGGCGACCAGCAGGGTGAGCAGCGCTCCGGCCAGCAGGCTGGTCAGCGCGAGCGGCAGGAACCCGGCGGCGAAGCCACCGCCCCGGGGGTCGTCGGGATCGGCGGGGACGACCTCGACCACTCGGACAGGGGCGCCGGTCGGGGGCTGCCCGACGGCCTGGCTGAGCAGCGCCGCCACCGTGGGACTGGCTCCGGGTGCGGTGTGCAGGGCCGGTCCGTCCGGGCCGGCGACGAGGGCGGCGTACGCCTCGCGGTCGCGCAGCGCCCGGTCGGCGGCCGGGCCGTCGGGCAGTCGGATGACCGTGAAGCTGCCCGGCGGGGCGGCGGCGGCCAACCGCGCGGCGAGTTGGTCGGCGACGGGTGCCGGTCCGGCGACCACGACCGGCAGGTCGCGCGGGGCCAGGTTGGCGGCGGGACCGGCGAACAGGGGTACGAGCAGCGACTGCAGCAGGACCACTGCGACGGCGACCAGCGCGGCCAGCGCCAACGGTGATCGGGGACGGGTGGGTCGGATCATCTCCGGACTCCTCTAAAACGAATACTCGCTCTTTTAAGCTCCAGGCTCCTCCCGGAGGCATCGACGCGTCAAGAACGAATCCTCGTTTTACAGTGTGTGGCGTGCCACGCGTCTCCGACGAACACCTGGCCGCCCGACGGCAACAGATCCTCGACGCCGCCTGGCGCTGCTTCCTGCGCAACGGCTTCCACGCCACGTCCATGCAGGACGTGATCAACGAGGCCGGACTCTCCGTCGGCGCGGTCTACCGGTACTTCCGCAGTAAGCACGAACTGGTCACCTCGATCGCCGAGTCCGTCCTCGACGGCGCGGACGAACTGTTCGGCGCGCTCGCCGCGGCCGAGCACCCACCGCCCCTGCTGGAGGTGGCCGATCGGGCGCTCGAGTTCGTCGACTCCCAGCTCGGACCGGACGGCGCGTTCCGGCTCGCCGTACAGGTCTGGTCGGAATCGCTGCGCGACCCGGCGCTGGCCGACTTCGTCTCCCGGATGTACGCCGGGTTCCGCGGCCATTTCGTGACCCTCGCCCGACGCGCCCGGGAGGCCGGCGAGCTGCCCCCGGACGCGGATCCCGAGGCGGTGGGCGCGGTCCTGTTCGGCTTGCTCCCCGGATACGCGCTGCAACGGCTGCTCTCCGCCGGGCCGGACCGCCAGACCTACCTCACCGGGCTACGGGCCATGCTGGACCAGCACGTCGGGCACGCCGGCCCGGCCCGCTGACCTCGACGCCCCACCGGGCAGGACGCTTCCGGTCCACAACCGGCCGGGCTAACATCGGCCAACCACCGGGATCGCAACATACGATCTTGAGAAAGCCCCGGCTACGCCGCGAACCGGCCGGCGGCGGACGGGAGTCGCGCTGTGGTGTTGCCGAAGAGCAGGATCCGGGACGGTCGCTCGCGGGCGCTGACGCTCGTGGTGCTCGTCGAGGTGGTCGCGGTGCTGCTGGCCGGTGGTACGGCCCTGCTCCTCGGCGCCTCGGACGAGCCGGCTGCGCCAACCGCACGCCCGACCACCACCACGCCGAGCGCGGCGGCACCGACCACCCCACCGGCGACCGGCGACCCGAGCGCCCCGATCCTGCAACCCGGCCGGCCCGGCGAGTCGGCCCAGGTGCTCGACCCCGGCCAGGTGACCCCGGGGCCCGGACCGACCCACAACACCGCCGACCTCCGCTTCGTCCAGATGATGATCCCCCACCACGAGCAGGCCCTGGAGATGGCCGCTCTGGTCCCGCAGCGGGCCGGCAGCGCCGGCGTGATCGCCGTCGCCGACCGGATCAGGTCCGCGCAGCAGCCCGAGGTGGAGGTGTTGCGGAGCTGGCTGCGGGACCGTGGCTTCCCGGTCCCGGAGGGGCACACCGGCCACGACCCCGGGGCCATGCACGGCATGCAGACCCCGGAGGCGATCGCCGCGCTGGCCGGCATGACCGGCACCGACTTCGACCGCCGGTTCGTGGAGATGATGACCGCACACCACGAGGGCGCCATCGCGATGGCGCAGGAGGTGCTGACCAGCGGCGTCAACCAGCAGATCCGGGAACTGGCCCGCAACATCGCCTTCGAACAGGCCGTCGAGGTCAGCCGGATGCGCGAGGTCCTCGCCCCGCCGGCCCGGTGAGGGCCGGTCGGGTCAGCCCCGCTGACAACCGTCAACTCAGGACAGTCGCCACACCTGGAACGTCGGGCCGTCGCCGGGGAGGGTGACCACGCCGTCGCCGTCGGCACGCAGGGTCGGGGCGCCGCCGTACCGGTTGGGGGCGTACCCGGCGATCGGCAGGCCGGGCAGCCGTACCGGCACTCCGGCGACCCGCCGGGCGAGCACCAGCAGCGCCCCGGTCGGCGCCTCGCGGAGGAAGACCAACGTGTCGGGGTCGAGGTACGCCCAGCGCAGCCCGCCGTACCGCAGCTCCGGCTCGGCGGCACGCAGCGCGAGCAGCGACCGGTACGCCCCGAGCGTCGTCTCGTCCCAGCTCTCCGGCCGGTGCCAGGGCATCGGGGTACGGGAGTCCTCGCCGTTCACCCCGTCGAGCCCGAGTTCGTCCCCGGCGAAGATCATCGGGGTGCCCGGCATCGTCGCCAGCAGCCCGACCGCCACCTCCTGACCGGCGGCGCTCCCCACGACGGTGCGGATCCGGGCCGAGTCGTGCGAGCCGAGCAGCTGCCACGAGTGGACGTACGACCGCCACGACACCAGCGCCCGGAACGCGTTCATCGTCGCGACCACCGCCCCGGCGTCCCGCCGGCGGATCCCGCCCGGCACCCCGAGGAAGTTCGGCAGGTCACCAACCCCGGCAGCACCCGCCCCGGCATCGCCGGTCCCGCTGTTGTCGGCGCGCAGCCAACTCCACACCGGATCGGTGAACCCGGTGTAGTTCATCGTCCCCTGCCAGCCGTCCCGATCCAGGTCACCGGTGTGGTCGTGGCCGTGCTCGGCCACCAGCAACCCGTCCGGGCGGGTCCCCACCACGGCGGCCCGCAGCAGCGCCGCCACCTCGTGGGTGTACGCGTCCCGGCCGCGCCGACCGGTCATGTTCGCCACGTCGACCCGCCAGCCGTCGAGTCCGTACGGCGGGAGCAGCCAGCGCCGGAGCACCGCGTCCGGCCCCTCGGTGAACCGGCGACGCAGTTCGGTGCTGCCCCAGTTGAGCTTCGGCAGCGTCTTGACGCCCTTCCAGGACTCGTAGTCGCCGGTGACGTCGTCGAGGTAGTACAGCTCCCGCTCCGGCGCGTGCCGGTCGGAGGATGCGTCGACGAACCACTCGTGCCCGTCGCCGGTGTGGTTGCTGGTGATGTCGCCGAGCAGCCGCCAGCCCCGGGCGTGCACCGCGTCGGCCAGCCGGGCCAGTGCGGCGTCGCCGCCGAGCAGCGGGTCCACCCGGTCGAAGCTCGTCGCGTCGTAGCGGTGGGTGGAGCGGGCCGGGAAGAACGGGGTCAGGTAGACGGTGTTGACCCCGAGCCGGTCCAGGTGGTCCAGCCGTTCGGTGATCCCGTCCAGGTCACCGCCGTAGTACTGGTACGGCGTCTCGGGCCCGCGCCCGATCACCGGGGTCCGTGCCCAGTCGCACGAAATCGCCCAGTCCGGCAACTCCGCTCCGGCGCCCCGGGTAGCGTCCGACGACCGGGCGAACCGGTCCGGGAAGATCTGGTAGACGATCGCGTCCCGCGCCCAGGCCGGCGGCGGCTCGTACGCCACCAGCCGGAAGTCGGTGCTGTCCGGTACGTCGTGCCCGACCACGCCGAGCGCGGTGAGCCACCGGTTGCCGCCCGGCTCGTCGAGCAGGAACCGGTACGTGGTGACCGGGTTGCGGACCTGCACCTCGGCCCGCCACCAGACCTCGTGGTCGGTGCGCCGGTCGATCCTGGCGGCGGCGAAGTGTGGCTCGCCGTCCGGGGTGGTCCGGACGAAGACCCGCCGGACCGGCGAGACCGCCGGCACCCGGACGAAGACCACAACGGTGTCGCCGAGCGCCGGGGCCTGCTCGGGCACGTACGTCGCCGAGCCGTCGTGGTGCGGCAGGTGCTGCAGGCTGTGCCCGTCCGGCCGCCGACCGGGGTCGGTCATCCCTTCACCGCCCCGGCGGCGAGCCCGGAGACGATGTAGCGCTGCAGGAACTGGAACAGCAGCACGGTCGGGACGGCGGTCAGCAGCGTACCGGCGGCGAAGAGACCGAAGTTGTTGTTCCGTTCCCCCTCGATCAGCCCGTACATGCCGACGGCGAGGGTCTTCGACCCGGTGTCGGTGAGAAAGACGCTGGCGACCAGGAACTCGTTGACCGTGGTGATGAAGGAGAGCAGTGTGGTCACCGCCAGGATCGGCGTCACCAGCGGCAGCATGATCCGGAAGAAGATCTGGGCGTGGGTGGCACCGTCCACCGTGGCCGACTCGTCGATCTCCTTCGGCAGGGTGTCGAAGAAGCCCTTCATCAGCCAGGTGTTCGCGCCGAGTGCACCGCCGAGGTAGACCAGGATCAGCCCGAACGGCGTGTTGAAGCCGACCTCCGGCCACAGGTCGGTGACCGTACTGAAGATCAGGAAGATCGCCACGATCGCCAGGAACTGCGGAAACATCTGGATCAGCAGCAGCGACAGCAGCCCGACCCGGCGGCCCCGGAACCGCATCCGGGAGAAGGCGTACGCGGCGAGTGCGGAGAGGAAGACCGAGGCGGCCGCCGCCACCCCGGCGATCAGCACCGAGTTGAGGAACCACCGCCCGAACGCGGTCCGGTCGAAGAGGTTGACGAAGTTCTCCCCGGAGACTCCACCGGTCGGCACCAGCCCGGTCGAGCTGAGCGTGCCGAGCGGGTTCACCGCCGCCGAGACCACAAAAACGATCGGGAAGAGGCTGAACCCGACGGCGAGCAGCGCCACCAGGTGCCGCCAGCCGACCTGGCGCAGCCACGACCGGCGGGGTCGGCGGGTGGCGGCGGACGGCCGGACCGGACCGGTGGTGGCGACGGTGTGGTCGGCCGGGGGCGCTGTGGTCACGAGTAGACCTCCTCCTGCTGCCGGGTCCGCCGGAAGGTCACCGCCGAGATGACCGCGACCAGCGCGAAGATGAAGATCGAGATGGCGGCGGCGAAGCCGTACTGGGCGCCCTGCCCGCCGAAGGCGAGCCGGTAGGTGTACGTGATGAGCAGGTCCGTCGCCCCGATGGTGCTGTTGTCGGCCGGGAACGGCGCACCCTTGGTGGTCAGGTAGATCGCGTTGAAGTTGTTGAAGTTGTACGCGAACGACGCGATCAGCAGCGGGGAGAGCGCGACCAGCAGCAGCGGCAGGGTGATCCGGCGGAACGACTGCCAGCGGGACGCCCCGTCTACCGAGGCCGCCTCGGTGAGCTGGGCCGGGATCGCCTGCAACGCGCCGGTCGCCACCAGGAACATGTACGGGAACCCGAGCCAGAGTTGCACCAGGATCACCGCCGCCCGGGCCGACCAGGTGCCGCCGAACCAGTCCACGTGCCAGCCGAACAGGTTGTTGATCAGACCGAAGTCGGCGTTGAACATGTCCCGCCAGACCAGCAGCATCGCGAACGACGGCATCGCGTACGGCAGGATCAGCAGCACCCGGTAGAGGTTGCGGCCCCGCATCCGGGGCGAGTGCAGCACCAGCGCGCAGAGCAGTCCGAGGGCGAAGGTGCCGCCGGCCGAGGCGACCGCGAAGAAGAGGTTCCAGAGCAGCGTACGCAGGAACGGGCCGGAGATGTCCGGGTCGGTGACCACCCGGGTCAGGTTCTGCAGGCCGACGTCGACCTGCCAGCCCTGGGCCAGCCGTTCCCCGTCGGCGGCGACGAACGCGCCGAGTTCCTCGTCGGCGGTCCAGGTCTTGCCGCTCTCGCGGTCGCGGACGCAGTCGCACCCGGCGTCGTACGCCCGCAGTGCCCGGCCCTCGTAGGCGCGGGAGAGTCCCGAGGAGCGGATCGCGCCGCCGGCGGTCGGTACGGCGAAGTTGGTGATCTCCTCGCTGCGCGCGCCGGCCTGCCCGATGCTGAGCAGGGTGTAACCCTCGGCGGCGGTGACCCGGCCGCCTGGGCCGACGGTGACCTCGTCGGCGGGGAGTTGGCGCAGTCCGGCGGTGTCGCCGGCCGAGACGGCGCCGGTCGCCGGGTCGGTGACCAGGAAGACCAGTGCGCCGGTCGCCGGGTCGCCGGTGGTGGCGACGGCGAGGCTGTATTCGGTGGAGCCCGGCACCTGGGTCACCGAGGCGGTCTGGATCGCGACGATCGCGTCCTGTTTGCTGCCCCGGTGGCCGTCGCCGAAGTTGGTGAAGGCGGTGCTCGCCGTGTACAGCACCGGCAGTACCTGGAACGCGAGCAGGAAGAGGGTGCCGGGCACCAGGTACTTCGCCGGGATGTGCCGCCGGGTCAGGTAGAGGTAGCCGAGGCCGGCGGTGGTGGCGACCAGGATCGCCAGCCCGACCCACGCTTCGGCGTCGACCAGTGGGAAGGCCGCCCAGGCGGCGATCCCGAGGGTCAGGCCGAGCAGGACCACCTTGACGAGGAGCCCGGTCAGCGAGGTCGACGCGTCCCCGCGCCGACCGCCCGCCGACGTGCCGGCAAAGCCGCCGGCCGACGGGCCGCCGGTGGTCTGGCCCGGCTCCGTCCCGTGGTGCGGGGCCGGCTCGGCCGACCCCGCACTGAACTCACGGTTCTCCATCGCCTGGCTACTTGATCTGACCCGCGATGGTCTTGCCGGCGGAGGTGATCGTGCTGGTCACGTCGGCGCCGCCGATCACCGCGGCCTCGGCCTTGCCGAACGGGTCCCAGACCGCCGCCATCGCCGGGATCGCCGGCAGTACGGCGCCGTTGCGGCCGGCGTCGAGGAACTTCGCCAGGTCCGGGTCGGTTCCCTTGACCTGGTCGAGGGCGGCGGTCAGCGCCGGCGGGCGCGGGTCGGCCTGGTAGAGCGCCACCGCGAGGTCCGGGGTGGAGACGTAGTTGGCGACGAACTCCTGCGCGACAGCCTTGTTCTGCCCCTTGGCCGCCACGTAGAACGCCTGCACCCCGATGAACGGCTGGGCCTGGCCGGCGCCGGCGAACCCGGGGACCGGGGTGACGTCGTAGCTGAGGCCGGCCTTCTTGACGTCGCTGGTCGCCCACGGGCCGGAGACGAGGTAGGCGCACTTCTTGCCGGTGAAGAGCGAGATCGAGTTCTCCGGGGTGATGGAGCGCTTCAGTACCCCCTCGCCCTTCTCGCCGAGCGCCGCGATCTTCTTGAACGCGGCGACCGACTCCGGGGTCCCGACCCCGAGGTTCTTCGGGTCGTAGTCGCCGTCCCCGGTGGTGCCGAAGAGGGTGCCGCCGGCCGAGCTGTACAACGGGTAGATGTGGTACGCGTCGCCGTTCTGCCCGACCTGCAGGCAGAGCACCTCGCTGACCTTCTTCTCGGCCTTGAGCCGCTTGCCGGCGGCGACGAGGTCCTCGATGGTCGCCGGGGCCTCCGGCGCCAGCGCGGTGTTGCGGATCAGCGCCAGGTTCTCCATGGCGTACGGCACGCCGTACGTCTGGCCGCCGAAGGTGACCGCCTTCATCGCGGCGGGGTTGAAGGCGTTCTTCTGGGTGGCGGAGAGTTGCACCGGTTCGATGGCGCCGTTCTGGACCAGGTTGCCGATCCAGTCGTGTGCGCCGACCACCACGTCGGGACCGCTGCCCTGCTGCGATGCGGTGACGAAGTTGGTCTGCAGGACGTCGTTGGCGATCGCCTGCACCTCGACGGTCACGCCGTTGTCCTGGCCGAACTTCTCGGCGAACGGCTTGAGCGCGGCGGTGCGCTTGTCGTCGGCCCAGATCACCAGCTTGCCGCCGGTGGCCTTCGGGGATTCGGAGGTGGCGGGCTCGCCGTCACCGCCACAGCCGGCAGCGGCCAGCGCCAGGGCGAAGACGGCGACCACACCCGCGGTACGGATGCGCATCGGTACTCCTGTCAATCATGTCCGGCCCGCCGCTCGCGGCGACCGGCCGGGTGGGGGAAACTCTTGACTTGTTCCATCCGGCGTCGGGACCGCGCCGCTGCCGTTCATGAACCACCGCTGCTGCGAGGTTGCCTGGACTGCTGCGTGGTGCCGGGACGTGGGGCTGCGTGTTGCCGGGACGTTAGCAAGACGTTGCAGCCAATGGAAGAGCTTGCAGCCTCTACGCAAGAACTTGCCGATAAGTTAAAGTGCGGCCATGCGTGCACGACTGGCCGACATCGCCGCCCAGGCCGAAGTGAGTGAGGCCACGGTGTCGCGGGTGCTCAACGACCGCCCCGGGGTGGCGCCGGAGACCCGGCAGTCCGTGCTGACCGCGCTCGACGTCCTCGGCTACGAGCGGCCGGCCCGGCTGCGCAAGCGCAGCGCCGGCCTGGTCGGGCTGGTCGTGCCGGAGCTGGAGAACCCGATCTTCCCGGCCTTCGCCCAGGTCATCGAGTCCGGGCTGGCCCAGGCCGGCTACACCTCGGTGCTCTGCACCCAGACCCCGGGCGGGGTCACCGAGGACGAGTACGTCGAGATGCTGCTCGACCGGCAGGTCTCCGGGATCGTCTTCGTCTCCGGGCTGCACGCCGACACCTCCGCCGACCACGCCCGGTACCGGACACTGATCGCCCGACCACTGCCGGTCGTACTGGTCAACGGGTACGTGCCGAACATCCCGGCGCCCTTCGTCTCCTGCGACGACCGGGAGGCCGGTGAACTCGCCGTCGCCCACCTGGTCGCGCTCGGCCACCGCCGGATCGGGCTGATCACCGGCCCCGCCCGGTACGTGCCGGTGCAGCGCAAGGTCGCCGGTTACAAGGCGGCGATGAAGCGGCTGCTCGGCCTGGCCGACGAGGAGCTGGACGAGCTGGCCGAACTCTCGCTGTTCGGTGTGGAGGGTGGCGAGGTGGCCGCCGCCCGGCTGCTCGACCGGGGGGTCACCGGCCTGGTCTGCGGGTCGGACCTGATGGCGCTCGGCGCGATCCGGGCGGCCCGGCAGCGCGGCCTGTCCGTTCCCGCCGACCTCTCCGTCGTCGGGTACGACGACTCGCCGCTGATGGCCTTCACCGATCCGCCGCTGACCACCATGCGACAGCCGGTGACCGCGATGGCGGTCGCCGCGGTACGCGCCCTGGTCGACGAGATCAACGGGCACGCCGCGCCGCACTCGGAGTACACCTTCCGCCCCGAGTTGGTGGTCCGTGGTTCCACCGCGGTCGTACCGGGCCTGGGTCGGCAGGCCCCGGGTCCGGCTGGAAGCACCGACCCGGCGGTGCCCCGGCCGTCCTCCCCGGAGCTGGCACTGCCGGTCTGAGCCGCCGGCGGCACCGATCTGCCTTGCGCAAGATTTGCTTGACTCTTGCAGAGTCCGCGCGGCATCCTGCTCTGGCGATCACCGCGGGTCGGCGCGCTGCGGCAACTGCACCTGCATCGACGAGGAACGGAACAGCCCTGATGAGCCTGCACCCCCCGCCAACCCGGTCCGCCGACGACTGGTGGCAGTCCGCCGTCGTCTACCAGGTCTACGTGCGCAGCTTCGCGGACCGCGACGGGGACGGCGTCGGTGACCTGGCCGGGATCCGGAGTCGACTGCCGTACCTGCGGGACCTCGGGGTGGACGCGCTCTGGCTGACCCCGTTCTACCGCTCCCCGATGGTCGACGGCGGCTACGACGTGGCCGACTACCGCGACGTCGACCCGCTCTTCGGCACCCTCGCCGACTTCGACGCGATGATCGGCGACGCACACGCGCTGGGCCTGCGGATCATCGTCGACCTCGTCCCGAACCACACCTCGGACGCGCACCCCTGGTTCCAGGCGGCCCTGGCCAGTCCGCCCGGCTCGGCGGAACGGGCCCGCTACCTGTTCCGGGACGGCCGGGGCGAGGCCGGCGAACTGCCGCCGAACGACTGGGAGTCCATCTTCGGCGGTCCGGCCTGGACCCGGGTCCCGGACGGCCAGTGGTACCTGCACCTGTTCGACCCGGCCCAGCCCGACCTGGACTGGCGGCACCCCGAGGTCCGCGCCGAGTTCGAGGAGATCCTGCGGTTCTGGCTGGACCGTGGGGTGGACGGGTTCCGGATCGACGTGGCCCACGGGATGATCAAGGCCGAAGGGCTGCCGGACGTCGGCTTCGGCAGACTCACCACCGGGCAGCCGCAGATCGAACTGCTCGGCCGGGGCCAACTCCCCTACTTCGACCAGGACGAGGTGCACGACATCTACCGCGCCTGGCGGCCCATCCTGGACAGCTATCCGGGCGGCCGGATGGCGGTCGCCGAGGCGTGGGCCGAGACCCCGCAGCGGCTCGCCCGCTACGTCGGACCGGAGGAACTGCACCAGGCGTTCAACTTCGACTTCCTGGACGCGACCTGGTCCGCCGACTCGTTCCGCAAGGTCGTCGACACCGCGCTCGCCGAGGCGGCGATCGTCGGCGCGCCGACCACCTGGGTGCTGTCCAACCACGACAAGCCCCGACACGTCACCCGGTACGGCGACGGCGCCCTCGGGCTGCGCCGGGCCCGGGCCGCCGCCCTGCTGATGCTCGCCCTGCCCGGGGCCGCGTACGTCTACCAGGGGGAGGAACTCGGGCTGCCGGAGGTGCTCGACCTCCCCGACGAGCTGCGCCAGGACCCGGCGTTCCCGCGTACCGGGCAGAGCCGGGACGGCTGCCGGGTGCCGTTGCCATGGAGTGGCGACGTGCCGCCGTACGGCTTCGGGCCGGACGGTGGCGCACCGGCCTGGCTGCCGGCGCCGGTGACCTGGCGGGCCCTCTCGGTCGCCGCCCAGACCGGACGGCCGGAGTCGACCCTGGAGCTCTACCGGACGGCGTTGCGGCTGCGGCGTGAACTGCCGGCGACGGCCCGGGTGGAGTGGCTGGCGACCGAGCCGGACGTGCTCGCCTTCCGCCGGGTCGGCACCGCCGGCGGACCCGAGCTGGTCTGCGTGGTCAACCTCGGCAGTACCCCGGTGCCGACCGGCGGGTACGGCGTACCCGTGGTCACCAGCGCGGCCCTGGTCGACGGCGACGGGGACAGCCCGCTGCTGCCGGTCGACGCGGCCGGTTGGTTCCGTCAGCCCTGACCTGGGTCGCCCAGGGCGGCGGCGAACCGCGCGGTGAGCGCCGCGAACGCGGTCCGTAGCTCCGGCCCGCCCTCGATCCGGAAGGCGAACGGCAGGCCCGCCAGCCACTCCTGGGCGTACATCGTCGGATTGTTGGTGCTGCCGACCAGCACGCACCCGTTCCCCGACGGTTCGAGCCGGCCCATCGGCGGCCGGACCCACCGGGCCACCTCGGTCGCCGGCGCGTCGAAGACCACCCGGGTGGCGAACGGCCACCCGGTACCCAGGTGCTCCTCGAGCACCATCACCGGGTCGAGGTCGACGGGCGGGGTGAACTCCTCCGGGGTCTGCCGGACCGTGCGGATCCGGTCGATCCGGTACGTGCGGACCGCGTCCGCGCGACGGGAGTGGCACAGCAGGTACCAGCGCCCGTGCCGGGTCACCACCGCCCACGGCTCCACCTCGGACTCCCACTCGTCACCGGCTCCGGTGCGGTAGCCGACCAGCACCCGGCGGCGGGCCGCGACGGCGGCGACCAGCGCACCCGTGGTCGCCGGATCCGGCCGGGCCGAGTACGGGTCGGGTGCGGCGGACGCGTACTCCCGCAGCGCGGCGGCCTGCCGCCCGACGCTCTCGGGCAGCGCCTGGATGACCTTGATCAGGGCGGCCCCCACCGGGTTGTCGACGTCGCCGGCGCCCGGATGTCCGTCGAGGGCCGCCATGACCAGGCCGAGTGCCTCGTCCTGGGAGAAGACGACCGGCGGCAGCCGGGTCCCGCGCCGAAGTCGGTAGCCGCCGTGGCGGCCCCGGGCGGACTCGACGGCGATGCCGGCCTCCCGGAGGATCCCGACGTAGCGCCGCGCGGCCCGCTCGGTGACACCGAGCCGCCCGGCGAGTTCCTCGGCGGTCGTGCCGGGGCGGTTCTGCAGGATCTCGAGGGTACGCAGCGCCCGCGCGGTGGGACTCAACTCGGTGGACACCCCGGGAACCGTAGTCGATGCGGACGAAAATCCGGCAGTGGATCGTCCGGAATTGGCGTTAGCGTGTGCCGCGACCGGGCCAACCCACAGAAGAAAGACCGATAATCATGGACATCCTGCTCATCGCCGGCCTCTGGCTCGACGGATCCGCCTGGGACGACGTCGTGCCGGCACTCGAAAAACTCGGCCACCGCCCGGTGCCGGTCACCCTCCCCGGCCAGGGGGACGGATCGACGTCGGCCACCCTCGACGACCAGGTGGCGGCGGTGCTCGCCGCCGTGGACGCGGCGCCGGAGCGGCCCATGGTGGTGGGGCACTCCGCCGCCTGCCGGCTCGCCTGGCTGGCCGTCGACGCACGACCGGAGCGGATCGCCAGGGTCGCCATGATCGGCGGATTCCCGGCCGCCGACGGAAAGCGCTACGCCGACTTCTTCCCCGTGGAGAACGGTGTGGTGCCCTTCCCCGGTTGGGGCCCGTTCGAGGGGCCGGACGCCGCCGATCTCGACGAGCAGGCCCGGCAGGCGTTCGCCACCGCCGCACACCCCGTACCGGAGACGGTGACCAAGGGGGTGGTACGGCTGTCCGACGAGCGACGGTACGACGTACCGGTCACCCTCGTCTGCCCCGAGTTCACCCCCGCCCAGGCGCAGGACTGGATCAACGCCGGCGACCTGCCCGAACTCGCCAGGGCCAAGCACCTCGACCTGGTCGACATCGACTCCGGGCACTGGCCGATGCTCACCCGGCCGGTCGAGCTCGCCCAGCTCCTCGCCGCGACGGCCACCACCGTCTGACCGGCGCGGCCCGGTTCACGGCTCGTCGTCGCGGCCGCCGACTAGACGTCCGCGACGACGAGCCACCCGGCACACCGGCTGCCGCTTCGCCGACCCGCCACGGCAGAACCGGCAGCCCGAACAGCAAGGGCGGCACGGCCGAGACCAGGCGCCCCGCAACGGGGGCCACTGGCGACCGGGCCACGCTGGGTGATCCACCTGCCGACCACGCTCACCTCGTACGTCGCCGCCGTCGGTCCGGTCGCCGCACTGCGGGACTCGCTGCGGCATGTTGACGTACTCGACTTCGGCGAGGTGACCCTGCCGCCGGAGGACGACCAGTCACGACGTACCCGGATCTGGTGTGACGCCCGGATCGACGGACCCGGCGGCCGCCGCTGCACCAGACCCGCCCGACATCCCGGCGCCTGCGCCTCCGGCCGGGAGTGACCGGCGACGCGGCCGGTCAGCGGTTCCCGGTGAGCAGGGCGGCGATCCGGCCGAACCCGGCGCGGACCTCCGCCTCGGACGGGGGCTGTTGCGGCTGCGCCGGCCGCCGGGTGGACTCGCCGACGTCGGACTCGGTGATCAGGTCCTCGAAGTCGCCGTAGAGTGCGGCGTCGTCGAACTGCGCCGCCTCCTCCTCGGCGGCCCGCTGCGCCGTGGTGATCTCGGCCCGGATCTCGTCGGCGGAGACCTTCGGCAGCAGCGGCTCGACCACCGCCATCAGCTCCTCGTCGGCCACCACCGACTCAGCCAGGGCCAGCGCGTGGTCACGCTCGTACGGACCGCAGACCACCGGCTCCCACTCGTCCGCGTCGTCGAGCGGCCCGAAGGTGATGATCCAGGGCAGGTCGAGGATCGGCGAGTCGTCCGGCAGTTCCAGTGTCACGAGTGCACCCACGGGCTCATCATGCCGGTGACACCTCGGCAGTTCGTACCTTTTGCCGGAATAGCACCCCGAGATCGCTTCTCGCGGTGTTGATCACTCCGCGTCGTCGTCCCGCCGCCCAGGCGCCTCGCCCGACGGACGGCGCTCCGGGTCCGCCGGGTCGATCACCGGTTCGCCGCCGGCCAGGTCCAGGACCCGCCCCTGCGGACCGGTCGCGGCCAGAGCTGCCCCGAAGACCAGCAACTGGTTCAGCAGATAGAGGTAGATCAACAGACCGACGGCACCAGCCACCACCGTGTACGCCGGATTGCGCTCCCACCGCAGCACGTAGTAACGGCCCACCGAGTTGAGCAGTGTGATGCCGAGCGCCACCACCAGGACCGGCGGCAACCAGCGCCGGAAACTCATCCGCAGCCGTGGTACGGCGAGCAGCAGCGCCGCGGCGAGCAGCACGTTCACCAGGAACGCCATGAACCAGCTGGCGATCTGGAGGACGACCGACCGGGCCCCGAGCAACCCGCTCAGCACCGACTCCAGCACGTCCACCGCACCGAGCGAGAGCGCGAGCAGGACAAAAATCCCGAGCAGGATCGCCAGGTCGATGAGCTGCCGGATCAGGAAGTAGCCCGGGTGCTGGTCCAGCCCGTGGATCAACCGCTGCGAGGAACGGATCGACTCCACCCAGCCGATCCCGGTGATGACCAGCAGGATCAGGCCGATGACCCCCGGGCGGCTGCTCGCCTGCCGGATCTGTTCCGGGTCGACGAACGGCAGGTTCCGGTGGATGAAGTCCACGATCACCTGGCCGCTCTCCGCGCTGTCCCCGAGCAGCGTGCCGAGCACCGTGTACGAGACCAGACCCAGCGCGAAGACGGCAAAGAAGCCGTAGTACGCCATCGCCGCCGCCAGCCGGCCACCGAGCAAATCCGTGTAACGGCCGACCGCCCGGGCCAGGGTGTCGAACCACGGCGACCGTCGCCGGCGCTCCGTCAGCCGGCGGTCGATGTCGGCGAGCACCCGTTCCACGGCGTTCACGCCGTCATCCTTGCCCATCCGCCCACGCTTCGGGGGGAGCCGCGACCGGGAAGCCGCATCCGGCCGGGGTGTGCGGCGCCGGAACCGGCCGACGGGGGCAGCCGACGGAGTCAGCCGCCGAGTGGGAAGTCCCGACGGGGCTGCCAGCGGGCGTCCCCGTGGTGCGAGAAGAGGGTGAACTTCTCGACCTTGAAGACGGCGGAGAAGTCGGCCAGGTCCTCGTACACCTGGTCCAGCGCCTCGGGGGCGACGTCCTGGGCGACCGTGACGTGCGGGTGGTACGGGAAGCGGCTCTCGCGCCGCAGCTCCGGTGCCGCTCCGATCGCGCCCGCCAGCAGTTCGCACTCGCTGATCCCGGCCGCGACCACCACAAAAACCACGTCGGTGACCGGCCGGAACGTACCGGTCCCGCGCAGGTGCAGCAGGTACGGCTGGTGCGCGGCGGCCACCGCGGCGAGGTGCCGCTCCACCGCCGGCAGGCTGGCCACCGGTATGTCGGTCGGCCCGAGCAGCGTCAGGTGGGCCGGTACGTACACCGCCTGCGGGTCACCGGCCTCGGCCCGTCGCCGGGTGAGGATCCCGCACCAGGGCTCCGGCAGGTCCACCGCGATCCCGACCCGGGTCATCGGAGTGCCGGGATCCACCGATCCGTCCGTAAGAACCACCCCTCTGCTCCACACTCCGCCGGCCGGCGGTGCCAACCGGCGAAACCACGTCCGCCGGTGACGTCCCGTCCCCGGCCGGGCCGCCACGTCGACGGCTCGCCGGCCCGACGAACGACGTCGTGTCCGGCTAGTCGTGTCGTACGCCGGCCAGGAAACCGATCCGGTCGTACACCTGGCGCAGCGTCGCCGCGGCGACCGCGCGGGCCTTCTCCGCGCCGACCGCCAACAGTTTGTCGAGCTGCGCCGGGTCGTCCAGGTAGTGGTGCGTCCGCTGCCGGATCGGCTCGACGAACTCCGCCACCACCTGACCCAGGTCCTTCTTCAGGTCGCCGTACCCCTTGCCGTCGTACGCCTGGACCAGGTCGTCGATGGTCCGGCCGGTCAGCGCGCTGTAGATGGTCAGCAGGTTCGAGATCCCCGGCTTCTGCTCCGGATCAAAAATGATCTCGCGTCCGGTGTCGGTGACGGCCGACCTGATCTTCTTGGCCGACCGGGCCGGCTCGTCCAGCAGTTCGATGATCCCGGCCGGGGACGAGGACGACTTCGACATCTTCGCCGTCGGGTCCTGCAGGTCGGTGATCTTCGCGGTGTCCTTGACGATGTGCGGGGCCGGCACGGTGAAGGTCGCCCCGAACCGGCTGTTGAACCGCTGCGCCAGATCCCGGGTCAGCTCCAGGTGCTGCCGCTGGTCCTCGCCGACCGGTACCGCGTCCGCCTGGTAGAGCAGAATGTCGGCGGCCTGCAGGATCGGGTACGTGAACAGCCCGACACTCGACCGGTCCGCGCCCTGCTTCGCCGACTTGTCCTTGAACTGCGTCATCCGGCTCGCCTCACCGAACCCGGTGATGCAGTTCAGCACCCAGGCGAGCTGCGCGTGCTCCGGCGCCTGGGACTGGACGAACAGGGTGCACCGCTCCGGGTCCAGCCCGACGGCGAGCAACTGCGCGGCGGCGAGCCGGGTCCGCTGACGCAGCGTCGCCGGATCGTGCCCAGCGGTGATCGCGTGCAGGTCGACCACGCAGTAGAAGGTGTCGTGGGTCTCCTGCATCGTCACCCAGTTGCGTACCGCACCGAGGTAGTTGCCGAGGTGGAACGAGTCGGCGGTCGGTTGGATGCCGGAGAACACCCGGGGCCGGGCAGGAACGTCGGACATGCCGGCAATTCTGACAGCACGCCCGGGAGCCTGTCCCGACCGCCCTGTGCCAAATCCGGCTCGGTCACACCAACTCCCCGGACGGCGGGAACCCGGTCGCGCCGTCCCGACTCGTACCCGGTCGCCTCGACTTCCCCGGACCGCCGGGAACCGGGCCCCGCCGTCCCGACTCGTACCCTGGGACGACGGTCGGCCGGCCGGGTCGGGGCACGGGCAGCCCGCCGGGTCCGGCCCGGACGTCACCGGGGGCGGAAACGGCCCGACCGGAGAGGACAGCGGTTGGCACGGGACCGGGACGGACGCGGCACCGACCGGGCGGCGGTGGACGAGGCGATGGGCGAGCTGTACCACGCCTGCTACCGACGGCTGGTCGCGCAGGTCTACGCGTTCACCACCGACCTGACCGAGGCGCAGGACGTGGTGCAGGAGGCGTTCGCCCGGGCGATCGCCCGGCCACGCGGGCTCGCCGACGTGGACAACCCGGAGGCGTGGCTGCGGACCGTCGCGGTCAACGTGGTACGGCGACGGTGGCGACGGCGTCAACTGCTGGACACCATCCTGCTCCGGGACCGTCCGCTGAACCGCCTGGTCGCCACCGCGCCCGGCCCGGAACGCACCGACCTGCGCGAGGCACTGGCCGGACTGCCCGTCGGCTATCGGGAGGTGATCGTGCTGCACTACTTCGCCGACCTGCCGGTCGAGGAGGTGGCGGCCCTGCTCGGCGTACCGACCGGGACGGTGAAGTCCCGACTGTCCCGGGGGCGGGCCGCACTCGCCGCCCGGCTCGGCGACTACCACGGGCTCGACGAGCGGCCCGGGCCCGGCGATCGACAACCGGCACCGGACCGGACCGGGCCGGCGAACCGGGTACGCCGGGCGGGGCCAACCGGGGTGCGGCATGGCTGACCGGCAGACACCCCTCGACGTACGGCTGACCCGGGGCCGGACGGAGTTGCTGGAGAGCATCGACCAGCCGCCGCTCGCCCGGATCCACGACCGGGCGACCGCCCGCCGTCGGCGTCGGCGGGCCCTGGCCAACGGTGGTGGCGGCGTGGCGCTGCTCTCCGTACTGGTCGCGGTCGGGCTGGTCCTGCAACCCTGGTCGGCGGACCGTGTTCCGCCGCCGGTCGCCGAACCGCCGCCGGACGCGGTGCCGACGCCGACCGGCGGGCCGGTCTACTCCGGGGCCGGCCTCACCATCAACGGGCTCACCGACCCCGGCGTCGAGTACGTCCCCGGCACGATCGCCGACGTCGAGTTCCTCGACCCGGACCACGGCTGGCTGCTGGCCGGCTGCCCGACCGCAACCCCCTGCCCGGCCACCGTCGCCCGGACCTCGGACGGGGGGCTGACCTGGCAGCACGTCGCGCTGCCGCCGGACAGCGCCGGACGGGCCGACCTGGACCTGAGCGTCTTCGCCGACGGGCGACTGTTGGTCACCGGAACCGACCGGGGGTACGCCTCCACCGACCACGGCCAGACCTGGGCTCCCGTCGCCCCGGGAACCGCGGACGGCCCCGTTGCGCCGACCGCCCAGAGCCAACTGCGGGTCGGGCCGGGCGGCGGCCGGTGCGGTCTCGGCGTGGAACTCTGGCAACCGGACCGGCCCCGGGCCGGTGTCCCGCCGGCCCGACCCGGCCTCGACATCTGCTGGGTCGCCCCGGCGGCCACCCCGGACGGTGCCTGGTGGGCCGGTGGCGTCCGCGACGGGCGGCCGGCCGTCGCGATGACCCGGGACCGGGGGGCACACTGGCGCACCGTCGAACTGCCCGGCGCGGCCGTCCCGGCCGGGGCGACCGGCACCGTGGAGGTGACCGGCCTGGGCAGTCAGGCGTACGCGGCCGTCCTCGGCGCCGACCGGAGCCTGCGGGCGCTGTACCACTCGGCCGACGGCGGCCGCAGCTTCGCCCGGGTGGCCGCCACCGGCGGGCCGGACCGGCTGGCCGGGGCGGCGGTCCCGCTGCTCGACGGCCGGCTGCTGCTCACCGGCGGCGACCGGCACTGGTACGTCAGCTCCGACGACGGCGCCACCTTCACCCGGGCCGGCGGAAGCCTGCCCAGCGTCGGCCGGCTCGCCCACACCCCGGCCGGGTACGTCGCCTACGACCTCTTCGGCACCAACTGGGCCGCCTACTCCTCCGACGGTGCCACCTGGCGCAAACTCCAGATCAACTGAGCAGCCCGGGTCGCCCCCGCCACGGCGCTCCCCGGCCCGCTGCCCCGCCCACCTGGTGGCCGGGTCGGACCTGCCCGTTACCGTCGCACCGGATCGGGGGGCTGAACTGGACGACGTGACGATCCGGGTACGGGAACTCGCCCGGGGTCTTCGCTCAGCCGGCCGGTCCTCCGCTGTTGTCGACCCCGGTGCCACGGGCTGCGGGCACGCTGACCGGATGTTCCGGCCCGGGAACCCCGACGACGGCCACCCGGGCCACCCGCCGTCCCTCGACCGCCAACACCCGCAACAGCCAGCCCCCCTCGGACCGCTTGTTGTCCGGACCCCCGGTGCCCCGGGCCGGGACGGCGGCCGTCACCGTCTCCCCGGGGACGGTGATCTCGTCACCGGTGACCGGCAGCCGGCCCAGCGCCGCCATCACGAACCCGCCGACCGTCTCGTACGGGCCGGAGGGCAGGACAACCCCGGTGCGTTCGGCGAAGTCGGCGAGGTTGAGCCGTCCGTCCACCTCCGCCGGCCGGCCCACCGGAGTCGGTTCCGGTACGACGTCGTATTCGTCGTGGATCTCGCCGACGAGTTCCTCGATCAGGTCCTCCAGGGTGACGATCCCGGCGGTGCCGCCGTACTCGTCGACGACGACCGCGAGGTGGTGGCCCTCCCGGCGCATCTCGGTGAGGGTGGCGAGCACCCGTTTGGTGCCGGGTACCGTCTTGACCTCGCGGCGGAGTTCGCCGATCGTCCCGTACGGGTCGTCCTCGGGCCGCAGCAGCACGTCCCGCAGGTGCACGAAGCCGACCACGTCGTCGTGGGTGCCGTCGACGACCGGATACCGGGTGTGGGTTTCGGTCCGGACGACCTGGGCGGCCTCCTTGAGGGAGAGCCGGGCGTCGAGGAAGACGACCTCGGTGCGGGGCATCATCACCTCGCGGACCATCCTGGCCCCGGAGACCAGCACCTCGTCGATGATCCGCCGCTCGACCGGATCGAGCAGGGTGTTGGCCGCGACCAGATCCCGGAGTTCCGCCTCGCTGATCCGTTCCCGGCCGGCGGTCGGGCTCGCGCCGAGCAGCGCGGTCACCAACCGGGTCGACGCGTCCGCGGCCCGCACCACGACCCGGGCCAGGCCGCGGGCCAGCGGCCCTGGTTGCCTTCGTGGGCGCCCCGGCGGCCTGCGCCGGGGCCCGGTACTGCCGGACTCCCGCATGTCAGAAATGGTAGACAGCCGCGGCGTCCGGCGCCGGCAACCCGGGGGTACCCGGTCACGGGTCGATGTGCGGCTCTGTTCAGAATTGGCGGAACATGGTGGAATGCTCCGGGCAGTCGCCCCGGACCCCACCGCCCCGGAACCAGACAAACCGATCGGGTCAGCAACGAACGATCATGGAAGGGTAGCCGTGACAGAGCAACAGGCCGCGACCGGCTGGTCGGAGACGTCGGTCACGGCTCGCGCCACCGCCGGCTTCGTCGAGGCGTACGGCGAGAAGCCCGCCGGCGTCTGGTCGGCGCCCGGCCGGGTCAACCTGATCGGCGAGCACACCGACTACAACGACGGGTTTGTGCTGCCCTTCGCGCTGCCCCGGCGTACCGTCGTCGCCGCCGCCCCGGACACCGGACGCCGCTGGACGGTCTGGTCGGAGCAGGCCGGTGAGCGGGTCTCGTTCGGCCGGGCCGACGCCGCCGAGCCCGGCCGGGTCACCGGCTGGGCCGCGTACGTCGCCGGCGTGGTCTGGGCGTTGCGTGAGGCGGACCTCGACGTACCGGTCGCCCGACTGGCGATCGCCTCCGACGTGCCGCTCGGCGCCGGGCTCTCCTCGTCGGCGGCGCTGGAGGCGGCGGTCCAGGCCGCCCTGCTCGACCTCGGCGAACTCACCGTGCCGGTGGCGGACCGCCCCGGCCTGGCCCAGCGGGCCGAGAACGGTTACGTCGGCGTACCGACCGGGATCATGGACCAGTCGGCCGCGATCCGCTGCCGGGCCGACCACGCGCTCTTCCTGGACTGCCGCTCGCTCGCCGTCGAGCACGTGCCGTTCGACCTCGACGCCGCCGGGCTCGCCATCCTGGTGATCGACAGTCGGGCACCGCACCGGCACGTCGGCGGCGAGTACGCCGCCCGCCGCGCCGCCTGCGAGTCCGCCGCCGCCGCGCTCGGCGTACCGGCGCTGCGTGACATCTCCGTCGACCAGCTCGACTCCGCGCTCGCCCGGCTCGACGACCCGGTGGTACGTCGACGCGTCCGGCACGTGGTGACCGAGAACCAGCGGGTGCGGGAGACCGTCGGCCTGCTCCGCACCGGCCGGCTGACCGAGATCGGGCCGCTGCTCACCGCCTCGCACGCCTCGATGCGCGACGACTTCGAGATCACCGTGCCCGAGGTGGACACCGCCGTCGAGGCGGCCCTGACCGCCGGGGCGTACGGTGCCCGGATGACCGGCGGCGGCTTCGGCGGCTGCGTCCTCGCCCTGGTCGACGCGGCGGCCACCGGCACCGTCACCTCCGCCGTCACCGACGCGTACGCCGAGCGTGGCTTCGCCGCCCCCGACTGCTTCACCGCCCTCCCCGGCCCCGGCGTCGAACGCCTGGCCTGACGACCGGTTCGGGTTGGCGGCCGGTCGGGCAGCTGTGCACGGGTGTCGCCCGTGATCGATAGGGTGTCGCCCGGACCGGGGGAGGCGACGTGAGCGACACCGAGGTGACCGTCCAACAGCGGGCGTTGGCGCTGGCCCAGGTCGGCCGGTACGTCGAGGCGGCCGACCTGCTCCGCGGCCTGCTCGCCGAGCGGCCCGAACACGTCGGGGTGATGCTCCAGCTGGCCCGGTGCCACCGGGAACTCGGTCAGCTCGCCGAGGCCATGCGTCTGGTGGACCGGGCGCTCGGTGTCGCCACCGCCCAGGAGCATCTGCTCGCCGAGAAGGCCCGGATCCTGTTCGCCGCCGGCCACCCGGAACACGCGGCCAGCGCCGCCCACCGCGCGCTGGAGCAGAACCCGCGCTCCTGGTCGGCGCACGGGCTGCTGGCGGAGGCACTGCTCGCCCTCGGCAACCCGACCCGGGTGGTCCTCGCCCGGCGGCACGCCGACACCGCCCTGGAACTCGCCCCGCAGGTGCCCGAGGTGCACCTGCTGGACGCCCGGCTGCACGCCCGGATGGGCCGGCTCCGGGCCGCCCGCGCCGCCTGCGGGCAGGCCCTCGCCCTCGAACCCGGGTACGAGCCGGCGCTGCGCCAGCTCGCGCTGCTGGACGCCGGTCAGGACCGGGCGGGGCGGGCCGCCCGGCAGTTCACCGCCGCGCTGACCGTCGACCCGCAGCGGGCCGACGCCGCCGCGCCGACGTACCAGGCGATCGTCGCCGCCCTCTGCTGGCGGCTGTTCGACATGCTGGCCCTGGTCGGTCTCGGACACCTGCTGCTGTTCGCGCTGCTCGGCGACGCACTCGGCGACGCGCGGCGGCCCGCCCGGCTGGCCGTCGCGGTGGCGGTGCCGCTGGCCGTCGCCGGCTGGGCCGCACTGACCTGGCGGCGACAGCCGGCACCACTGCGCGGGCAACTCCGCCGACAGGCGCGGTCCTCCCCGGTCCTGACCTGCCTGCTACTCAGCCTCGCCGTCGCCGCCGGGCTGGTCCTCGGCAGCCTCGTCCCGGTCCTCGGCTGGCTGCTGCTCGTCCCGGGCTACCTGGTCTTCGCCTTCCGCGGCTGGCGCCAACTGCAGCGCCGGGCCGCCCCGGCGGTCCGCTGGCTCGGCTACCGGATCTGGAGTCGCCTCGCCGCCCGTACCAGCCTGTCGGTCGGCAACCGGTCGGACTGACCGACCGGCGACCGACTCAGCCGGCCTCGACGATCATGCCGGCGCCGACCGTGCGGTTCGTGGTCTCGTCGATGATGATGAAACCGCCGGTGGTGCGGTTGCGTCGGTACTCGTCGGCGAGCAGTGGCACGGTGGTCCGTAG
>NZ_JBDPLT010000080.1:0-20548 GCF_039871775.1 Plantactinospora sp. B5E13
GACAGTTGCCGGGGACGGCCGGGACGGCGGCGATGCGGTACCAGGTGATCGTCTACGAACACGTACAGTGCAGTCAGAAGGGTGTCGATGTCGGCAGTCACGAGCAGACAACGACACCCTTCCCTGTATCGATACGCCAAGTCCCCCACCAGGCCAGATTTAGGACTCAATCATCTAGAGCCGACGGACCCACTTCGGGTTGGCCCGGGCCCAGGTTTCCAGGTCCGCGCTCTGGATCGAGGCGAAGAGGCCGTTCGCGGGCTCGTCCATCAGCACGTACGACACCTCGTCGATCGTCTCGGCGTGTGCCGGCAGCTGGATCCCGTGCAGGGCGTCGGCGCGCATCCGGCGCATCCCGAAGATCAGGTCCTCCAGCGGTACGCCGTTGGTGTCGACGGTGAACGAGGAGCCGATGGCCCGGATCACCTGGTCGAGCCGGAGCGGGTTGCGCAGCATGTCGGTGGCGGTGGTTTTGTCCATCATCGCCCGGAGCAGTTGCTGCTGGTGGTGTTGCCGGTCGAAGTCGCCGTTCGGCAGGCCGTAGCGCTGGCGGGCGAAGTCGAGGGCCTGGGCTCCGGTCATCTCGTGGCAGCCCGGGGTGAAGACCGCCTGGGTGTGGATCGACCGGACCTCGGTGTCGACGCACATCCGTACGCCGCCGAGCAGGTCGATGGCGCGTTGGAAGCCGGCGAAGTTGACCAGGGCCGCGCCGTCGAACCGCAGACCGGTGAGCTGGGTCAGCGTCGCCGAGAGCAACTGGGTGCCGCCCTGGCCGCCGCCGCCGTACTGGAAGGCGGCATTGATCTTGTCGGCTCCGCCGGGCCAGCCGGTCGCCGGTGCCGGGGGGATCTCGACGAGCAGGTCCCGGGGTACGGAGATCAGGTACGCCTGGTCCAGCCCGGCCGGCAGGTGGGCGATCATGATCGTGTCGGACCGCTGGTCGGTGCCCGGGGCCGCGTTGACCCGCTCGTCGGAGCCGACCAGCAGGTAGTTGAGCGGGCCGGTGACGTCGCCCTGCTCCTGACGGGCGGCCGGGTCGAGGAGCAGTTCCTTGACCACGGCGTTGTCGTACCGGTTGGCCAGCATCCGCAGACCGATTCCACCGACGCCGGAGAGCACCACCAGGACCACTCCGATTCCGAGGGCCAGCTTGGCCCAGGCCGGCGCCCTGTGGCGCGTCCGGGCGGGTCCGGCGTCCTCCGTGTCAGGGCCGGAGTCGGGGGCGGACTCGTGTGGCGGCCCCTCGGGTTCGTCCGGAGCCGACCGTCTCGACGTGAACGTGACCCCTCCCCGGACCCGGCTGAGCGAAGCTTCTTCACCTCAGGCTAAGGGCCCGGTTTGGGCGTCCAGTGGCTTTTGCGTTTTTCGGTCGCCGTGGTCAGGGAACCGTCACCCGCCGTTGCCGGCCGGGCTCTTCGTCGGGGTGACGTTCGCCGTCACCCACGCCTCCATGGTGTCCTTCGCCATCGCCTGGTACATGGCGAGCGCCTTCTCCCGGTCCGAGACCACCACCGACTCGCCGTTGATCGTCTGGCTGCCCAGGTGCGGGCTGGTGATGAACTGGAGGTTCTCACCCCGCAGGTTGCGGAACTGGATCGCCATGTCGACCAGGGAGAAACCCTCGTCCACGGTCACCGCCTTGGTCACCGACTTGAGGAACGCGTTCAGCTTGGCCGGGTTGGTGAGCGTGCCGCTGCTGGCCGCCTTGTCCATCAGCGCCCGCAGGAACTCCTGCTGGTGCCGCATCCGGGCGAAGTCGCCGTCGGGGAACTGGTAGCGCTGGCGGACCCAGTCCAGCGCCTCCGCCCCGTTCATGTGGTTGACGCCCTTCTTGAACTTCCGGAACGGCTTGTGGATCGAGGTGATGTCCCGTTCGACCTTCAGGTCGACCCCGCCGAGGGCGTCGGTCACCTCCTTGAAACCGGCGAAGTCGATCGCCATCACGTGGTCGATCCGGACGTCGGTGAAGCACTCCACGGTCCGGACCGCCAGCGGCAGGCCGCCGATCGCGAACGCGGCATTGATCTTGTGGCGCTGGCCGCTGTCGCACGCCGCCCCGGCGTTCTCCGGAACCGGCACGTAGAGGTCGCGCGGGATCGAGACCAGGTACGCCTTGTCGTGGCTGGCCGGGATGTGCATCACGATGATCGTGTCGGCCCGCCACTTGCTGGCCTGGTCGACCGGGGCGTCCGGATCCCGCGAGTCGCTGCCGACCATCAGGATGTTCAGCGCGCCGCTGACCGACGTGGGCCGGCCACCGGCCAGTTCGGCGAACGGGTCGGTCCGCTTCAGGTCGTTGTCGAGCCCCTTGACGTACACCCAGAGGCCGCCGCCGGCGAGCAGCCCGAGCACCAGCACGGCGACGCTCGCCACCAGGGCGATCCGCCCCCACCGGGGCCGGGGACCGCGCCGGCCGGGAACGCCGGGGCCACCGGGCAGGCCCGGCCCACCGGGACCACCCGGTCCACCGGGACCACCCGGTCCACCGGGACCGGACGGACCTCCGTACCCGGAACGGGGCTGGCCCGGCACGCCGACCTGGGCACGTCCGGAGATCCGGCTCGGGCCGGCCGGGCCGGGCGCCGGCACCGCGCCGCCGCCGGCACCGCCGGGGTTCATCCGGTGGCCGTGGACAGGTCCGTTCGGGGGATGGCTCTCGAACATGACCTCAGGGTACGTAGCGGAGCCAAGAAACCGCTGAGTGCCACGTGCGACCTGGCACGAACCTGGTACTCTGCCCCGCCCGCGACCGCCCCGACCAGCTGCCGTGTCGGCTAGCTCAGCCGCTGGCTGCTGTGTCGGCTAGCTCAGCCGCTGGCTGCTGTGTTGGCTAGCTCAGCCGCTGGCTGAAGTGTTCGATCGTGCGGCGTAGCCCCTCCTGGGGCGAGATCGTCGGCTGGTAGCCGAGCCGCTCCCGGGCGAGGGTCAGATCCGGCCGCCGCATCTCCGGGTCGTCGGCGGTCCGGGTGACGTAGGTGATGTTCGACTCACTCCCGGTCAGCGTCACGATCGTCTCGGCGAGCTCCCGCATGGTGACCTCGTGCTCGGTGCCGCAGTTGATCGGGCCGGTCTCGGTCGAGTCGAGCAGCAGCAGGATGCCTCGGACCAGGTCGTCGACGTAGCAGATCGACCGGGTCTGGGCGCCTGTGCCGTGCACGGTCAGCGGCTCGCCACGTAGCGCCTGGGTGATGAAGGTGGGGATCGCCCGGCCGTCGTCCGGCCGCATCCGTGGGCCGTACGTGTTGAAGATCCGGACGATGCCGACCTCGAGCCCGTGGTAGCGGTGGTACGCCATCGTGCTGGCCTCGGCGAAGCGCTTGGCCTCGTCGTACACGCTGCGGACGCCGATCGGGTTGACGTTGCCCCAGTACGTCTCGACCTGCGGGTGCACCTGCGGGTCGCCGTACGCCTCGGAGGTGGAGGCGAGGATGAACCGGGCCCGGTCGGTGACCGCCCGGTCGAGCAGGTGCAGGGTGGCGAGCGAGCCGACCCGGAGGATCTCGATCGGGATGGTGGCGAAGTCGGTGGGGCTGGCCGGCGAGGCGAGGTGCATGATCGCGTCGAACCGCTCGGCGATCGCCGGGTGGTGGCTCGGCAGTCCGTCCGAGACGTCGGCCTCGACCAGGGTGAACCGTGGGTGGTCCGCCAGGTGGGCGACGTTCTCCTTGGAGCCGGTGATGAAGTTGTCCACCGCGACCACCGTGCAGCCCCGCGCGATCAGCGCGTCAACCAGGTGAGAGGGGACAAATCCGGCACCACCGGTGACGAGGATGCGGTGTTCTGCTCCGAAGCGCTGGGCTACCACCATAGTGCCAGCCTACCCAGGATGCTGATCTCGGGCATGGTGAGGGAGTGTCGGATCCGCCCCGGCCGGTACGACGGGTCCGCCCTCGGGCCATACAACGGCACGGGTGGTGCCGGGTAACCGACGTTACCCGGCACCACCCGTTACTTCGCGGTGACTCGCGGTGGAGTCGACGCGGGTCAGTGCGCTCCCGAGCCGGTGAGCGCCCGGACCTCGAGTTCGGCGTACTTGTCGGCGTCCGTCTCCTTGGAGACCAGGGTGCCGATCCAGCCGCAGAGGAAACCGACCGGGATCGAGATGAGGCCCGGGTTGGACAGCGGGAACCACTGCCAGTCCTGGTCCGGGAACATCGAGGTGGCCGCCCCGGAGACCACCGGGGAGAAGAAGACCAACCCGACCGCGCTGATCAGACCGCCGTAGATCGCCCAGACCGCGCCGGAGGTGTTGAACCGCTTCCAGAACAGGCTGTAGAGGATCGCCGGCAGGTTTCCGGACGCCGCCACCGCGAAGGCCAGGGCCACCAGGAACGCGACGTTCAGGTTCTGCGCGAAGATCGACAGCACGATCGAGATCGCGCCGATCACCAGGGCCGAGATCCGGGCGACGTTGACCTCCTGCCGCTCCGACACCTGCCCGCCCTTGACCACGTTGGCGTAGAAGTCGTGGGCGAGGCTGGACGACGAGGCCAGGGTCAGTCCGGCGACCACGGCGAGAATGGTCGCGAAGGCGACCGCCGCGATGATCGCGAGCATCGCCGCGCCACCGACGTCACCACCGAGGAAGTCGACGCCGAGCGCCTCGGCGAGCTGAGGCGCCGCCGTGTTGCCGGCCGGATCCTGGGCGGTGATCGCCTCCCGGCCCACCAGTGCCGCCGCGCCGAAGCCCAGGGCCAGGGTGAACAGGTAGAAGGTGCCGATGATGCCGATCGCCCAGAGCACGCTCTTCCGGGCCGCCTTCGCGGTCGGCACGGTGTAGAAGCGGATCAGGATGTGCGGCAGACCGGCGGTGCCGAGGACCAGCGCGATGCCGAGCGAGAGCAGGTCCATCTTGTTGTAGAAGGTCTGTGCCGAGTTGCCGGCGACCTCCACGCCGTACCGCAGCCCCGGTTCGAGGAACGCGGTGCCCTTGCCCGAGGCGTTCGCGGCGTCGCCGAGCAGGGCGGAGAGGTTGAACTTGTAGTGGGCCAGCACCAGGATCGTCATCACCAGCGCACCGCTCATCAGCAGGAACGCCTTGACGATCTGGACGTAGGTGGTGCCCTTCATGCCGCCCACCGTGACGTAGACGATCATGAGGGCGCCGACCATGATGATCGTCGCGATCTTCGCGGCGTCCGCGTCCATGCCGAGGAACGTCGTACCCGGCCGGATGCCGAGCAGGAGCGCGACCAGGGCACCCGCACCCACCATCTGGGCCAGCAGGTAGAAGATCGAAACGGTGATCGTGGAGACCGCCGCCGCCGTCCGGACCGGCTTCTGCCGCATCCGGAACGCCAGCACGTCGGCCATCGTGTAGCGGCCCGAGTTGCGGAGCAGCTCGGCGACCAACAGCAGCGCCACCAGCCAGGCGACCAGGAAGCCGATCGAGTAGAGGAAGCCGTCGTAGCCGTACAGCGCGATGATGCCGGCGATGCCGAGGAACGACGCCGCCGACATGTAGTCGCCGCCGATCGCCATCCCGTTCTGGAAACCGGAGAACGAGCGACCACCGGCGTAGTAGTCGGTCGCCGTCTTCGTCTGCCGGCTGGCCCAGACGGTGATCCCCAGGGTCACCGCGACGAAGACCAGGAAGAGCGTGATGGTGAGGGTCCGGGCGGTGCTGTTGCCCGCCTCGGCCGCGAGCAGGATCTCCTTCACTTGGCCACCTCGCCGTCCGTGCTCTCGGCGCTGCTCTCCGCCGACGACTCGCCCGCCAGGCCCTCCCGGATCCGGTCGGCGACCGGGTCCAGCTTCCGGCCCGCGTACCGGGCGTAGAGCCAGGCGATGAGGAAGGTGGAGACGAACTGCAGCAGCCCGAAGACGAGCGCGACGTTGATGTTGCCGATCAGCTTGGTGCCCATGAAGCCGCGGGCGTACGCGGAGAGGATGACGTACAGGGCGTACCAGACGAAGAACGCCGCGGTCATCGGGAAGACGAAGCCGCGCAGCGCCTTGCGTAGCCCGGCGAACTCATCCGACTGTTGTATCGCGACGTACCGGTCTGGCGGGGCGCTGGCCGGCGCGGGCGTATCCGTGGACATGCAGGTCTCACCACCTTCAACGGGGGATCCGGAGTTTCGGGCACGGTATGGAGCGACCCGGAGATCGGAAAGCGGTGATCCGGAGCCTGGTCGGCGGCTGCGCCGAACGGGCCGATCGCTGCGCCGAGTGACGCCGGTCACGCCGCTCGGCGACGAGGGCGGAAGGGGCGGCCCCGGTGGTGGGTCAGCCGCCCAGTTCCCGGTAGCGGCCCCGGTGGTGCAGCAGCGGCAGGGCGTCGCGGGTCAGCTCGACGGTCTCGATGGTCGCCTCGACGAGCAGCGACCAGCCGTACGCCCGGAAGCCGTCGAGCCGGCAGCCGGCCCAGCCACCCGAGTCGACCGGCACCGGCCCGTACGGCGTACCGGTCCACCCGCCGATGGCGAAGAGGCCACCCGGCGCCGGGGAGAGCCCGGCGAACCGGTCGGCGAGCTGCCGGTGTGCCGGCCCGAGCAGGGTGACCGCGAACCGGCCGCTCGCCGACGCCGCCTCCCACAACTCCGACTCCTCGTCGACGAGCCCGAGCAGCCGGCCCGGTTCCCCGTCGGCGACCAGGGTCGAGGAGACGGTCAGCCCGGCCGGTGAGGCCGGAGGTGACGCCGACGCCTCGGCGTACGCGGTCCAGAGGGTGACCGGCGCGGCGAGCCGGCCCCGCAGGCGGCGGACCGGCGACCGCTGCTCTTCCGGAGTGGCGAACGGGTCGGTGTGGTGGATCTGCCCGCCCGGCGGCTCTGCTCGGCGCACGCTGCCCATTGTGCCGCCCGGGCCGGTCCGGCACGCCACCGGTTCGGCACGCCACCGGTTCGGCACGCCACCGGTTCGGCGGGCCGCCGGTTCGGATGATGCGGGCCCGGCACGCCGTCGTGCCGGCTTGACGTCGGCTATTCGCTCAGTGAATAGTGGCCCCCATGTCCACCCCGCACGTCCTGCTCGGGCTGCTCGCGACCGGGCCGAAACACGGCTACGACCTCAAACGCGACTACGACCTGCGGCTGCCCAAGGCCAAACCCCTGCCGTACGGGCAGGTCTACGCCACCCTCGGCCGGCTGGAACGCGACGGCCTGGTGGCCCGGGCCGGCCAGGAGCGCGAGGCCGGGCCCGACCGGACGCCGTACGCGGTCACCCCGCCCGGCGAGGCCGCCCTGGACAGCTGGCTCGGCGCGGTCGAACCCCCACTGCCGCACCTGAACAGCGTGCTGCTGGCCAAGGTGATCATCACGCTGCTGGTCGCCGACCTCAGCCGCGCCCGCGACTACCTCAGCCGGCAGCGGCAGGCGCACACCGACCGAGTCCGGGAACTCACCGCCGTCAAGACCGACCCGACCGCGTCGGTCGCCGACGTGATCGCCGCCGACTACGGCATCAACCACCTCGACGCCGACCTGCGGTGGCTGCGTACCACCCTGGACCGGGTCGCCGACCTGCACCGGGAGGTGACGGCCCGATGAGCTTCCTGGGCACCCGGGCGGCGGTGAGGTCGTACGGCCCGACCCCCGCCCTGCGCGGCGTCACCGTCGACGTCGCCGAGGGCGAGATCCTCGCCGTGACCGGACCGTCCGGCTGCGGCAAGTCCACCCTGCTGCACTGCCTGGCCGGGATCATGCGGGTCGACGCCGGCGAGGTGTTCTACCGCGGCCGGCGGATCGACACCAGTTCCGAGGGGGAACGCGCCCGACTGCGGCGGACCGAGTTCGGGGTGCTGTTCCAGTTCGGTCAACTCGTCGCCGAGTTGACCGCCGCCGAGAACGTGGCGCTGCCGTTGCTGCTCGCCGGCGCCCGGCGCCGGGAGGCCCGGACCGCGGCACTCGCCTGGCTGGACCGGCTCGGCGTCGCCGACCTCGCCGACCAGCATCCCGGCGAGATGTCCGGCGGCCAGCAGCAGCGCTGTGCGCTGGCCCGGGCCCTGGTCACCGAACCCCGGGTGCTCTTCGCCGACGAACCGACCGGGGCGCTCGACACCCTTGCCGGAGAGCAGGTCCTCGGCCACCTGGTCCGGCTCGCCCGCGAGCAGCGGACCACCGTCGTACTGGTCACCCACGACGCGCGGGTCGCCGGGTACGCCGACCGCGAGGTGACGCTGCGCGACGGCGTCCTCGACCCGACCGGCCTGGGCATCGCGGCGGTACGACGGTGAGGCCGGGCGCGTTGCTGCTCACCGTTGCGGCGGTACGCCGGTGAGGCCGGGCGTGCTGCTCCGGCTCGCCCTGGCCGGCAGCCGTACCGACACCGTCCGGGTGGTGCTGACCGGGCTCAGCGCCGCACTCGCCACCCTGGCGATCCTCGCCGCGCTGACCGTGCTCGCGATCCCGACCGTCCTCGACGGCGGCAGCAACGTCTCGCCGCAGTACCGCAACCCGCTGATCGCCGAGGCCGGGTTGCGGGTCGGGGTGGCCGCCACGCTCGTCCTGCTGACCATTCCGGTGCTGGTCCTGGCCGGCCAGTGCGCCCGACTCGGGGCACCGGCCCGGGACCGCCGGCTCGCGGCGTACCGGATGGCCGGCGCCGGACCCCGGCAGGCGGTCGCGATCGCCGCCACCGAGGCGGCCCTGGCCAGCGGTCTCGGCGCCCTCGCCGGGCTGGGGCTGCACCTGGTCGGTCGCCAGCTGCTCGGCACGCCCGGAGCGGACGGCAAACTGGCGCTGCCGACCGACGTACTGCCCCCGGTCTGGCAACTCGCCGTCGTGGTGGCCGGAGTTCCGGTACTGGCCGGGCTGATCGCGATGCTGCTGCTGCGCCGGGTCGTGCTGACCCCGTACGGGGTGGTGCGTCGGGTCCGGACCCGGCCGCCACGCCCCTGGGCGGGCCTGCTGATCCTCGGCGGGCTCGGGACGGCCGCCCTGCTCCCACCGCTCGCCCAGTACCTGGACCGCAGTGGCCGCAGCATGCCGTACGAACTGTTCGGGCTCGTCGTGCTGGTGGCGGAGTTGGCGGTCACCCTCGGGGTGATCGTCGGCACCGGCTGGATCTCGCATGTCACCGGGCGGCTGCTGCACCGGTTCGCCCGCCGGCCCGCCGGGCTGCTCGCGGCGCGCCGGCTGACGGCCGACCCGTGGACCGGCAGCCGTACCCTTGCCGCGCTGCTGGCAGCCGTGCTGTTCGGCGCGTTCGCCGCCGGGCTGCGGATCAGGATGAGCACCGAGTTCGCGGCGGAGGCCGAGTACGCGCGACGGTCCGCCGAGGTGTCCGGCCTCCCGTACGAGCCCTGGGACACCACGTTCTACCAGGGGGCGTACGACCTGGTCTACCTCGCGCTCACGATCGCCCTGGTGATCGCCGCCGGTGGGTTGCTGGTCGCGTTGGCCGAGTCGATCGTGAGCCGGCGGCGGGCGATGGCCGCGCTGGTCGCCACCGGGGTCCCCCGTGCCGTCCTGGGCCGGGCGCTGGCCTGGCAGACCCTGACCCCGGCGGTGGCCGGCATCGTGCTGGCCGCCGGTACCGGCATCACCCTGCAGCGCGGCCTCTACGACCGGGAGGTCTCCAGCGGCTGGGGCACGGTGTGCCGCGAAGCCTCGCCGACCGACTGCGTCGAACTGCCGGCGGTGGTACGCACCGTGCCACTGCCCCTCGACGACCTGGCCGGGTTCGTCGGTGTCGCCCTGGCGGTCGTGCTCAGCCTGCTGCTGGTCAACCTGCTCCTGCTGCGGACCAGCACCGCCGTCGAGGAACTCCGCGCCACCTGAGGAACTCCCTGAGGGGTTCCGCCTCACAGCCGGAGGGCCTCCGGGGCGTGCAGGCGGAGCATGGTCGCGGCAACGTCCGACGGGGCCCGGCGGCGGGTCGCCCACGAGGCGGTGACCATCACGGTGAAGGCGAGCGGCACGGTCCAGGCGGCCGGCTGGGCGATCAGCACGGCCGGCCAGCCGGACAGCTCCGGCCCGACCACGGTGAAGAGCACCGCGCCGACCGCCGCCCCACCGCCGACCAGGATCCCCGCCGCCGCCCCGACGTCGGTCAGCCCGCGCCACCAGATGCCGAGCACCAGCAGCGGGCAGAAGCTGGACGCGGCGACCGCGAAGGCCAGCCCGACGACCTGCGAGACGTCCAGGCCGGAGACGTTCAACGCCAGTATCACCGGGACCAGTCCGGCGAAGAGGGTGGCCAGCCGGAAGTCGCGTACCGAACCGTGGCCGAGGACGTCGGTGGAGAGCACCCCGGCCACGCTGGTCAGCAGCCCGGACGAGGTGGAGAGGAAGGCGGCGAACGCCCCGGCGGCGACCAGGGCGGCGAGCAGTTGCCCGGTCAGTCCGCCGCCGAGCGCCGCCTCGGGCAGCAGGACCACCACCGCGTCGGACCGCCCGGTCAGCAGCAGTTGTGGGGTGTAGATCCGGCCGAGCACGCCGTACAGGGTGGGGAAGAGGTAGAAGGCGCCGACCATGGCCAGCACCACCAGGGTGGTCCGGCGGGCGGCGGCGCCGTCCGGGTTGGTGTAGAAGCGGACGAGGACGTGCGGCAGCCCCATCGTGCCGAGGAAGGTCGCCAGGATCAGCGAGTACGTGGCGAAGAGCCCCCGGTCGTCGTCGCCGGCCGTACTCGGCAACAACCAGTCGGGTCCGCTGACCGCGTCCACATTGGAGATTTCCGGCACCGGGTCGCCGGCCGCGAACGAGAGCTGCTCGCCGGGGCGTACCTCCCGGGTGGTGCCGTCGGCGAGGGTGAGGGTCGCCGCCTGCTCGACCGCGACGGTGGTCGCGGCCGGGAAGACCGCGCCGGCCTCCGGCGTCACCGCCGGCCGGCCGTCCGACTGCCACTGCAGGACCAGGAAGATCGCCGGTACGGCGAGCGCGGTGAGCTTCAGCCAGTACTGGAACGCCTGCACGAAGGTGACCGCCCGCATCCCGCCGAGCGCCACGTTCGCGGTCACCACCGCTCCGACCAGCAGGGCGCCCAGTTCGTACGGTCCACCGGCGACCGTGGTCAGGGTCAGGCCCGCCCCCTGCAGCTGCGGCACCAGATAGAGCCAACCGATGAAGACCACGAACGCGGTGGCGAGTTTGCGCAGCCGCCGTGAACCGAGCCGCAGTTCGCAGAAGTCGGGCAGGGTGAACGCGCCCGAGCGGCGCAGCGGCGCGGCGACGAAGAGCAGCAGCGCCAGGTAGCCGGCGGCGAACCCGACCGGGTACCAGAGCACGTCGACGCCGTACTTGAGGACCAGTCCGGCGATGCCGAGGAAGGAGGCGGCGGAGAGGTACTCGCCGCCGATCGCCGCCGCGTTCCAGGTCGGGCTGACCATCCGGGAGGCGACCAGGAAGTCGGAGGTGGTCCGGGCCAGGGTCAGGCCGTAGAAGCCGATCGCGACGGTGACCAGGGTGACCGCGATGATCGCCGGCACCGTGTACGGATTGTCCACGCCTCAGCGCTCCGGCCGCTGGACCACGTCGGTGAAGTCCTGCTCGTTGCGTTCGGCCAGGTGCACGTACGTCCAGCCGACCGCGACCAGGAACGGGAACGCGGCGGCCCCGAGCAGCAGCCAGGGCAGGTTGACCCCGAACAGTTTCGCGGCCCCGGTCGCCGGGGCGGTGGCGAAGAGCAGCGGCAGCCCGCCGAGACCGATCGCGACCACCAGGGACAGTCGCAGCGCGAGCCGGAGCTGCGCCCGGACCAGTCCCCGGACCAGCGCCTCGCCGACCTGGGTCTGCTGGGTCAGCTCGACCCGGGTCGCCTCGGCGCCGGTCCGTCGCCGGGTCACCTCGGCCAGCACCACCCGGGTCCGTCGGGGCGGTGCTGCCGGCGGACCCGGATCCGGGACGGGATCGATCGGGCTGGCCATTCCGGCAGTCTCACCGCCCCGGCCGGGATGTCAAGTGGTGCGGGGCGGATGCCGGACGATCGGCCGGGTCACCCGCACCGTGCGGACGGCAGGGACATCGACGCCCGTACCGAGGGGACCGGATGTTCGACGAGGATCCTTCGGGCCTCGGCGCGGCCGAGGTTGAACTCGTGCCAGTCGTCGGCGAGGTGGCGCCGGTCGTCACCGGACCCGTACCGGTCGGTCCGGTCCACCAGGTCGCCGGCGATCGGGATGAGGGCGCAGCCGCGCAGCGGTTCGGGGAGCTGGTCCAGGGCCGGTACCGCGTCGGCGGAGAGCTGGCCGAGATACCAGACGTCGATCCGTCCGGTTTTGCGCCACAGTTCGACGTTGCGCTCGGCGATCAGCCGGTCGGGGTTGGCGACGGCGAGGCCGAGCAGGGCGACCACCGCCGTACCGATGGCCAGGCGGGGCAGCCAGGCGCCGGCCAGCCGTATCCCGGCCACCGCGACCAGGACGAAGAGCAGTCCGATCCAGAGCTCGCAGGCGGCGACGAGCAGCCGGAGCCGGGTGGCGCCGTAGGCGTCGGCGTAGACGTCCATCCGGTACAGCGCGGAGGCGACGATCACCAGGCTGAGCAGGGTGAGGGCGCCGAGCAGCAGTCGGATCAGCACCCGGTCGGTACGCCCGTTCCGGGGTGCCCACCAGGCGGCGGCGCCGATCACCAGCAGGGTCAGCACCGAGACGGCGAGCAGTTGCCAGAAGCCGCCGCGGGCGTACTCGGCGTAGGTGAGCCCGGCGGTACGCAGGACGTGGTCGTCACCGCCGAACAGGGTGGTGAGCTGTACGGCGACGAAGCCGGCGAAGAGCAGGTCGAGCAGGGCCACCGGCAGCATCCAGTCGAAGCGGCGCAGCCGGGCCCGGTCGGATCCGATCGTGAGGCCGGTCAGATCGGGCGGGGCGGTGAGCACGTACGCCGCACCGAGCAGCCCGGCACCGACCGCCACGAACAGGAAGATCCACCGAAACACCGTGGGTACCGAGAGGTCCGGCAGTACCTGGTCGAGTTGCCGGGCGAAGGCGGCGTCGGCGGAGGAGAGCAGCAGTCCGAAGACGAGCAGCAGGACTGCCGAGACGACAACCGTGCCGACGGTACGGCCGATCCGGCCGCCTCCGTCGGGGCGACCCGATCCGTCCAGTCCCCGGGCGGCCCAGGGCAGTGCCCGGATCACCGCCGCCGGTGGGATCAGCCCGGAGAACAGCAGGCCGCGTACCGATCGTCCGTCGGCCACGGTCAGGGTCGCGGTCACGCCGGCGGTCAGGAGACAGAGGACGAAGAGCCAGCCGGCGGCCCGGATCGTACCGACCCCGAGCAGGGCCAGGGTGGCGAGCGCCCAGAGTGGTCGGGCTCCGCCGAGCCGCCGTAGCCGTCCGAGCCTCCGCGTCGCCCCGCCGGCCCGCTCGGGGGTGTCCGGCGCGCCGTCCGCGGCGGCGTCCGTGGGTCGTCCACCGCTCGAGGCGGCGGCGGTGAGCAGTGCTGCCGTGCCGGCGAATCCGGCGACCAGCCAGCCGAGTCCGGTCCGGGTCAACGGGATGCTCAGCGCGGCGACCCCCGCCGCACCGGCGAGGGTGCCGAGGACCCCGGGGGTCGCGGCGGCTGCCGGGCCGGGCCAGCGCCGACGGAGTACGGACGGCGGTCGTACCGCCGCAACGGCGGGTCCGGCCAGGGCGGGGACGGGTGCCCCGCCCGCCGGCGGCTGCCAAACCCCCGATGGCAGTCGCTGGCCGGGCGGGGCGTTCCCAGCCGGCATCGGCCCCCGTGGTGCCGATGCCGGAGTCGGTGTGGGTGTCGGTTCGTTCGTTGCTGCTGTTGTGTCCGCTGGTGTCGGGGTCGTCGTGGCCGTCGGTGTCGACGCCGGGGCAGCTGCCGGTGTTGAGGCCGCGCCGGTTGTCGGTGCTTCTGTCGGTGTTGACGCCGAGCCGGTTGTCGGTGCGTCTGCCGGCGCCGGTGTGGGTGCGGCGGTCGGGCTCGGATCCGTGGTGCTCATCGTCGCTCCGGGATCGAAAGGGAATGGGCCAGGTCGGTCGCGGCGCTCAGGGGCAGACTCACCTGGATCCGGCAGCCGGTCGGTCCGGCCGAAGCCGGTCGGTGGGAGGCGAGAGGCGGCGGGTCGGTCACCGCGATCGTGCCGCCGTGCAGTTCCACGACCCAGTGCGCGATGGCCAGCCCCAGCCCGGTGCCACCGTCGCTGGGCCGCTCACCCCGGGTGAAGCGTTCGAACACCTCCCGACGGAGCCGGGTCGGTATGCCCTCGCCCTGGTCGACGACCTCGAACCGCAGTTGGTTGCCGACCCGTCCGGCGGTGACCAGTACGGTGCCACCGGGCGGACTGTGCCGGGCGGCGTTGTCCAGCAGGTTGGCGAAGACCTGGTGCAGCCGTCGGGGGTCGGCCTCGACGCGCAGCTCCGCCGACTCGGGGCGTACCTCGAACCGGACGTCGCGCCCGGCGCCGACCGCGTTGACGCTGGCCTGCTGGACCACGTCGTCCAGGAACTCCGCGACGTCGAGATCCTCGCGGCGCAGCGGCAGCACCCCGGCGTCCAATCTGGACAGATCGAGCAGGTCGGCGACCAGGTGGCCGAGGCGCTCGGTCTGGGCCAGCGCGACCCGCAGGGTGGGCAGGTCCGGCTCCGCGACACCGTCGACGATGTTCTCCAGCACGCCCTGCAGCGCGGTGATCGGGGTACGCAGCTCGTGCGAGACGTTGGCGATGAGTTCCCGGCGCCGCCGGTCGGCCTCGGCCAGGTCGCCGGCCATCTGGTTGAACGCCACCGCCAGTTCGCCGACCTCGTCGCGGGAGGTGGCCCGGACCCGTCGGGTGTAGTCACCCCTGGCCATCGCCCGGGCCGCCGCGGTCATCTCGCGCAGTGGGGAGGTGAGACCGTGGGCGAGGACCTGCGAGGTGAGCAGGGCGAGCCCGATCGCCGTGAAGGTGGTCTTCAGTGGCAGCCAGCCGATGCCGATCCGGAACACCGTGATGCCGACGGCTCCCGAGCCGACCAGCAGGATGCCGAGTTTGAGTTTGATCGACCGGATCGGGTCCAGTGGCCGGGGCAGTACGTCCATCGCCCGGTCGAACGTGGCCAGCAGGCTTTTCACGCGGGGACCTCCAGTGCGTAGCCGACCCCGTGCACGGTCCGGATCAGGTCGGGGCCGAGCTTGCGGCGCAACGCCTTGACGTGGCTGTCGACGGTCCGGGTGCCGGAGCCGTCGGCCCAGCCCCAGACGTCGGCGAGCAGCCGCTCCCGGGGCAGTACGGCGCGGGGCCGGCCGGCGAGGTGGACGAGCAGGTCGAACTCGGTCGGGGTCAGGTGTGCCTCGACACCGTTGCGCCGGACCCGGCGTTCCGCCTGGTTGATCTCCAGGTCGCCGATCCGCAGGATCTCCGGGCGCTGGCTCGCGGCGCTCGCCGCCCGGTCGACCCGGCGCAGCAGCGCGTGCACCCGGGCGGCCAGCTCGCGCAACGAGAACGGCTTCGTCAGGTAGTCGTCGGCGCCGACCGCGAGCCCGACCAGCAGGTCGGTCTCGTCGTCGCGGGCGGTCAGCATCAGGACCGGCACCGGCCGGTCGGCCTGGATCCGACGGCAGACCTCCAGCCCGTCGAAGCCGGGCAGCATGACGTCGAGGACGACCAGTTCGGGTCGGTGGTGGCGGAAGGCCTCGACCGCGCCCGGTCCGTCCCGGGCGATCTCCACCACGAAACCCTCGGCCCGGAGTCGGGCCGCGACCGATTCGGCGATGGTCTTCTCGTCCTCGACGACCAGGATACGGCGTTCGTGCATGACGCCGACTGTAGGGACGGGGCGTGGTCGATCGGGGCTGGCGTCGTGAAGATCCTGTGGAGAACCCCGGCTCCGCGGGCCGGGGTCAGCCGGCGGCCGGATTCAGTGGCCGGCCGGGCCGAGGTCTGGCGGTTCGAGGTCTGGCGATTCGAGGTCTGGCGATTCGAGGTCGGTCGGGCCGAGCAGGCTGACCAGCCGCAGTCGGGTGGTCACCTCCGGTGGGCAGTCGGCGACGATCGCGCTGGTGCCGACCACGGTGCCGCCCCGGGCGGCGACCAGGTCGTGCAGGGCGCGCAGTTGGGCGCCGCTGGCCACCCAGTCGTCGACCACCAGGGCCCGGTCGCCGGGGCCGAGGTGCCGTTCGCGTACGCCGAGGGCGAGCCGGCGCCCCCGGTAGTCGCTGCCGGTCCAGGCCCAGGTGGTCGGTTCGGCGATCCGCCGCTGGCCGGTGTGCTTGTACGCGGGCAGGAAACCGACCCCGAGGGCTGTCGCCACCAGTGGCCCGAGCAGCAGTCCGGTGACCTCGGGGGCGATCACGACGGTGGGCGCGTCGGCGCGGAACGGTTCGGCGAGGGCCGGGCCGAGGGCGCCGAGGATGACCGGGTCCCGCCACCAGCCGGAGATGTCGCTGACCAGGTGGGTGCTGGCCGGTCCGGGGTCGGTCCAGCGGAACGTACCGATGAGGCGTTCGCGCAGCTCGCTCCGCATCCTGGCCATTCTTCCCGGCCAGCTACGGGGGCGCCGGTGGTGGGCCCGTACGACCCAGCGGGGGTCGGATGATCGGCCAAAGGTTTCACCACAAATCAGAACAGATACCCCTGATCACGTTGACTTCCGAAGTGCCGCTCTCGTTACGGTCCGACCCGATCTCAGTCGTCGTACGAGAGGACGGGCCGGTGGCGGGAAAGCATGCCCGAGGACGGTTCTTCAGGTCGCGGACCGGCCTGGTCGCGGCCGGTGCGGTCGCCGTGGCACTGGTCGGTGGCGGTGCTGCCGGGGCGGTGCAGTTGGGGGCCGGACCGGACACCGCAGCCGTGTCGTCCGTGGCGGACCCGGTGACGCCGACCGCCCTGGACACCCCCACCGCGACGCCGGGCACCCCCACCCCGAGCCCGAGCGCGGCCGCGCCGACCCGGTCACCGGAGCACGCCTCCAGGTCGACCACCCGGCCGACGCCGTCCCGCTCGACTCCGACGAAGCGGCCGACCGCGACCAAGAAGCCGTCGTCCACCAAGACCAACAGCGAACAGGTGGTCGGCACCGGGTCCTGCGGGGCGTCGTACTACGACCAGGGGCAGGTCACCGCGAACGGGGAGGCGTTCAACCCGGACGCGCTGACCGCCGCGCACAAGACCCTGCCGTTCAACACCCGGGTACGGGTCACCAACCCGGCGAACGGCAAGTCGGTGGTGGTCCGGATCAACGACCGTGGCCCGTACGTCGACGGCCGGTGCATCGACCTGTCCCGGGCCGCGTTCGCGGCGATCGCCCCACTCGGCCAGGGCGAGGTCGACGTGACCTACCAGATCCTCGGCTGACCCGGATCCGGGGCCCGTGGGCGGGTGGCCGGGTCGGGCCGCCGGACCGGGCGGACGCGGAATGTTCATTCGACCTGCAACCCTTGGCTGACCGCCTGAGGAAGTCCGGCGGAACCGCGAGGGTTGGATGCGCCAGTGGCCAGAACCCGGTCGGACGAGGAGCCAACTTCGTTCAATCGCCCGCGTCGATCAGGCATGCTGTTCCGCGTACCCATGCAACTGATGCCATCGGGCGGTCGCCCGCTGAGCCCTGGTTCCCGCGCCGGTCTCGGCGCGGCCCTCGTGCTGCTCGCGCTCGTCGCGGCGGTGGAGTTGGCCGACAGGCACCAGGAATCGAAGATCAATTTCGTGGCCCTGGCGGTGCTGGCACCCTCGCTGGTCGCCGCGTTCGGGTCCTGGCCGATGGTGCTCGTCATCGGCACGCTGGCCACCGGACTCGCGGCGTCGCTGGCCAGCAGCGGGTACCTCCCCTCGGAGGCGGCGGCGGTGGACGTCGTCGGCATCGTCCTGGCGACCGCGATCGCCGTGCTGTTCGCGGTGCTCCGGCAGCGGCAGGCGGAGCAGATCGTCGAGCTGTCCAAGCTCGCCTCGGTGGCCCAGCAGGCCGTGCTGCGGCCGGTCGGCCCACGGGTCGGCAGTCTGGCGGTGGCCGGCCACTACATCTCGGCCACCGCGAAGGCGGACATCGGCGGTGACCTGTACGAGGCGATCGACACCCCGTACGGGGTACGGGTCCTCATCGGCGACGTACGGGGCAAGGGGCTGGACGCGGTCCGGCTGGCCAGCATCGTGCTCGGGTCGTACCGGCACGTCGCCTACGAGCGGGCGGACCTGCGGGCGATCGTCACCGACCTCGACCGGGCGGTGGCCCGCAACGTCGGTGACGAGGATTTCGTCACGGCGGCGCTGGTCGAGGAGCGGGGCGGCACGTTGACGATCGTGAACTGTGGCCATCCGCCGCCGCTGCTGCTCCGTCGGGGTCAGGTGATCCCGTTGGAGCCGCCGGCGCCGGCGCCGCCCCTGGGTTTCATGCCTGTGGTCCGGCCCCGGGTCGAGCGGCTGGAGCCGGGTGACCGGCTGCTGCTCTTCACCGACGGGCTCGGCGAGGCGCGCCGGGACGGCGAGTTCTTCCCGACCGCGGACCGGGCCTGGCGACTGCTCGGGCACGGCACGGTCGGCGACGGGTTGGCCTCGCTGGAGACCGCGCTGGTGGAATGGGTGCGCGGTCGACTCGACGACGACATCGCCCTGGTCCTGCTGGAGTACCCCGGGCCGCGCCCGGCAACCACCGTGGCCGTACCGAGCTGGGAGGTCGGGGGTTCGGAGGGCTGAGCGGGCCGCCGCCGGGGTGTGGCGGTCATCACTCGGGCGGGTGGGACCGGAGTTTTCTACCCGCGAGTAATATGACTCGAGTTACTGTCGGGTAACACGTGTTCGGAGGCGGGGGCAAATGCCATGACCCACTACAGGAGCAACCTGCGCGACCTCGAGTTCAACCTCTTCGAGGTCTTCGACGCGGACCAGGCGTTCGGCCGGGACCCGTACTCCGAACTGGACGCCGACACCGCCCGCAGCGTGCTCGCCGAGGTCGACCGGCTGGCCCGGACCGAACTCGCGGCCAGCTACGCCGAAAGCGACCGCACCCCGCCGGTCTTCGACCCGGCCACCCACACCGCGCCGCTGCCGGAGGTCTTCAAGCGGTCGTACCGGGCACTGATGGAGTCCGAGTTCTGGCGGATGGACCTCCCCGCCGAGCTGGACGGCACCCAGGCCCCCCGCGCCCTGTGGTGGTCGGCGGCCGAACTGATCCTCGGCGCGAACGCGCCACTGTGGATGTACGCCGGTGGCCCCTCGTTCGCACACACCCTCTACCGCGAGGGCACCGAGCGGCAGAAGAGGTGGGCCAAGCTCTTCGTCGAGAAGCAGTGGGCCTCGACCATGGTGCTCACCGAGCCGGACGCCGGCTCGGACGTCGGCGCCGGACGGACCCGGGCCGTCCCCCAGCCGGACGGCTCCTGGCACATCGAGGGTGTCAAGCGCTTCATCACCAGCGGTGAGCACGACCTGACCGCCAACATCATCCACTACGTGCTGGCCCGGCCGGTCGGCGTCGAGGGTGTCGGCGGTCCGGGCACCAAGGGCCTGTCGCTGTTCGTCGTGCCGAAGTTCCACTTCGATGAGGAGACCGGCGAGCTGGGTGAGCGCAACGGGGTCTACGCCACCAACCTCGAGCACAAGATGGGGTTGAAGGTCTCGAACACCTGCGAGATGACCTTCGGCGAGCACGGCGTGCCGGCCAAGGGCTGGCTGCTCGGCGATGTGCACGACGGCATCCGGCAGATGTTCCTGATCATCGAGTACGCCCGGATGATGGTCGGCACCAAGGCGATCGCCACCCTCTCCACCGGCTACCTGAACGCCCTGGAGTACGCGAAGAACCGGGTGCAGGGTGCCGACCTGCTCCGGTCGACGGACAAGAACGCGCCCCGGGTGACCATCACCCACCACCCCGACGTCCGCCGGTCGCTGATGCTGCAGAAGGCGTACGCCGAGGGGCTGCGTGCCCTGGTCTGTTACACCGCGACCTGGCAGGACTGGATCAACCTGGCCGAGGCGTCCGGTGACGAGTCGGCCGCGAAGCGGGCCAAGGGCGTCAACGACCTGTTGCTGCCGCTGGTCAAGGGTGTCGGCTCGGAACGGGCGTACGAACTGCTCGGTCACGAGTCGCTGCAGACGTTCGGCGGCTCCGGTTTCCTCCAGGACTACCCGCTGGAGCAGTACGTCCGCGATGCGAAAATCGACACCCTGTACGAGGGTACGACCGCGATCCAGAGCCTCGACCTCTTCTTCCGGAAGATCGTCCGGGACGGCGGCAAGAGCCTGCTGACCGTGGCCGGGGAGATCCAGGCCTTTGTGGAGTCGGGGGTGGCCGCCGGGGCGGAGTCCGCCGACAAGGGCGACGGACAGCTCAAGGAGGAGCGGATCGCGCTCGGTCGGGCGCTCGGCGACGTCCAGGCCATGCTCGGCACGATGACCGGTTGGCTCGGCGAGGCGCAGGAGGACCCGCGCACGATCTACAAGGTTGGACTGAGCAGCCGCCGGTTCCTGCTCGCCGTCGGCGACCTGATCGTCGGCTGGCTGCTGCAGCGGCAGGCGGACGTGGCGCTGCGGGCGCTCAGCGGTGAGGTCTCCGAGTCGGACAAGGCGTTCTACACCGGCAAACTGGCCGCCGCCCGGTTCTTCGCCCGTGAGGTGCTGCCCCGGATCGGTGCCGACCGGCGGATCGTGCAGGGCGCCGACCCGGACCTGATGGACCTTCCGGAGGACGTCTTCTGAGCTGCGCCGGGGGCTCTTCACCCGGTGCGACAGCGGCCTGAGG
>NZ_JBDPLT010000081.1:0-20423 GCF_039871775.1 Plantactinospora sp. B5E13
CACCCTCAAGACCTGGAAGGTCCTGGCCAAGCTGCGCTGCTGCCCGCGCCGCGCCACCGCGATCGTGCAGGCCATCCTCGTCCTGCACCACGTCGAAGCGAACCGCTACGCAGGATGAAAATCGCTCACTATGTGGGCAAGGGCATTCGGTGGCTGCGGCTCCGCCAACACCTGCTCTGTCGCGGCGATCTCACGCTGAACGCTCCGCACGTTGTACGCCGCCGAACCACGAATGTCGTCGACCGCCTCCTCGAAGCCGTCGGCATTCGCCAGGTAGTCCGCGCACAGATCGCTGACCACCTCAAGCGGAGTACGGGCGCTGAACTGCTCGGCACGCCTGCGGGCTGACTCGGGCAACCGGGACAAATCCATTACTGGCCCGGCTCGTCCGACCCTGCGGCCCGCTCTCCAGACCCACTCGTGGGCTCCGTAGTCCCGCGCTTCTGGAACCGCGCCCGGCGGGCGGCCTCCACCTCAGCAACCACCGCCCGCATGTGATCGGCCAACTCCGCGAGAAAGGCAGCCGCCCCCACGTCAGAGGGATCGTCCAGCACCCAGTTACCCCTCCAGGCCACGATGTGGGCCAGGGCATTCGGTGGCTGCGGCTCCGCCAGCACCTGTTCTATAGCAGCAATTTGCCGCTGAACATTCCGCACGTTATACGCCGCCGCGCCGCGAATGTCGTCGATGACTTCGTCGAAGCCATCGGCGTCCGCCAGATACCCCGCAACAAGATCGGTAACCACTTCCAACGGAGTACGGGCGAGGCGTTTTTCGGCGTGCCTGCGGGCCGACTCGGGCAACCGGGACAAATCCATACTGGCTCAGCCTTTCGGGTTGGCACTGGGGAATGCACTGAGAATATACGGCTCAGGTGGCTCAGAGCCGGGCACGATTCGGATCCGAATCTCGACGTAACTGGTCACATGATGATGGGCGTTACGCGGTCCTACGCCGTAGGATCCGTCGTTGTAATAACCCTCACCCACCCGCTTAGCGAAATCAAAACTGCCGTCGTGTCTCCCGTTAGCTGCCAGATCATCGCGAATACCCTCCCAGTGCTGGTTCACGTACTCGTTGATTGCCCTGTTCTGCACGGACGGGTTGTCCCAGCGGAACGAGTAATTCGAGTCGTTGTCCCACGGCGGGTCGCCGTAGATCCGGCCCTCGACGGTCCGGTCGGTGCCGGTCGGGTCACGCTCCAGCCGTATGTCCGGGCCGTGCCGTTCGTCGGTGTGCGGGTGTTCTCGCCCGGTCAGATGGCCGTAGCTCGCATCGTTACTGGCAATGTCGAACCGAGGCGGCTCATCACCGAGCTGCTCGTAGGTCTCGACGTACCGGCGGACCTCAAGTTCCGTAGCGGCGGCGTCGGCCCGGTCGGCCGCCTGCTCCGGCGTCTCACCGTCGCGTGGCGTGGGGTCCAGGTCGTCCTGCAACTCCTGGTCGGTCCGGTCAGCGGGTCGGTACGGCTCCTCACTGCCGTCCCCCGAACCGCCGCCGTCACCGTCACCCGGGCCGTCACCGATGCCAGGGTCGCCACCGGGGCCGCTGCCCGACGGAGTACCGCCACCTTCGGTACCCCCTCCTCCGGAGCCGCCATCCGTGCCGGCCGCACCGGCGCTGGTGCCGGCACCCGAGGCGCCCGGCGTGCCGGCCAACACGGGTGGGTTGCCGCCTCCGCCAAGCGCGGCGTCCATGCGCTGCCGCCAGTCAGGGATGTCAGTCGGCGAACCGGTCGGTGGTCCGCCCGGCCCCGGCGGCGAACTGGCGGTCCCCGGCACGCCGGATGTCGCAGGGCCGGCGGGATTCGCGGTCGTACCGGCCAGCGTCGGGTCCGTCGCTGATCCGGACGGCGGGGTACTCGGCGCGGACCCGCCGCCGAACGACGTCCCGGGTACGGGCCGGCCCAGTCGTGCACTCTCGCCGACGGACTGCTGTCCCTGACCGACACTCTGTGCGGACGCCGGCCCGCGCTGCCGCCCAACCGGTCTCGCGCCGGCAGTGCCGCCTGTGGGTACGTTCCTGCCACCAGTACCGCCCGTGGGCGTATCTCCGCTGCCGGCACCGCCCGTGGAGGTGTCACCACCGCCGCGCGGCCCCCGGGATCTGCTCATGGCCGCCTCACCCGTTCAGCAGGCGGGTGAGGTTGGTCAGGCTGTTGACCAGGGCAGTGACGAAGCTGAGAATCCGTCCGGTCCACTTGACGACGGCGGCGGCGATCTGCGCGGCGATCACCGGAAGCGTGACCACGAAGATGGCTTCGACGGCCCACACGATGACCCGTGCCACAAGATCCGCGATGAGGTCCCGGACGATGTCACGGGTGGCCCGTACGAGATCTCCCGCCGCCTGGGTCGCGACCGCCATCGCCGCCGAGATCCCCGCCAGTCCGGCCAGCGCGTCCACGTTGTGGACCATGAGATTCTGGTAGCTCTCGGCGGCGCCGCCCTGCCAGTCCGGCAGGTCCCGGCCCAGGTGTCCGTTCAGGTCGTTGACCATGGCCTGCAACTCGGCCGCCATGTTGTGCCAGGTCGCCGAGTGCGAGGCGACCACGTCCGGCATACCCGTGAGCTTGTCGAGAATCTCCCGCAGCGGCTCGAAGTACTCCATCGCCCATCCGAGCCCGTTCGCCAGCAACGCGCTGAACGGGTCGAGCACCGCTCCCGCGACCTCGAGCGCCATCCCGGTACCGGCCAGCAGATCGTCGACCCACCCCTCGCTACGGATCGCGTCGACCAGGCCCTCGACTGAGTCGGCCAGCGACGACCCGGTCCACACCTCACGCGTCGACTGCACACCGGCGATGAGCGACGGGTCGGTCATCGGAGCCGCCCCACCATGATCGAATGGGGCCTCACCACTGTTGTCCCGTCGGCCGGTACGACGCGCCGAGGCGCTGCGCGGCCCGACTGTCGACGTTGTCGTAGCCATCCGCCGTCTGCCGTAGGGCCTGCACGACCAGGGCGAGGTTTTCTTCGACGTAGGCGTACAACTCGTCCTGGCGCGTGTGTCGGCTCTCCAGCACCGCCGCGATCCACCGGCACAGCAACCCGTACGCCGCGTCGTTGCGCTCGATGTGCGCGCTGGCCGCCTTCACCGCGCCGAAGCGTTGCTGGACCGCCTCGACGTTCCGGGCGTGTGCGCGGATCTGCTCCGCCGCGACACCAAAACCGTTGGTCACCGCGTCTCACCGCCACCGCGGGCGATCGTCCTCGCCGCCCACCGACGGGTCCGGCATCCGCAACTGCCGCCCCACCCGCTCGGCGATCTCGTACCCGGCCGGCGAATCCGTGCCCACCGTCTCGGCGATGATCTGCTGCGCGCGTTCGCCCAACTGTCGCCCCGCGACAGCGATGGTCTGCATGATCGTCCTGGCCACCACGTCGGTCGACACCTGCCGGGTCCGCTCGCTGAGCCGCAGGTCGACCAATCGGCCGGTGGCGTCGATCGTCACTTCGACAAGCCCGTCGTCGTCGGCCGCGGTCATCCGCGCGTCCCGGAGTCGGGCGCTCATGGCCTCGGTGTCGATTGCTGTCCGGTGCACGCGTCCCCGCCAACGGGCTATTTCGTCATGGGCGCTGTCCGGATCCAGCAGACCACCCGCACCCGGGTCACCGCCCCACATCCGACCCCCAGCCATCGTCGACGGCAAATGCCTGGCCGGCACGCTAGCAAATGAGCGCGAGCTGCGGAGCCCACACCGGCGAGCTGCGGAGTCCCCGCCGGCCGGCTCACGACTGCGACGGACGGCTTTCCCGGTGCCGACCAGATTGGTCCGCGGCCGCTGACGGACCCACACCCGCCGGCATCGCACCCCCCGGCGACCCCGACCCGCGCGGCTGGCGAGTCGCCGACCCGACAGTCGGAACGCTGCCCGTCGTCCGGACGGCTGATTGCCGGGCCGTGAATGGTGGAGCATCGAACCGCGTCGCGCCCTATTCGCAAGTCGAAGGGCCCCAATCACTGGCTCGGCTTGCCCGGAGTCGCCATCATGGAACGACCGGAGGGGGAGTCTCGATGCGAGCAGGGTACCGATTACTTCTGTACGTCGCGCCATTCCTGATCTTTGCCACGTTGGTGACCCTCTTCCGTTTCTGGCCGCCGGCGATCATCAGCATCGCGGCGGTCGTCATCGGTGCCCTGCTGATGACCGTCCTGCTGGCGATCGTCCGGCGTCGACGGGACGCCCCACCGCCGGTGGCCGCCGTACCCGGTGGGCTCGAACGGACCGCCGACAGGCCCCGGGACCAGCCGGTGATCCCCGCTGAACTTCCGCCGCCGGGCCTGCTCGTCGGCCGCGACGACACGCTCACCGAGTTGCGGGCGCACCTGGCGGCACCGGCCGAGGAGCGGACCGGCCCGCGCCTGATCGTGCTGTACGGCGCCCGGGGCGTCGGCAAGACCGCGCTCGCCGTCAATCTTGCCCACCAGGTCGCCGAGGACTACCCGGACGGGCAACTGCTGTTCCGGTTCGACCGGGCCGGCGTGACCACCCCGGAGGACCGGCTCCGGGTTTTCGTCTGGGCCTTGAAGGGGCCGAAGGAGGACATGCCCGACCCGGCCGACCTGCAGAGCTGGTACCACGACCGTACGCAGCGCCGTCGGGTTCTGGTCATCCTCGACAACGTGGAGACGGTGGACCAGGTCCGGCCGCTGCTGCCCGCCGGTCCGGGCTGCCTCGCCCTGGTCACCGCGACCGACGAGCTGACCCCGCTGCGGGAGTCGTTCCCGCACCTGCGGAGCGTGCCGGTCGCACCGCTCATCCCGCCGGACGCGACCCGGCTGCTACGCGAACTGATCGGCGTCGACCGGATCTCGGACGAGGATTCGCCGCAGGCAGCCCGGATCGTCGCCGCGTCCGGTGGCTACCCGGTCGCCCTCTCCATCGCCGGCGCCGTACTCGCGAGCCGTCGCAACTGGACACTGGAGGTCGCGGTCCGCCGGATGGACGAGGCCGCCGCCGTCTCACCCGGCGACACCGGCGTTCCGTTCTCCGGCATCCTCGACCTGGCGTACGCCCTGCTCACCCGGACCGAGCAGAACGCGCTGCTGCTGCTCGGTCTGGCCGACACCGACCAGGTGCAGCCGTGGCTGCTCGCCGCCCTGTTGCGTGGTCAGCGCCCCGAGGAGGCGAGTTCACCGGGCCTCGCCGCCCGGCTGCTCGACCGGCTGGCGCTGGCCCGGTTCGCCGAGCGCCAGGTGGAGGACGACTCGGGCGTCTCGACGTACACCCTGCCCTGGTACGCCCAGGCGTACGCGACGGGCCGGCTGCGCGCCGAACGGCCCCCGTTGTCCCCGGAACTCCAGCAGCGGATCCGGGACGAACTGCGTTACGAACGGGACCGGCGGGCCGCCCGGGACGTGGAGCGCCAACTCCGCCAGACGGTCTACCAGCAGTTGGACGAGGGCCGGATCAACCAGGCCCTGGAGAGCGCACGGGAACTGCTGGCCTGGAGTCGTGACGACGACGTACGACGCGCGGACGGGCTCGGCCGGACGGTGCCGACCGGGGCCGGTACGACGACCGGGGCCGGTACGACGACCGGCGGCGCGACACCGGCCAGGGTCAGGGAGAGTCTCGCCCTGGTCGCGCTCGGCGAGGTGGTCGCCGAGTTCGGGTGGATCGACGCCGCCGCGGCGTACGCCCGGGAGGCCCGGAATCTCTCCGACGACTCACCACTGGTCACCGCGCGTGCCCTGCGGCTCTCCGGCAGCCTGCGGCTGGGCCAGCGACAGATCCCGAAGGCGGAGAAGGAACTCGCCGGGGCGCTGGAGGCCGTCCGCAACACCGAGGACCGGGGCGAACACATCCGGGTGCTGCGTGAACAGATCGTGCTGCAGGCGCTGCGCGGCGACCTGCTGCTCGGTCGGCAGTTCGCCGAACTCGCCGAGTCGATGACCGCGTCGGAGGACGGGACGGCACGCCGTGAACGTCCCGGGATCCTGCTGGCGCACGGCGTCGTCGAGCAGCTGTGCGGGGATCCGGAGCGGGCCCGGGAGCTGTTCGTCGAGGCGGAGCAGCTGACCGCCGACCCGGGCGCCCACCAGGAGCTGCGCTGCTGCTGGATCCGGTTGCAGCATGCCCGGCTCCTGCTGCAGGAGGAGAAGTACGACCAGAGCCGGGAGTTCGCGGTCACCGCCCTGTCCGGCTTCACGAAGGTGGAGCACCGCTACGGCGCGGGCCACGCCCGGCTCGAACTCGGCCGGGCGTACCTGGCGGAGGAGAACCTCGAACGGGCGGTGCCGCTGCTGGAGGAGAGCCACGGCACGTTCCGGCGGTGCGGCGACCGGTGGATCATGACGGACGCGGCGACCTCGCTGGCCCAGGCGTACCACCTCGCCGGCCGGGTGCAGGAGGCGACCGCGCTGCTCAAGGCGGCCAGGCAGACGTACACGAGGGTCGGTGACACGCACGGTCGCGCGCTGGCGGCCCGGCTGCTCTGGGAGGTGGAGTCGGACCTGCGTGACGAGCCGGCCGAGGCGGCCGAACCGGCCGGTGGACCGCCGGGCGCGCATGCGGCCCGGACCCGGCGAGCGACGACCGTCGTCACGAGATGACGGCAAGGGACGACGGACGGTCGGTCGAGCCGGTTCCACTGCGTTCGCGGCTGCAACGGCTCCGCCGCCGGGCGCGCTGGCTCCGGCTCTGGGCCGGCGCGATCTTCAGCGCTCTCTCGCTCACCCTGAGCACGCTCTACGAGAACATCCCGACCAGTTGGCAGTACGTCGCCCTCGCCGCGCTGAGTCTGATCGGCGCGGTCACCGTACTGCTGCTCGAACCTCCGGAGGCCGCGGAGGCCAACAGGGCCGCCACGCCCCGGGAGTCCCGCACACCGTCGGGAACCCCCACCCGGCTGGTGCCGTACCCGGAGGCGCGGCGCCCCGTCGGCCCGGGGTCGCGGCAGTCGACCGGCCCAGGCTCACGCCAGTCGACCGGGTCCGGGTCGCGACAGCCGACCGGGTCCGGGTCGCGACAGCCGACCGGGTCGCGGTCCGGCCGGCCGGGCAGCGCCGTCGACGGCGGCCCCCGCCCGGTGGACGGCTGGCTCGGCTGGTTGCCCAACCTGACCCGGTACTTCCGGGCCCCGATCGGTCGCTGGCGGGTCGAGGCGGTGCCCACCCTGCCCGCCCGCGACGACCTGTTCCGGGGACGGGACCGGGAACTCGCCGACCTGCGTACGCAGCACGACCTGCAGCGGGCGGCCCGGCCGGAGCCGCCCCGCCGGTCCTGGTGGCGCCGCCGGCAGCGGCCCCAGGCCCAGCCGGCGACCGGCCCGGTGGTGCTGCGGGTGCACGGCATGCCCGGGGTCGGCAAGAGTGCGCTCGTCGACGCGCTGGCCCGGGAACTGGCCGCCCAGTACCCGGACGGCCAGGTGTACGTCAGTCTCGGCACCGGCAGCGCCCACCGGCCACCGCACGAGATCCTCCAGGAGTTGCTGCTCGCCCTCGGCTGGCAGGTCGGTGAGATGCCGGCGCAGACGGAGGCCCGGGCCGTGGTCTTCCGCTCCCTCACCGCCCGGAAACGGATGCTGTTCATCCTGGACGCGGCGCGCAGCGCCGAACAGGTGCGGCTGGTCATGCCGAACTCCCCGACCACCGCCGTACTGATCACCAGCCGGCGCGACCTGCGCTGGCCGGACCACCTGCCGACACCGTCGTACCACCTGCCGCCGTTGGACGCCGACGACGCGCTGGAGATGTTCGCCGCGGTCTCCGGGGTACCGGACGGGGTCCGCCCGGAGTGCGTCGCGGAGATCGTCGACTACTGCGCCGGCCTGCCGCTCGCCATCCGGGCCGCCGCCGAACGGGTGGCCGAGGACCGCGCGGACGCCTGCCAGGTCGCGGGCTTGCTCCGGGAGGAACGCTCCCGGCTGGGCTGGCTGGTCCGGCCGGGCCGTCCGCTGCGGCGGCACCTGCGGACCGAGTACGAGCGGCTCCTCCCCCAGGAACAGACCGCCCTGGCGCTGCTCTCCCTGATCCCGTCCGCCACCTTCGTGCCGTGGGTGCTGACCCCGATGATGGAGCTGCCGAGCGGCGAGGCGGACGCGCTCGTCGACCGGCTGGCCAGCGCGCAACTGCTGCAGGACCAGGGGATGGACGACACCTCGCGGGTCGCCCGGTACGGCCTGCACCCGCTGGTCCGGCTCTTCGCCGCCGAGCAGGCCGCCCGACTGCCCCGGACCGAGGTCGGGGCGGCCTTCGCCCGGCTGGACGAGGCGTACCTGGAGGTGGTCGCCGCAGCCCTGGACGTGCTGGAGGTGGACTTCGCCGCCGTCGACCCGCCCCGCTGGCTGTCCGCCACCTCGACCCTGCCGAAACGGATCGCGGACAGCCCCCAGCAGTGGGTACGTCTGGAGTATCCGAACCTGCTCCGGCTGGTCCGCGCGGCCAACATCCCGGACCGGATCTGCTGGCGGATCGGCGCCTGGCTGGACGGCTGCGTACCGGCCGACGTGTCCACCGCCGACACGCTCGACGCGTACCGGATCGCCAGTCAGGCCGCCGAACGGGAACAGGAGTGGCTCGGCCTGGTCGACGTACTGCTGGCCGCCGGGACGTTCCTGGTCGCGGTGGAGCGGTACCGGGAGGCCGAGGAGACCTTCGACCGGGCGACGGCCCTCTGTGAGCGGCTGCGACGCGACGACCCCGGCGACAACTCGCCGGAGGCCCGGAAGGCGACGCTCCGGCTGGCCACCGTCCGACGCAAGATCGGCGAGGCGTTTGTGCAGGCCGCCCGGTACCGGGAGGCGGTGAAGACGCTGGAGGACGCGCACCGCCACGCGGTCGCCGTCGACGAGCAGGGCGAGCAGCGGCTGGTCCGGGTGCTGCTCGGCGAGGTGCACCACGTCGACACGCCGGAGGCGGCCAAGGACGAGCTGCTCGACCCGAGGATCCCCGACGCCACCCGGTACCGGATCCTGCTGGCGCTGGCCGAGGCGGCGCGGCGGCGCGGCGACTGGAACAGCGCCGACAGGTACTTCGGCCAGACGCTGCAGTTCGTGGCGAGTGACCAGCGCCGCAAGGCGACCGTGCAGTACCGGATGGCCCGGTCGCTGCTCGGCCGGGCGGTCGCGGAGGACGGCGACGGGACCACCGAAACCTGGGCGGCGGTGCGGGCCGTCCGGCGGGCCGCCGCGGCCGCGGTCACCTTCCAGCGGATGGGCAACCCGATCGGCGAGGTACGGGCGTACTGCCTGCTGGCCCGGGCCGTACTGGCGTTGGACTGGTGGGTGGAGGCGGACCGGCTCGCCCATGTCGCCGCCGGCCGGCTCGACCTGCTGCGGGTCCGGGGTGAGCCGACCGCGGTGCTGGCCGCACTCGCCGCCCGGCTGGACCGGGTACGCGGTGAGATCCGGCTGCGGGCCGGTGACCGCGAGGCGGCCCGGCACCTGCTGATGACCGCCGTGGCGACCTTTGCCGAGCAGGAGGACTGGGCGGCGCTCGGCGACGTCCTGCGCACCCTGGAACAGGACCAGGTTGATGGTCGGGGGCCGGTGCTCACCGCCGGCTGGGCGCTGCCCGCCGGGCTGCCGCGTCCGGAACTTCCGTTCCCGTACGCCGCGGTGCCGACGGCGCGGGATCCTGGGGCGGTACCGGGACGGTTGCGGGAGGAGATCCGGCAGGCGCTGACACCGGCGCCGGCGGTGGCGTTCCGGGGCGCGGTCGGTGTGCAGTTGAGTGGACCGGCCACCGGGGCGGTACCGGGCACCGAGCCGGTGCCGGTCTGGCGCGCACCGGTCGGCCGCCGCTGCGACCTCACCGTGGTCGTCGCGACCGGGCAGCGGCCGTACGCGCTCGGCGAGCACCCGGTGCTCGACCCGCCGTCGGTGTGGCGTCCGGCGGCGGCGGCCGGTACGGCGGCGGCGGAGGTTCCGCTGACCGTGCTGGTCGACGCGCCGTTTGTGGAGGTGTCCCGGCCGGAGTTGACCGTCACCTGTCCGGCCAGCGACGCCCAGGTCCGGCACCGCACCGAGCTGGTTTTTCCCGAGCCGGGCGAGCACGAGGTGCGGATCGTGCTGCTCTCCTCGGACCGCCTGGTGCAGTCCCTGCCGATCCAGATCGAAGCGGTTCCGGACGACGTACCGGCCCGCCTGGTGCCGTCGGGCGGCCCGGGCCACGGCGGTGACGGGTGAGCGACGGCGTCCGATCCGGACCGGACGGGAGGGTGACGGATGAGCGAGAGTACCGGCGACCGGACGAACCGTCGGCCCGCGGTGCGGGTGTACACGACGGAGCACGAGGGCGCGCTGCGGCTCGACCTGGAGGCGCCGGCGGTCGGGGACAGCCTGGCGGTCCGGCTCGCCCCGCTCGCCGAGGTACGTCAGCACGGCGCGAGACTCCATGTCGGCCTTGCCCGGATCCTCCGGGAGCAGCGGAGGCGGGCCGTCGCCGCGGCGACGGCGGACCCGGTGGAGGCGGCATGGGAGAACCTGACGGCGGCCGGTGACAGTCTGACGGCGCTCGGCGCGTACGGCCGGGCGTTCCTCTTCGACGTGCTCGCCGATCCGCAGGGTGACTCGGGCCGGCTGGTCGAGTTCCTGCGTACCGCCTGTCCGACCTGGCGCGCCCGCTCGGCCGAGCCGCCGCTGATCCACGTCGTCACCCGCGCCGACCATGTTTTTCCGTGGGAGTTGCTGCCGTTGTTCGCACCGACCCGGCCGCCACCGGTACGTGACCAGCCGGGGCTGGAGTCGGCCGCGCTCGCCTTTCCGGGTTTCGCCGCGGTGGTGGAGCGCCGGGACCGGGACGATCCACAGTGGAGCCTGGACCTCGCCGGCTGGGAGCGGTTGCCGGTCCGGATGGTCTACCACTCCGGCTATCCGGGGGCCCGCCGGGAACTCGACTTCTTCCGCAGTCGGGGTGACCGGCTGCGGCTGGAGGGGCCGTACCCGGACGACCTCGACAAGCCGGACGCGCCGAGCCTGGCCGCCCAGCTCTGCGACCCCACGCTCGGCGTCGACGGCAGTCGGGGGGTGCCCGCCGACCAGATCCTGCACTTCGCCTGTGACTGTGAGGCCCGGCCGGAGGACCCGGACGGGCACGGCTACCTGCTCGCCGACGAGCAGCGCCGGGAGTTGCGGGTCCGGCTCACCGAGTTGAAGGCAGACCTGGTGGAGCGGTGGGTGGCCCAGGGGCCGGGGCGGGCGGGGACCGACAAACCGCTGGTCTTCCTCAACGCCTGCGGCACGGCGGTGATGGACCCGCACAGTGCGATCTCGCTGCTGCAGCCGTTCCAGCGCAACGGCAACCGGGGCGTCATCGGCACCTCGGCGAACATTCCGGACGGGATCGCCGCCGCGTTCAGCCGGTGGTTCTACACGGGGCTGCTGACCGGTGCGACGGTGGGGCGGGCGTTGCACGAGGCGAAGTGGCGGCTGCTGCGGGACCGGGGCAGCGTGCTGGGGTTGCTGTACTCGTTGCACGGGCTCGCCGGCATGCGGGTCACCCCGGTACCGGTCCGCCCGGGGTGACCAGGCCCGTCTCGTACGCCAGCCTCACCAGTTGCGCCCGGTCCCGAGCGCCGAGCTTGCTGATGATCCGGCTGACGTGGGTCTTCGCGGTCAGCGGGCTCATCCGTAGGGCACGCCCGATGCCCGTGTTGTCCAGGCCAGCAGCGACCATCGCGAGCACCTCCCGCTCCCGGTCGGTCAGCCCGGCGAGCTGTTCCGGAGCGACCCGGGGCGGCGCCGGGCGCCGTTTGAACTCGTCGATCACCTGACGGGTCACGCTCGGGCTCAGCAGTCCCTCGCCGGCGGCGACCACCCGCACCGCCTGGCACAACTCGTCCCGGCCCACCGTCTTGGTCAGGAAGCCGCTCGCCCCGGCCCGGAGTGCCTGGAAGACGTACGCGTCGATGTCGAACGTGGTCAGTACGACGACGCGTACCCCGGCGGTCTCCGGGTCGGAGGTGAGCCGCTCGGTGACCGTCAGACCGTCGAATCCGGGCATCCGGATGTCCAGCAGTGCGACGTCGGGCCGGGTGAGCCGGGCCAACCGCAGTGCCTCGACGCCGTCGGCAGCCTCCGCCACCACCTCGATGTCGCCGTCAAGAACCAGTAGCCCGCGCAGACCGGTCCGGACGAGTTGCTGGTCGTCGGCGATGAGTACCCGGATGCTCATCGCCGTCCGGCCCCGCCGAAGCTCCGCCCACCGTCCGGCGCGCCTCCCGGGACGGCCCCCGCCGGGGCCGCCACCTCCGGCAAGCTCACCGGAGCGTCCGACGGCCGGGCCGGAGTCACCGGTGACGCGGCGGGCAGCGGCAGCCAGGCCCGGACGGTGTAGCCACCGGTGGGCGCCGGTCCGGCGTCAAGGGTGCCGCCCAGGCTGTCGGCCCGCTCCCGCATCCCGGGCAGGCCATGGCCGACGACGGTGGATGGTGGGTCGGTGCCGGCCGGTGCGGGCGGCGTACCGTCGTCGGTGATATCGAGGTGTACCCCGTCCGCCGCGTAGCGGAGCGTCACCACGACGCGGGTGGCGTGCGCATGCCGCAGCACGTTCGTGACCGCCTCCTGGGTGATCCGGTAGACCGTGAGCCCGACCGCGGGTGGCAGGGGGCGGGACCGGCCGATCCGTTGCAGGCTGGCACGCAGGCCGGTGTCGGCCGCGCGGTCGAGGAGCGCGTCGAGTTGTGTCTCGTCGGGCAACGCCTGCCGGTCGGGCCCGGTACCGGGTTCCCGGAGCAGGCGTACCGCCGACTGGAGTTCGTCGATCGCGTTCCCGTTGATCTGCCGGGCGCCGTCGAGCACTTCCCGGGCCGCGTCCGGATCCACGTCGAGCAGTTCCCGGGCCAGGTTGAGCTGGACGCCGACCACCGTGACGGTGTGTGCGGTGACGTCGTGCAACTCCCGGGCGATCCGGATCCGTTCCGCCAGCATCAGCCGCGCCGCCTCTCGTCCACGCTGCTCCTGTTCTGCGGCGAGCCGGGCGTGCGCCTCCCGGGCGAGCAGTTCCCGGGCGCGGACCGCGGCCCCGGCCATCAGCGCCAGGCCCAGGATCGCCGCCTCCCGGAGCACGCCGTCGAGCAGTTCGAGCGGACCGACCCCGGCGTGCAGCACCCAGCCGGTCGAGACCAGCAGGGTCGAGGTGCCGATCGCCGCTCCGATCAGCGGTTGACCGGCGCGGGCCACCGCGTAGAGCGGGACGAGCAACGGCCAGATCGGCGAGATGCTGGGAAAGTCGGTCAGGTTGTAGGTCATGACCGCGACCAGGGACAGGACCAGGACGAGTACCGGGCGACGGTGGCGCAACAGCAGCAGACCGCCGACGGCGAGGCCGAGCGCACCGGCGACCACCGGGGAGGAGCGCTCGGCGGGCTCGGCGGACACCTCGGTCGCGACCGTGACGGCGACCGCGACGGCCAGGGCGAGTGGTACGTCGAACCGGCCCATCGGTCCTCACTTTCCGTGGCCGGTGTGCGGGTCGACGAGCCTTCCCGGCACCAGCGGCGCGTCCTGAGCCGACACGGTAAGGAATTGTCCCATCATTCCGGCATCCTCGTGGGCGAGCAGATGGCAGTGGAACATGTACGGCGTCCGTGCGTCCGAGTGCGCCAGGAACCGTACGGCCAGCCGGACCCTGCTGCCCGGTGGCACGTACACGGTGTCCTTCTCCCCGGTCAGGTACGGTGCGGGCGGCCGGCCGTTCACCTCGTGCACTCGGAACGCGGCGCCGTGCAGGTGGAAGTTGTGTGGGATCAACTGGCCGTTGACGATCTCCCACCACTCCACCGTTCCGGTCCGGACCACCCGGTCGATCCGGGTCGGGTCCATGGTCCGGTCGTTGAGCAGGAAGTCCCCCATCGTGATCCGGAACGGCGGCGCCGCACCGGCATCCGTAACGGGTGGCGCCGGGGCGCCCAGTCGCTCCGGTGGCGGCGCCGCCGGCCGCAGCGTGTCGGCCGTCACGATCTTCAGCAGGTCGAAGGTGTCGTGGCCGCCGGCGAGTCGGCGGTAGACGGCGTTGCCACCGAGCGGCGGTGGGAAGCTCCGCAGCACCACCTGCTCGCCGGCCCGGAACGGCACGACGATCTCGGCCCGCTCGCCCGGCGAGAGCATCAGCCGGCGTAGCGGCAGCGGTTGCTCCCGCAGTCCCGCCTCGGTTGCCACCAGCGCGAACTCACGGTCGTCGGTGAACCCGACGGAGAAGACCCGGGCGTTCGCGCCGTTCAGCAGCCGAAATCGGACCTGTTCGGCACCGACCTCGACGTACGGGTCGTACGTCCCGTTCACCAGGATCCGGTCGCCGAGCAGACCGGTGATGGTGAGCCCGCCGAAGCCGAGGTCCGACTCGTCCAGGGAGCCGTCGTCGCGAAACGTCCGATCCTGCAGGATCAGCGGAATGTCGTCGTCGCCGTACCGGTTCGGCAGCCGCAGCGTGTCGGACTCGTCGTCGTCGATCAGGAACAGCCCGGCGACGCCCCGGTAGACGTGTGCGGCCGTATGCGCGTGCAGGTGCGGGTGGTACCAGAGGGTGGCGGCGCGCTGCTCGACCGTCCAGTACGGCCGCCACACCTGCCCCGGCGCGATCGGTTGGTGCGGTCCGCCGTCCATCGCCGCCGGCAGGTGCATGCCGTGCCAGTGCACAGAGGTGGTCTCCGGGAGCTGGTTGGTCACCTCGACCGCGACCCGGTCGCCGCGCCGGACCCGTAGGGTCGGCCCGAGGATCGATCCGTTGGCGCCCCAGGTCCCGGTGCTGGTACCTGGGAGCAGTTCGGTACGCCCGGCGGCCAGGGTGAGCCGGAACCGTTTGCGGCCGTCGTGGTCGGTCGACGGGGTGAGCAGCGGAGGAACGGCCAGCCGGTTGCGGAAGGTGAGGGTGCCGACGTTGGTGCGCCCGGACTCGGCGTAAAGGTATCCGCCGATACCGGCGGCCGGGGCGGCCAGCAGACCGCCGGCCACGGCGAGCCCGCGCAGCAGGGTGCGTCGTCTGGTCACCGTGCCCCCCGGCGCAGCCCGTACAGCAGCAGGACGGCGCCGATGGCGACCACCCACCAGCCGAGCAGCGCCTCCGGCATCGGGACCAGTCCGGGGTCGTCCAGCCAGACGTGCGGCGGTACGAAGAACCAGCCGAGGTTGAAGACCAGGCCGACGAGTACCAGTACAAGTCCGGCCCAGCGCAGTTGTTTCCCAGTCATGCCCGGACGGTAGGACGGCGGGGTGGGCCGCGTCGTCCGCCGCCGGGAGTCGGAACCGCTACTCCCCCTGGTGTACCACCCTGAGCCCACCCCGATTCCCGGTCCGGCCGGCGGGCCGCCCGGAGTATCGGACCTCCGGCGCCGGTCAGCCGACCGGGAGCCGGTCCAGCCACTCCTGCCAGATCCGCTCGGTGCGGGCCGGGTCCGGGTCGGCGGCGAAGATGTGGTGGCCGACGACCAGGGCGTTGCCCCGCTTGGTGCCGGAGTGCAGGAAGCGGTAGATCGCGTCGTCGGTGCGGACGCCGACGTAGGTGGGCAGGCACACGAGGTCGACGACACCGTCGATCGGCGGCAGCCCGTCGACGGTGAGCCGGGCCGGGGTGCCCTCGGTGACCGGTCCGGTGATGCCGAACGCGTCGGCGACCGCGGCCCAGACCTGGTCCGGGTCGCCTGCACCGGGCCGGAACGCGGTGACCGGGGTCGCGGTGCGGCCGGTGAAGTGGGCCAGGTACGCGGCCAGGCTGCCCAGGTACATGTCCCAACCGACCTGCATCGCCTCGTACTCGGTTTCCCAGTTGTCGCCGAGCACGCCGCTCTGCACCAGCCGGAGCACGGTGCTGCCCTGGTCGCGTCCCTCGATGAGGTATTCGGTGGCGAGGAAGGTGCCGTCCGGGCCGGGCTCGGTCCGGTTCGCGAACCGCTTGCCGGGTTCCCAGGCGGTCACGGTCGCCTCGGCGACCTGGCCGAGCATCGAGAAGCGCGTCTGGCCGCCCTCGCGCGGCTCGACCTCGCTGCGCCCCATGAACCAGGAGTCGATGCCGGGGCCGGTGGCGATCGCCGCCCAGACCTCTTCCGGCGTCCCGGCCAACTCGATGGTCTTCTGCAGTTCGAATGGGTGTCCCATGGCGGGGTTTCTCCGTCCTTCTGGTCAGATCGGGCCGGGCCGGGCCGTCGCGTCGGACGTTCCGGACCCGGCATGTGCCGCGCCCTGTCGGGCGTCGGGCGGGTGGTTCGGTGGCGATGCGGGGGACCGGTGGGGGCCGGGTCAGCGGCGGCCGCGACCGGTGCGGTGGCGCAGCATCGGCGCCAGCGCGACGGCAACCGCGACGTGGATCAGGCAGAGCATGATCCGGGTGTCGGTGGTCGCCTGGTGGAGGAAGACCGGGACGAAGGAGGCCAGCAGCACCACAGCCGCCAGCACGCTCCAGATGGCCCGGGCGTGCCGGGTGAACCGTTCCAGCAGGGCCAGGGTCCCCCAGCCGAGCAGGGCGAAGAGCAGGGCGAAGACCGCGATCTCCGGCAGGATGAGCGGGTGCGGCACCGGGTTGTTCGGCGCGACGAGTGCGAAGTCGGTGCCGGCCGCGCGGGGCACCAGGTAGAGCAGGCTGCTGGACACGACGGCGGCGGCGACCCCGAGGGCGCGTTGGCGGCGACGCCCAGCCGCGGTGGTGGGTTCGGCGATCTGGACGGTCGGGTAGGTCGCGATGGCGGTGGCGCTGGTCATGTCACTCACTCCTCGGCACTCGTGTCGTCTGTTGGTCTGGTGGGCGGCGGGTCGGCACTCGGGTGCAGGGCGAGCAGCACCCGGTGCTCGCGACCGCCGGGGGCCTTCTCGTCGTGGTACCTGCTGACCAGGGCGGTGACGGCGCTGGCAAGTTCCTCGGCGAACGCGGCCCGGTCGGCGGCGGACGCGAACCGTACCCGGCCGTCGACGGCGAAGGTGGCGACCCGCTTGCTGGCCCGGTCGGCGCCGGTGATCAGGGCGCCGACGTCCTGGACGAGTCGGGCGGCCAGCGCCAGCAGCCAGCGGGCGGAGAGCCGGTCCGGTGGCTGGGCCGCCGGGTCGGGCCGTACGGCGGACAGGGCGACCGGCGAGATCACGTACGACGCCGCGGTGGCCCGCATGACCCGTTCGGTCATGTTGCCCTTGCGGCGTTCCTCGACCAGCTCGATCAGGCCGTGCTGCTCCAGGGCCCGAAGGTGGTAGTTCACCTTCTGTCGGGCCAGACCGACCCGGGTGGCCAGCGTCGCCGCCGACGCCGGCTCGCTGAGGGCGGCCAGCAGCCGGGCCCGGATCGGGTCCAGTGACGCCTCGGCCGCCGCCGGGTCCTCGATCACCGCGATGTCGAACATGCCCATACTCTGACACCGACAACCTGCTTAGTCAAGACAAGAAATTTTGTCGGCGCGTCCGAGGCAATCAGCTCCACCGGCGTGTCGATTCCGGGCCGCTCCGTTCGTCGTCAGGCTGGGCGGCGAGCGCCCCCGCGACGACCCGAGGGAGACAAGCGTGAAGTACCTGTTCCTGCTCTACGGTGACCCGACCGGCGACCCGACCGAACCGGCGGCGGTCCAGGCCGAGATCGACACCTACTGGGCGTACGACAAGCTGCTCGCCGACACCGGCGCACTGCTCGACAGCCAGGCGTTGCAGGGCACCGAGACCGCGACCTGCGTCCAACTCGGCGCCGACGGCGGCCGGACCGTCACCGACGGGCCGTTCGCGGAGACCCGGGAGATCCTCGGCGGCTATTACCTGGTGGACCTGCCGGACCTGGACGCCGCCGTCGACTGGGCCGCCCGCTGCCCGGCCGCGTCGCGCGGCACGGTCGAGATCCGGCCGGTCCTGGAGTTCGACAAGCCGGAATGGTGGTCGGATCCGGCGTGACCGAGGTACACGCCGTCGAGCGGGTCTTCCGCGAGGAACACGGCCGGCTGCTCGCCCGGACCCACCTTGTGGATGATCTTGCGGAGTCCGAACTTCCAACGGCAGGCGCGACACCTATCGTGCGCGCCTGTCGCATGGCGGCTGTTCAGTCCTTCGGTGCGACCCGGACACGGTTCCCGTCAGGATCGGCTGCGAGGAAGGTCAGCCCGAACCCCGCATCGCGAGGCTGGTCCAGGATCGTGACGCCCTTGGACTGCCACTGTTTGAAGATCGCGTTGATCTCGTCGGGTCCACCGCCGCTGATGGCCAGGCACACCTCACTGGTACGCGGGACGTCCGGCGACAGGTCCTCGAACTGGCCGGACCACAGAGCGAGGTCAGCGCCTGGTCCGAGGTCGAAGGTGATGTATCCCGGAGTCTCGAGCGAGGGGCTCATGCCGAGGAGGTCGCCGTAGAAACGGGCTGCGGCGGGAGCGTCGCTCACATAGACGATGGACACGACGGACGTGGTCATGTTGTTCCTTCTCGCAGGTCGTAGGTACGCATCCACCAGCCTGGCCGGAATATGCGCCGCATCGTGTCGCAATTCCTGAAAAACTTGGTGGGTGACCCCGGACCGCTTCTTCGCCCTGCTGCTGCTCCTGGAATCGAGGGATGGCGCGACCACACAGGACCTTGCCTCGGCGCTCGGGGTCTCCCTGCGAACCATCACCCGGGACCTGAACTGGCTCCGCGACGCCGGTCTGCCGGTGACCGCACACCGGGGCCGCCTCGGCGGCGTGACCATGCTGCCCGGGTCCGGGCTCGACCTCACGCGGCTCACGGCTGACGAGCGTGATCACCTCTCGCTCATTGGGCTGGATGAGATACAACGCGCGGAGCTCGACGCCTCGGTCGAAAGCCGGCGCGCGCTCGCCAAAATCGCAGCGAAACAGTCACGTCGAGATCAGGAACTCCTACCGCTCACCGACGTAGTGCACGTGGACAGCCGTCCCTGGCTCCAGACATCAGCGTCCGGCACGACTCCGGCTTCGCTGATCGGCTCGGTGCGGCGAGGTCGCCGGCTACGGATCGAGTACAACAGCTCACGCGAGTCATGTCCACGCGACCTGGTCGTGGATCCCTACGGGCTGTTCGCCAAGGCCGGCGTCTGGTATCTCATCGCCGACTGTGCCCGGGTGCCACGGATGTACCGACTCGAACGGATCACGACGTGGAAGGAAGTCGATCAGCCACGACGGATCCGCGAGAACCAGACCCTGGCCACCGTCGCTGCCGCGCTCATTGATCAGTGGGCACACAACCACGCGATAGAGGTCAGCGCCACCATCGACCAGTCCCAGATCGAGCGGGCGGATCGGATTTTCGGCCCACGACTCGTCCGGGACGACCGGGAAGAATCCGCCACCGACCACAAGGTAACAATTCGCTTCCTGCATCTAGAGGACGTGCGAGCATTGCTGCCGTTCGGGGACGCCATTACTGTGCACGGCCCCACCGAAGCCCGGGCTCACCTCCGCACCCTCGCCACCAACCTTGCCCACCACTACGCGCCGTTACCAACGTCCTGACCACCAACACCTAGTACTCCAGCCGCACTTCGTGATTTATGAACTGCCTTCGCCGGTCTTCCAGCCTGGTTCGGAAGGGCGCGTAGTCGTGATCCGGAAAGATCTCTGGGAAGATCCGCAGCATGTTTCGCATGGCGTCCGCGGCGAACTGGAAGTTCATGTCCTGGGCGTCCACCTCGGCGAACAAGTACTGCCAACCGTAGGTTCCCTTGGTCACCAGGAGCGCATCGAGGTAGTCGCAGTAGTCCAGGTCGAGCTTGTGCAGGCGGCTGGTTCCGTCGAAGAACCACACCTCGGGGGACGTCGCACCCGGTCGGATCCGCAGGCTCGTGAACGATCCGCCCCCGCCCTTCGGGTGTTCGTCAAAGGGCCGCAGTTCCTCGTACGACTCCGGCCCGGACTCGGTGTCGACCTCGAGGTCCAGGTCTTCGACCCCGCCGAACATCGCGGCGCCCAGGTGACGGACCGAGAACTCGCCGGTTTGGTAGAGGTCGCCCTGCTCCACGGCCCAGTGGCTGGACACCGCTTCGAAGCGGAGGAAGCTCCGCTGGAGGCGGGGGTCCAGTTCCACCCCGCACTCCTCGGCGATGAGCTGGAAGGTTTCGTCCGCGTCCCCGACGAACTCCTCCACCGGGCCTCGCTCCTCGTGCATGACCTGCACTGCCGGAGCGCTCTGAAGCTCGTCCAGCATCCGCACATAACGACGCTCGTAGTCCGTGAGCCTTCTCAGGTCGTACATCACCTCTCGACAGGGTCCTTGCACACGGCTTCGCTGCGGTCCCCGCCCAGGGGATCCCCGGGTCCTGATCCTGCCAGAAGCGATCGACAACGCAGGGCCGACCGCTCGGCCTGTAAACGGCCGCTCGCCCTATGGACGGTGTCCCGAAAGGACAGTCCATACGTCACGAAGTGTGGCTGGAGTGTTAGGCCGTGTGTCATAAGTGCCCTGTGGTCCTGGCTGTGAGGTAGATCGGCTGGGCGTGTCGGTGACCGGGATGCGGTGAGGTCTCCGGTAGATGGGTTATCGACCAAGACAACCATCTGCACGGAG
>NZ_JBDPLT010000082.1:0-17787 GCF_039871775.1 Plantactinospora sp. B5E13
TCGAGCGGTACGGGCGCGGGCCGTGGGCCACCCCACCGGAGCGACACCGGCCCGGACGACGACCGCCCGCCCGCCCGCCCGCCCGCAGCTCACCTGCTGACCAATTGCTCGGCAAAAAATCAGAGCCCGCCTCCCTGACCTGCGGGAGACGGGCTCTGATTTTGATGCTTTTCTCGTAGCGGGGACAGGATTTGAACCTGCGACCTCTGGGTTATGAGCCCAGCGAGCTACCGAGCTGCTCCACCCCGCGTCGGCCTGTTAACCCTAGCGCACACCGCCCATCGCCCGCAAAACGAGGGCAGAACTGCCCGTACAGAGCCGACCGGGCCCGGCGACGGAGGCCCCAGCGCTCGGAAACAGCCCACACGACAACGGCCCCCCGGACGATTCCGAGGGGCCGTTGTCGTGTTCAGTAGCGGGGACAGGATTTGAACCTGCGACCTCTGGGTTATGAGCCCAGCGAGCTACCGAGCTGCTCCACCCCGCGTCGGCTCGTAGAGGTTAGCCCAGCCGGCCCCGCCAAGGCAAAACGATTCCGGAATCGGCACCGGCGGCCGCCGAGGGCGACCGCCGGTGTTGATTCCTCCCGATCGACAAGACTCAGCGAGGATTGTTGTTACCGGGACTCAGCTGCCCGGCGACGGTGGCGCGGTCGGCGGTGGCGCGGTCGGCGTACCACCCGCCGGTGAACCCGTCGGGGTCGGCCCGGCAGCGGGCGTCGCCGCCCGCTGGGCCGCCTGGAACTCGTTCATCGCGTCGTCCAGCGCCTTCAGCGCCCGGCCGTACCGCTCGAAGTCGCCCGAGGTCTGGGCGGCCTTCACCTCCGCGATCGCAGTCTGCACCTTGGTCGCGGCGGCGGTCAGCTCCGGCGTCAGCGACGGGGTGTTGTCGCCCGGCGGCGGTGACGGCGGCGGGTTGGTGTTGTCGCCGGGCGGCGGAGGCGGCGGAGTGCCGGTGTTGGCCTCCTTCGCCTGCCGGACGAGGTCCTTGACCCCCTCCTCCAGGCTGTTGGCCAGCGCCACGTACTGGCCACCGTCGCCGTACGAGATCAGCACCCGCTGCAGCAGCGGATAGGCGTTCTGCTGGTTGCTCTTCACGTACACCGGCTCGACGTAGAGCATGCCGTTGCCGAACGGCAGGGACAGCAGGTTGCCGTACTGCACCTGCGCCTGGTTCGAGGTGAGCAGGTTCAGCTGCTGTCGGATCGTCGCGTTGTTGGTCATGTTCTGGTGCACCTGCACCGGCCCGGAGACCGCCGTCTGGTCGGGCAGTTCCAGCACCTCCAGCCGGGGCTGGCCGTCGACGTACGACCCACTGATCAACGCGGCGAGGTTCTGCCGGCCGGCCGGGGTGACCGCGGAGGTGAGCTGGAAACGCGGCGCCTCCTGCTCCGGGAACTGGGTCAGCAGGTAGTACGGCGGCTGCCGCTTACCGCTGTCCGGCGCGTCCGGAGCGTTCGGCACCTCCCAGAAGTCCTGCCCGGTGAAGAACTCGCCCGGGTTTGTCACGTGGAACCTGGCCAGCAGGTTCCGTTGCACCTTGAACAGGTCCGCCGGGTAGCGGAAGTGCGCCGCCAGGTCGGCCGGGATCTCCGACTTCGGGATCACCAGGTCGCCGCCGAACGCCTTGTTCCAGGCCTTCAGCACCGGGTCCTTGTCGTCCATCTGGTAGAGCTTGACCGTGCCGTCGTACGCGTCGACGGTGGCCTTGACCGAGTTCCGGATGTAGTTGATGTTCTCCCGGGCCAGCTCGAAGGTGCCGAGGCCGGTCAGCTCGTCGGCCGTCTCCTCCTGCAGGTTCACCTGGTGGGCGTACGGGTAGGTGGCGGCGGTGGTGTAACCGTCGACGATCCACTGGATCCGCCCGCCGATCACCGCCGGGTACGGGTCGCCGTCCAGGGTGAGGAACGGCGCCACCTTCTCCACCCGGTCCCGGGGGTTCCGCACGTAGAGCAGCTTGGAGTTGTCGTTGACCGCGCCGGAGAGGACGAAGTTCGGCTCCTGCTCCTTGATCGAGTAGAGCAGTCGGCGACCGAACGAGCCGATGTCGACGCCGCCGGCGCCGGTGTAGGTGTAGGTCTGCTCGCCGCCCTCGCCGGTGGGCCGGTCGAACTCGACGTGGCGCTCCGGGTCGGTCTGGCCGACGATCGCGTAGTCGGCGTCGTCCATCTGCTCGCCGTAGTAGATCCGCGGCTGCTCGGCGACGATCTGCTCGGCCGCCGAGGAGCAGCCCTCCTGGCGCTGGTCGCCGAGGAAGCCGGAGACGAAGTACGGCTGACCGCCACAGACCACCCGGTTGGCCGGCGCGCTCACCATGCCGTACCCGTGGGTGTAGATGGTGTGCCGGTTGATCCAGTTGCTCTGCTGGTCGGTCAGCTTCAGGTAGTTGATCTCGCGCATGCCGACCACGACGTCCTGGGTCTTGCCGCCGATCTGGTACCTGTCGATGTCCAGCTTCTCGCCGAAGTCGTAGAAGCTCCGCACCTGCTGCGCCAGGGTGTACGTCTCGGAGACCAGCTGCGGGTCGAGCAGCCGGACGTTCGGCACCACCGTGGTGTCGGTGGCCAGGTTCTCCGGCGGCCGCAGGTTCGACGCGCTGTAGGGCGAAACCTTACTCTCGGTGAGACCGAAGGCGTCCCGGGTGGCCTGGATGCTGCGCTCGATGTAGAGCGCCTCCTTGTCCCGCACGCTCGGCCGGACCTCGAAGGTCTGCACCGCCCACGGGTAGATTCCGCCGATCGCCACCGCCGAGATGCCGAGCAGGGCGAGCGAGATGCCCGGCCAGACCAGGTTCCGCATCACCGCGTTGGAGAAGACGATGATCGCGACCGCGACCACGATCGAGATGTACGCCAGGATCTCCTTCGCCGGCAGCAGGGCGTTGATGTCCGCGTAGCCGGCGCCGTAGAGATCCACACCCTCGTTGAACTCGAGCAGCATGGCCCGCCGGTCGAGCACGTACGCCACGGCCTTGAGCAGCACGAAGACCGCCACGAGGGTGGTCAGGTGGGCCCGGGCGGCGTTTGTCATCCGGTCGCCGACACCCTGCAGCCGTACCCCGCCGAAGATGTAGTGCACCGCCAGCGAGCCGATCACCGCCAGCACCACCGCGGTGAAGCCGACCCCGAGCAGGTAGCGCAGGAACGGGAACTGGAAGACGTAGAAGCCGACGTCGATGTTGAACTCGGGGTCCCGTACCCCGAAGTTCTGGGAGTTGCGGAAGAGCATCCACTGACCCCATCGGGTCTGTGCGGAGAGGCCGGCGAAGAGCCCGACGACAACCCCGATCGCCGCGAGCCAGGCCCCGATCCGGGGCGCCAGGACCGAGCGGTACCGCTCCAGCGTCACCTGTTCCGGCGAGTTCGGCCGCAGCAGCGGACGGAGCCGGTAGGCCAGCCACATGTTGCCGGCCACCAGCAGTGCCATCGCCAGACCGACCGCGACGAAGAGCAGGATCCGGGTGACCAGCACGCCGGAGAAGACCTCGGTGTAGTCGACCTCCTGGAACCAGAGCCAGTCGGTCCACGCCTGCACACCCCAGCCGAGCAGGGTGAGCAGTAGGAACACCCCGAGGAGTACGCCCACGGTGACGCGGCCGCGCCGACTCATTCTTGGTAGGGGGCTGCTACGCATGACCACTGTTGGCTCCGCACGTTCGGAAGTGACCGGCTCTGATCAGGCACCTAGACTACGGGGTATTCCTGAATACGATCGGTCCCCTACCACCACCGGTCGGTTCAGCACTTCGGCGGCTGCCCACCCGCCCGGATGGTGGCCAACGCGGCGAGCGCGTCCTGCAGGGTCCCGATCCGGGCCATCGGCAGTCCCGGCTGGGCGTTGCGGACCGCCTCCGCACAGTTGTCGGCCGGCACCAGGAAGTACGTCGCACCGGCGTGCTTCGCCCCGACGAGCTTCTGCGGGATCCCGCCGATCGGCCCGACCTGACCCTCGTCGTTGATCGTGCCGGTGCCGGCGATGATCCGGCCACCGGTCAGGTCCTCGGGGGTGAGCTTGTCGACGATGCCGAGGGCGAACATCAGGCCGGCGCTCGGGCCACCGATGTCGCCCAGGTCGATCTTCAGCTCGAACGGGTGCGGCTGCTGCTGCTCGATTTCGACGCCGATCCGGGGCGGTCCGCCGTCGGTGGACCGGGTCACCACGGTCGCGGTGGCGTCGGCGCCGTCCCGGGTGTAGCCGATCGTCAGCGTGCTGCCCGCCGGCTTGGCCTGCACCAACCGGGTCAGCGTGCCGGCGGTCGGCACCGGCTGCCCGTCGACCGAGGTGATGACGTCCCCGGCCTTCAGGACGCCGTCCGAGGCACCGCCCGCGACGACGTTCTTGACGGTCACCCGTACCGGGAACCCGAGTTCGCGCAGCGCCGCGGTCTCGGCGCTGGTCTGCGACGCGGCGAAGTCCTCGGCGTTGCGCTGCTCCACCTGCTGCTGCGTCTCCCCCGGCGGGTAGATCAGCTCGTACGGCACCACGGCCTCGTCGGAGGAGAACCAACCGGCGATCGCGGTGATCAGTTTGACCTCGGGCTGGACGCCGACCGTGGTGAGCCGCAACTGCCCGGCGGAGGTGGAGGTCTCCCGGCCGGACACCTGGATCACCTCCTTGTCGTCCTGCCGGCCCAGGGTGTCCACCGTCGGGCCGGGGCCGAGTACGACGTACGGGATCGGGGCCGCGAGCAGACCGAGGCTGAGCAGGGCGGTGATCACCGCACCGAGCAGAACCGTGACACCGCGACGTCTCATAGGCCGAAGCGTACCGAGCGGCGGCTGGCCGCCCGCCGGGTGAACCCGTCTCTTCCCCGAGCCGGGGTGGGTGGGACAGCTCAGGGTTTTCCCGGGTTCACTGTCGGCGCAACACCGGGGCGGGCGTACGGAGGTTCGGCGCGCGTACCGTGGACGGGTGCCTGATATTCCGTTCGGCTTCGCCCTGCCGGGTGGTCAACCGCCCGACCCCAACGACCCGCGGCAGATGCAGCAGTTCATGGCCCAGCTGCAGCAACTGCTCGCCGCGCCGGGCAGCGGCCCGGTCAACTGGGACCTGGCCCGCCAGGTCGCGGCCAGCCAGCTCGCCGCGGCCGGCGACCCGGCCGTGACGCCGTACGAGCGCAACGCGGTCGAGGAGGCGCTCCGCCTCGCCGACCTGTGGCTCGAACCCGCCTCGGCACATCCCTCCGGCATCCGTCTCTCGGTGGCGTGGAACCGCAACGAGTGGATCTACCGGACCCTCGACGTCTGGCGGAAGCTCTGCGACCCGGTCGCCGGGCGGATGGTCGGCGCGATGGGTGACCTGGTACCGCCGGAGGCCCGGGCGCAGCTCGGCCCGATGCAGTCCATGCTCAGCACGCTCGGTGGGGCGTTGTTCGGCGGACAGCTCGGGCAGGCGCTCGGCTCGCTCGCCGCCGAGGTGCTCTCGGCCGGTGACATCGGCCTGCCGCTCGGCCCGGCCGGCACGGCCGCGCTCGTCCCGGCCAACATCAAGGAGTACGGCGAGGGCCTGGAGCTGCCCGAGGACGAGGTACGCCTCTACGTCGCCCTGCGTGAGGCGGCGCACCAGCGGCTCTTCCAGCACGTGCCCTGGCTGCGCGGCCACGTCCTCACCGCCGTCGAGATGTACGCGGCCGGCATCACGGTGAACCGGGAGGCGATCGAGGAGGCGATGGGCCGACTCGATCCGACGAACCCGGAGTCGATGCAGACGCTGGCCGTGGAGGGGATCTTCACCCCGGAGGACACCCCGGCGCAGAAGGCCTCGCTGACCCGGCTGGAGACCACCCTCGCCCTGGTCGAGGGCTGGGTGTGCCACGTCGTGGACACCGCCGCGGCGGGCCGGCTGCCGAACGTCAACCGGCTCAGCGAGGCGTTCCGCCGCCGTCGGGCGGCCGGCGGTCCGGCGGAGCAGACGTTCGCCGCGCTGGTCGGGCTGGAGCTGCGTCCCCGCCGGCTGCGGGAGGCGGCGGCACTGTGGGCGGCGTTGACCGAGCACCGGGGCATCGCCGGACGGGACGCTCTCTGGGGCCACCCGGACCTGCTGCCCGGCGAGTCGGACTTCGCCGACCCGGACGCCTTCGCCCGCTCCCAGCTCGACCTCGGTGACCTCGACGACTTCGACTTCACCGTGCCCGGCCCGGCCGAGCCGGGCCAGGACCGGCCCGCCGGGTCCGCCGGGTCCGCCGGGTCCGCCGAGGACCGTACCGACGAGCCGGGGCCGGGGCAGTCCGACAGGCCGGACGAGTCCGACGGGCCGGGCGCCGCCGGTTCCGGTAGGCCGGAGTAGGTCTCGGGGCAGGGCCGGCCGGGAAACCGGCCCGTCCTGCCCACCCGCCTGCCCGGTTCAGCGGCCGAGCAGCATCCGGGTGGTGTCCCAGCCCTCGACGGCCGGGTCGAGGGTGGCCAGGTCCGCCGCGCCCCGGAGACGCCGCCAGCCCGGGCTGACCGCGACCTCGGCCGGTCGTGGGGCGGCGCCCCGGATGAGGCGGACGTCGGCGACGTCCAGATCGATCTCGGGCAGCCAGTCCGGTGCCGGTAGCCGGGCCGCCACCCCGAGCAGGCCCGGTTCCGGACCGAGCGCGGGCGCGACCACGACCGTACGGGTGGTCAGCGGGCGAAGCAGCTTGCCGAGCAGCAGCCCCGGCACGTCCGGTGCGTCGGCGGCGACGACGGCCGCCTGGTCGTAGCCGTCCTCGGCGGCGGCGGCGAGCACCGCGCCGACCCGGTTGGTCGCGAGGTCGTAGACGGGCATGCCGGGCCATCCGATCGCGTCGGCCAGGGCCCGGTCGGCGGCGGTGGCGGCGATCGCGGCGTCCACCCCGTTGAGGGTGGCGACCAGGTCGACCACGTCCTCGGCGAGCGCGGAGCGCCAGCGCGCCGGTTCGGTCCCCGGCGGCGCCCAGGGGACGGGTCCGAGCATCACCACGATCACACGGCGGGCCACCGCCCGACCCTAGTACGGCCCGACGACGGCCCGGACGCCGGCGGCCGGACAGGCCCGGCGGCCCAACCGGCGGCTCAGTCGGCCAGTTCGATGCCGGCGGCGGCCGCGACACCCTCCAGGTAGCCCCGGGCCCGCTCGGTCTTCGGGTAACGGCCGACCAGGGCCCAGAATCGTGCGTTGTGGCTCGGCACCACGAGGTGCGCCAACTCGTGCAGCAACACGTAGTCGATCACCCAGTCCGGCATTTCCTGGATCCGGTGGGAGATCCGAATGGTCCGGTCGGCGGGCGTACACGAACCCCAACGACCATTCTGATTCGTCACCCAGCGGACGCTCGCCGGGACCGCAGCCCGCCCGTGTTCGCTGAGGTAGCGGTCGATGAGTCGACGGGAGCGGAGCAGGAGTTCCTCGTCGGAGCGACCGGCCCGTTCCTCGCGGGCGGCGAGCCGGGCGAGCATCCGGTCCACCCACTCGCTCTCCTCGGCCCGGGAGAACTGGTCGGGGATGAGCACCACGACGCGCTCGCCGTCCCGATAGGCGGACACCGTCCGGCGCCGACGCTGACTGCGCCGTACCTCGACGACCGGCTTGCGCAACCCCGCCATTACCGGTCCGCGCCGCCCCGGGTTTCGTTCACGATGGAAAACTAATGCTTACCAACCAGGGGACCGCAAGAGTCAACACGGAGATTGCCGCCGGAAAAATACCGGTTAGCCCTGAACCGTCCGGAAAAAATTCATTAAGATGATCGTCCCGCGAGCACCGAGCGGGTCTGCGGCGGCTCTGCCGGACCGCGTCGCCCACGGTAGACGATCATGCTGGACCGATGTTTCCAGCCCCCCGGACGGCCGTTCGACGCGGTTCATCCGGCGTGTCCCTGCGAAACTGACTTATCCGACCTATTCCGGCATGCACACTCTGGTCGTCGGCTTCCTCACAGTGTCGACAGATTGCTGACATGGAACTGCCCAGATCTGGGTAGGGTCCGCGGACCGGCGGTCACAGCGGTGGCCGCGGAGAAACCCCAGCGCTGGCGCCTACGTGGCCCGCCGCCGGGCGCACGTCAGGCTCGAAAGAGCCGACGAAAGAGACGAGGAGGGCACCGTGGCCGAAAGGGCCCAGACCTACAACGGTTACTGCGTCAAGTGCAAGGAGAAGCGTGACTTCGAGGGCAACGTCGAGGTTTCCAAGACGGGCATGAACATGGCCAAGGGCAAGTGCCCGGTCTGCGGCACGACCGTCAACCGGATCCTGGGCAAGGCCAAGGTCTGACCTCGACAGGACGCGAGCTGCGGGAAGGGGTGGCGAACAGCCACCCCTTCCCGCTTTCCAGCCCACCGGCTGTCGCGGTACGGACACCGGACAACATGTCCACGCGGCGACAAAAGTTACCTACGGGTTGTGGAAAACCTGTCAAATCCTGTGGATAGAGCGGTGCGCAGCGCCGGTACGTTGTGGACAACGGCCGGTACGCCGAACCGACGCGGTGACAGCGTGTCACGCCATGACCCGAAACGTGCTGCCCCGACCCACCCTGCTGCCCGGCCTCGCCCGTCTCTGGCGGGACCGGCACACCCTGCAACTGGGCCTCGACCCCCGCCGTGCGGTCCTGGTCGAGCTGGCCAACCCGGCCACCGCCCGGCTCCTCGACCTGCTCGACGGCACCCGGAGTGAGCGGGCCGTCCTGGAGCACGCCGACAACATCAACGTCACCCGGGACGACGCCCGTACCCTGATCGACACCCTGCGGGCCGCCGGCCTGGTCGTCGCCGGGCACACCCTGTTCCCCACCGACCTCGCCGAGCCGGTACGCCAACGCCTCGCCGCCGAGGCCGCCGCCCTCGCCCTGCGCGGACCGGACACACCCGGCACCCCCGCCCAGCTCCTCCGCCGCCGGGCAGCCGCCCGGGTCGTGGTGACCGGTCCGGGCCGGCTCGCCGCCCCGCTCGCGATCGCCCTGGCCCAGGCCGGGATCGGCCACGTCCACCCCGACCTGGCCGGTCCGGTCCTCCCGACCGACTCCTCCGGCGGTGGACTCCCCGCCTCCGACGTACGCCGACCGCGCGCCACGGCCGTCGCCGAGGCGATCGTCCGCTGCATCCCCGGCACCGACACCCGGCCGCTGCGACGCGGAGACGCCGACCTGGTGGTCCAGGTCGGCGCCGACCGGCCCGCCGGGCTGCTCGCCGCCGGTTTCGCCCAGCGGCGACAGGCTCACCTGCTGCTCGACCTGCGGGACGGCACACCGGTCGTCGGTCCCCTGGTCCCGGTCTCCGGCTCGCCCTGCCTCAACTGCCTGGACCTGCACAGACAGGACCGCGACCCCGGCTGGCCCGGGCTGGCCGCCCAACTGGCCGGTGGCACCACGCCGGAACCCTGTCTGACCGTCAACCTGATCAGCGCGGTCGGCTACACCGTCGCCGAGGTACTCGCCTTCCTCGAGGGCGGCGCCCCGGAGACGGTCGGTGGGGCGGTGGAGCTGCCCTGGCCGGGCCGGGTCCGGCGACGTACCTGGCCACCCCACCCGGCCTGTGGCTGCGGTCGCCGCCGCCCACCGGGTCGGTAGTCGGGGTGGCAGCCCGCTGGGCCCGGCAGCCCGACGCCGGGGTGGCTGAACCACCGTCCGGTGGGCCGACTGGCGGCTTCCGGCAATAGCACGATCCCGCCCACGGCGTGACGAAACCGCCCTGCGCACCGGGCCAGCTGCGAAAACGGGCACCATCGCTGGCAGGACGTGGCCCGAGCCACCTGCCGACGGCGGCCGCAACGGCGTCGCGTCGGTAACAATGATCTGGTGACCGACATCCCGCGCCGTGCCGTCTCCCGGACCGCCAAGCTCGCCGCTCTGCCGCTCGGCTTCGCGGGCCGGACCGTGCTCGGCGTCGGCAAGCGGGTGACCGGGCTCGCCTCCGAGGTGATCTCGAACGAGATCCAGCAACGCACCGCCGAGCAACTGTTCAGCGTCCTCGGGCAGCTCAAGGGCGGTGCGATGAAGTTCGGCCAGGCCCTGTCGGTATTCGAGGCGGCCCTGCCGGAGGAGATCGCGGCACCGTACCGGCAGGCGTTGACCAAGCTCCAGGAGGCGGCGCCACCGCTGCCGGCCGCCAGCGTGCACAAGGTGCTCGCCGAGCAGCTCGGGCCGGACTGGCGGTCGTACTTCCTCGAATTCGACGACAAGCCGGCGGCGGCCGCGAGCATCGGGCAGGTGCACCGGGCGATCTGGAAGACCGACGCCCCGGTCCCGCCCGCCGGTCGACGCCGGGGCGGTAGAACCCGCGCCGGGGCCGCCGACCAGGAGGAGACGACGCCGACCGGTCGGCCGGTGGCGGTCAAGGTGCAGTACCCGGGTGCCGGGCCGGCGCTGCTCTCCGACCTCAAGCAGCTGTCCCGGCTCGGCGCCATGTTCCGGGCCATCCAGCCCGGCCTGGACATCAAGCCGCTGCTCAGCGAGCTCCGCGAACGGATCAGCGAAGAACTCGACTACCAGCTGGAGGCGGAGAGCCAGCGCGCCTTCGCCGCCGCGTACGCCGACGACCCGGAGATCTTCGTCCCCGGTGTGGTGGCGGCCGCGCCCCAGGTCCTGGTGACGGACTGGGTCGAGGGAAAGCCGCTGTCCCAGATCATCGACTCCGGTACGGAGGCCGAACGCGACCAGGCCGGCCGGCTGATGGCCACCCTGCACTTCTCCGCGCCGATGCGGGCCGGGCTGCTGCACGCCGACCCGCACCCGGGCAATTTCCGACTGCTCCCGGACGGTCGACTCGGGGTGATCGACTTCGGGGCGGTGGCCCGACTCCCCGGCGGGCACCCGGAGCCGATCGGCCGGCTGGTCCGGCTGGCCCTGGCCGGCGAGGCCGACGCCGTGGTCGCCGGGCTGCGCGAGGAGGGCTTCATCCGGGTCGACAACCCGATCGACGCCCAGGCCGTACTCGACTTCCTGATGCCGATCCTGCAACCGCTGTCGGTCGAGGAGTTCCGGTTCACCCGTGCCTGGCTGCGGGTCGAGGCGGCCCGGATCGCCAACCCCCGGTCGCCCGCCTACCAGCTGGGTCGGCAGCTCAACCTGCCCCCCTCGTACCTGCTGATCCACCGGGTCACCCTCGGTTCGATCGGGGTGCTCTGCCAACTGGAGGCGAAGGCGCCGTACCGGGGCATCGTGGAACGCTGGCTACCCGGATTCGCCCCGGTGCCCTGAACCAGACTGTGCCAGGCCGGCCAAATCAGGCCCGGTCGGGGCAGTCAGGCCAGCTCGGGTCGGACGTGGCGAGGGGCCCGTCGCCGGTGGATCTCTCCACCGCGACGGGCCCCTCGGTCATCTCGGCTCGACGGTTCGTCAGGTCGGCGGGCACACCCGCCGACGGGATCTGTTACAGGCTGCCCAGATCGCGCGCGGCCCGGCGGCGGGCCTCGATGGCGATCGTACGGGCAGAACGGGTTGCCTCAGTGCTCGTGATGGTGCGACCGGCCTGAGGCCGCCGCATTCGGGCCCGGGACAACGCTTCGTGGATGAGATACATCTTCGGTACTCCGCTCAGGGTGGGCAGGGCTTGATTGGTCGACGTCGCCGCGGTTACCTCGGCGACCCGGGGTGCCGGAGCGAATCCGGCGGTCGTACGGATCGGGTTCATGTCAGGCCGCCAGCCGGACCGTGTTGCGCGACTCGGCGAGCCCGTTGGCCGCCAGCCGCGCCTGGGCCTCGACCCGGAGCGCCGCGTCCCGGGCGACGTCCTCCTTGCGCGGACGGCCACGGGGCCGCTTGCGCGGAACAACCGCGCCACGCTCGAAGATCTCGCCGCCCCAGACACCCCACGGCTCGGCCCGCTCCACCGCACCGGCCAGGCACTCGACGCGCAGCGGGCAGTCCCCGCAGAGCGACTTGGCCAGCTCCAGCTCGGCAGGCGAGTCGGCGAACCACAGGTCAGGGTCGAACTTCCGGCAGGGCAGGTTCGCCTCCCACTCGACGTTCGCGTCGAGGGTGGCCAACGCCAGACTCATCGCCCGGTCACCTCTCTCTCGTTCCGATCTCGTAGATCGCAGTTCCGACGTACTGCTGTAGTGCGGAAATAACTAAGGCCGCGGATCCCGGTGTACGGGTTCCGCGGCCTCGAGGTGAGCCGGCAGGTCTGTGCTAGACCGGTCTCCCTCGAGGTGGAACCCCGCTGACATCCATCCGCTTGACGCCGACCCGGATGCCATTGCCCGTGAATCCACTGGTCCCCTGGCGCTCGACGGACACGCGGGCCTGACCCAGCTCGGCCTGGGTCGAGACCTGGTGCGCCGGCGAAAGCCGTGGGGTGTCGGCGGCCAGGATGCACCGGGCCTCCGACAGCGGAGCGAGGACAGCGGGCAGCGCCCACGGTCGCTCGACGAGATACGTCTTCGTCACCATGGGACTCGCCTCCTGACTCTCACTCGTAACCAACATCGGACTCAAACCCCTCGTGAGCAGCCGGAAAGCCGCCGCTCTCAAAGGTGTGCCATGAGGCTATGCCTCCCCCGGGGGCGAGGGCAAACGATTTACGGCTGGATTACAGAACTTTCTTCCGGGGCCGCTCCGCCGTCCTCCGGACCGGCCGCCATCAGCACGTCGTCGACCTCGGACCCATCGATCAACGCGAGTACCGCGTCGCCGTACAGGCCGAGTTTGCGGGGACCGATGCCGGCGATGGCGAGCAGCTCCTCCGACCGGGACGGACGCCGCTCGGCGAGCGCCAACAGGGTGGCGTCGGTGAAGACCACGTAGGCGGGGACCTTCTGCGCACCGGAGACCCGGCTGCGCCACTCGCGCAGCCGCTCGTAGAGCCCCTCGTCCAGGTCCGACGGGCAGTCCGCGCACCGGCCCAACTTCCGGTCCGCCCCGGCGAGCAGGGTCGCGCCGCAGACCCGACACGAGACGACCACCCGCCGACGGTCGGCTTTCCGACCGCTCCCGGCGCCCTCCGACGTACGCCCACCGCCCGGCCGGCCACCGCCGGACCGGTCGAACTGGGGCAGGAACCGGCACGGACGCCGGGACCGGCCGCCCGGCGAGCGGGCCAGTCCGTACGACAGCCAGAGCCACTCCCGGGCCCGGGTGACCCCGACGTAGAGCAGCCGCCGTTCCTCCTCGACCTGCTCCGGTGTGCGGGCGTAGCTGGTCGGCAGGGTGCCGTCGGAGAGCCCGACCAGGAACACCGCATCCCACTCCAGTCCCTTGGCCGAGTGCAGCGAGGCCAGGGTCACCCCCTCGACCGTCGGTACGTGCTGCGCGGCGGCCCGCCGGGCCAGCTCCTCGTTGAAGTCCGCCAACGAGGCCGGCCGTTCGACAGTGGCTGCCTCACCGATCGGCAGGACGGCCGGGCTGGCCGCGTACTCCTCGGCGAGCTGGACCAGCGCGGCGAGCGCCTCCCAGCGTTCCCGGGCGGCACCGCCGGACGGGGGTTGATCCGGTGCCCAGCCGACCGCGGTCAGCGCCTCGACCACGGCCGGCACCAGCGGGGTGTCCCCCGGTGTGCTCCGGGTCGCCGCCCGGAGCGCGACCAGCGCCTGCCGGACCTCGGCCCGTTCGAAGAACCGCTCCGCACCCTGGACCTGGTACGGCACCTCCGCCTCGGCCAGCGCCTTCTCGTACGCCTCGGACTGGGCGTTGGTCCGGAACAGGACCGCGATCTCCCGGGCCGGTGTGCCGGCGGCGATCAGCTCCCGGCACCGGACCGCGACCGCGGCGGCCTCGGCCGGCTCGTCGGGGAAGATCCGCACGTCCGGTTCGGGGCCCGGCGGGCGCTGTCCGACCAGTTCCAGTCGCAGCCGGGCCTCGGCGCCGCTGGCCTGTCGGATCACCGCGTTGGCCAGTCCGACCACCTGCGGCGTCGAGCGGTAGTCCCGGACCAGCCGGACCACCACCGCGTCCCGGTGGTGGCGGGGAAAGTCGATCAGGTGGCCGGAGGTGGCGCCGGTGAACGAGTAGATCGTCTGGCTGGCGTCGCCGACCACGGTCAGGTCCTCCCGGCCGCCGAGCCAGGCGTCCAGCAGCCGTTGCTGCAGCGGGTTCACGTCCTGGTACTCGTCGACGACAAAGTGCCGGTACTGGGTCCGGATCTGCTCGGCGACGTCCGGGTGTTCCTCGATCCCCCAGACCGCGGCCCGCAGCATGTCCTCGAAGTCGATCACCCCGTTGGCCCGTTTCGCCTTCTCGTAGGCGGTGAAGACCTCGGCGACCTTCGCCGGCTCGAACGGGGTCTCCCGGGTGGCCTTGGCCGCCGCGACCACGTACTCCCCCGGCTCGACCAGCGACGACTTGGCCCACTCGATCTCGCCGGCCAGGTCCCGGGCGGCGGCCCGGTCGGTACGCAGCCCGGCCCGGGCGGCGGCCAGGGTGACCAGCCGCACCTTGCTGTCCAGCAGTTCGGGCATCTCCCGGCCGGCGAGCAGCCGGGGTGCGAAGTAGCGGACCTGGCGCAGCGCGGCGCCGTGGAACGTCCGGGCCTGCACCCCCGGCACCCCGAGCCCACCGAGCCGGGCCCGCATCTCGGCGGCGGCCCGCGCGGTGAAGGTGACCGCGAGCACATGCCGGGCGGCGATCTCACCGCTACGCACCCGGTACGCGATCCGGTGGGTGATCGCTCTGGTCTTGCCGGTGCCGGCGCCGGCCAGGATGCAAACCGGCCCGGCCGGCGCGGTCACCGCCGTCCGCTGCTCCGGGTCGAGCCCGGCCAGGATCCGTTCCAGGTCTGAGTCAGCCGCCACAGCTAGGAATCATGGCAGCCCCCGCCGACGTTGCACCTTTAGCCTGTGTGATCGACATCCCGTCCGATCCGATGTCCGGCCGACCCCCATCGGCCCGACCTGGCCCGACGACACGCACACCGCGGAGGTCCCGACGATGTTGACGATGTATTCCACGTCCTGGTGCGGTTACTGCCACCGGCTGAAGTCGCAGTTCGACCGGGAGGGCATCGGCTACCAGGTGGTGGACATCGAGCAGGACCCGGCGGCCGCCGAGTACGTGATGAGCGTCAACGGTGGCAACCAGACGGTGCCGACCGTCCGGTTCCCGGACGGCACCGCGCTGACCAACCCGTCGATCGTCGACGTCAAGAAGCAGCTGGCCGCGCTCGCCGGAAACTGACCTGTCCGGAAGGCCCCTTCCTGTCGCAACGTGCAGAGGAAGGGGCCTTCCCGACCGCCCGTCCGTTCAGCGCTGCCCGCCGGTCGTTCCGCCGCCCGGCAGGGCGCCCGTCGTGACGGCGGGCGCCGTCGGCGCCACGGCGGTGTCGGACCGGGCCGCCGTCACGACGGTGTCGGACCGGGCCGCCGGGGCGACAGTGTCAGACCGGGCCGCCGGGACGGTGGTGTCGGACCGGCCGTCGCGTGGCCTGGGGATCGCCGCCGGTACCGCCACCGGCGGTCGGGCGGCCGCCGGCGGGCTGAGCCGTCGACCGGCCCACAGGTAGCTCGCCGCCACGGTCATCACCACCGTCATCGCCACGAAGAGCAGCCGGTAGTCCAGCACCCCGACCAGCAGCGCGCCGGTGCCGATGGAGACCGCCTGCGGTCCGCTGATCAACGCCGCCGACGCCGCGCCGACCCGGCCGAGCAGGAACCCCGGGGTACGACGCTGGATCAGCGTCGCCATCCCGACCAGGGCGATCGGCAGGTTGAAGCCGAGCAGGACCAGGGCGACGAACGCCAGCCAGAGCGTCGGGTACGCGAGCAGCAGCGCGCCGGTCCCGAAGCTGGCCACCCCGAGGGCGAGGGCGGCCACCTCGCCGAACCGGCGCACCACCACGGGCGAGAGCAGCCCGCCGAGCAGCCCGCCGATGCCCTGTACGGTCACCAGCACGCCGACGAAGGCGGGTTCCCGGCCGAGCCCCCGGTCGACGTACGCGAAGATCAACGACTCGCTGAAACCCATCACCAGTACGGCCAGCGCGACCCCGACCACGGCCCGGCGCAGGGCCGGTTCGCCGGTCAGGTGCCGCAGGCCCGCCCCCATCTCGGTCAGCCAGCGCAACCGGCTGCGCTGTGGCCCCGGCTCGTCGACGCGCAGCAGGGTGACCGCGGTCGCGGCGGCCAGGAAACCCAGCACCCCGACGAGGGCCAGCGGCCAGCCGCCCGCCGTGGTGTAGAGCGCCGCACCGGCCAGTGGGCCGACCAGCCGTAGTCCCTGTTTGACGGTCTGCAGCGCGCCGTTCGCGTCGGCCATCAGGTCCTCGGGCATGATCTCCTTGAGCAGGCCGTTCAGCGCCGCGTTGAGCGCGACGTAGCCGAGGCCGTAGAGGGCGCCGACCGCGTAGATGATCCAGACGTCGTCCCGGTCGCGGACCAGGAACAGCGGGGTCAGGACCAGCGCGGTACCGAGGTTCGCGGCGATCAGGAAGGGCCGGCGCCGGAACCGGTCCACCACCCAGCCGACGATCGGGGCGAAGACCATCGGCGCGATCATCGCGAAGATGGTCGCGCCGGCCATGCCGTCCGAACCGGTCAGGTCCTTGACCCAGACGGCCAACGCCAACAACATGATCGACTCTGCGGTCATGCTGAACGCGAGGCCGGCGAAGAGGAGCCGGAAGTCGGGGCGGCGCAGGACGGTTCGCATCGGGCGGTCCCTTCGGGATGGGGGCGTCGTCGAACGTGGACAGGGTGGAGCGCCAACAACAGGCAACCATCACCCATTGCGACACGCCGTGTCGATTCAGCAGCGGACAGTGCGCAGCGAGGGGCATACTGGTCCGCTGGGGCGCGCAACGGACCGTCCACACCCAGCCCACCAGGGCCCGACGCGATCGATAGCGAGAATCCAGTGCCTCCTCAACCCAGCCCGATCCTGCGACGACGCCGGCTCGGCGCGGAACTGCGCCGCCTGCGGGAGAACGCCAAGCTCACCGGTGACCAGGTCATCGAGGCGGTGGGCTGGGCCTCGGCGTCCAAACTCTCCCGACTCGAGAACGGCCGCAGCCGGCCGGACCTGAAGGACGTACTCGACCTGCTCGACCTGTACCGGGTCACCGGCCCGGTCCGGGACGACCTGGTCAACATCGTCGGCGAGGCCGGCGACATCCGGAGCTGGCTGCGGTCGTACCAGGTGATGACCCCACGGCAGCAGGTCTTCGCGGAGCTGGAGGCCGGTTGCGCCGAGATCCGCGAGTACAGCCCGGTGATCGTCCCCGGCCTGCTGCAGACCAAGGGGTACGCCAAGGTGCGCATCCTCTCCTCACGCAAGCTGGTGACCGATCCCGAGCACGACGACACCGAGGACCCGGAGACCGAGGTGGCCGCCCGGATGGCCCGGCAGTCGCTGCTCACCCGGGGCAGCGAGCCGCCGCGCTACTCGGCGGTGATCGAGGAGGCGGCCCTGGGCAGCCGGGCCGGTCCCCGGGAGGTCGTACGCGCCCAGTTGGCCCAGTTGCGCAAGCTCGCCGCACTGCCGAACGTCACGCTCCAGGTGCTGCTCGCCGAGACGGCGATCGCCGACTGGTACCTGCCGCACACCGGGTTCTCGCTGTACCGGTTCGCCGAGCTGCAGGACCCGGAGACCCTGGCGATCGAGGGGCAGTCGAAGAACCTGATCCTCACCGACCAGCACGAGATCGCGACGTACAACGTCATCTTCGAGTGGTTGCAGGGGGCGGCACTCAGTCCCGACGAGACCCTCGAGTGGCTGGCCGAGAACGCCGCCCGGCGGTCGGCCCGACCGGCCCGGGGCACCGCCGGCCGGGCCCCGGCGATCCCACCGGCCCAACGCAGCCGGCGTACCGGACGACTGACGGAGCAGTAGCGGCGCGGTCCGACCACGCGACCACGAGGACCGGGCGGCGCCGCCCGGAACCGGGCCAACGGGGCCGTCGACTCCCGACCGGGAGTCGAC
>NZ_JBDPLT010000083.1:0-16039 GCF_039871775.1 Plantactinospora sp. B5E13
CCGTCCGCGGCGCGCAGCAGCACCTGCGCCCGCTGCACCAGCCGATGCTCGACCGTACGCGACTTGGCAAGAGACTCCAGCAGTTCCCGTTGACCGGTTTCGAGCACCAGCGGTGCGGCAGCACGCGGCACACGCACAGCCTACTAAACGGATAGCTATTTACGAAACAGAGCACTAGAGGGGGTACTTTCGGGCACCGTACGGCGGAGCGCCCCCAGCAACGCTTGATCGGCGCCGGCGGCGGCGGGCGACGCGCTGGCCGGCGCGGTCGCCCGCGAACACCGGCCCGACCAGCCCGGCACCGGCAGCATCGCGGCGGGTTCGGGGTTGAGTCGGCGGTGGTCCTAAGGTCACGGCGAGGTAACTGTGGGATACCTGGCCGCCAATGATCGCTAGCATCAATGGCCAACCAGGTGGCCTCGTCTGGAGTTAGGCGGAGGTTGGATGACTGTTCGGAGGAGGATGGCCGGACCCGTCGCGGCGGCAGGTGCGCTGGCCATCATCGCGAGCCTCACCACGGGCCTACCCTCGGTGGCACAGGCCGCACCGACGTCCGATGGCGCGCCGATCAGCCACGAGGACAACCCACGGGTTCCCGAAGGGGCGGCGTGGACGGAGGCGTACTTCCCGTCGTCGGACGGCAGCGGCGTCGAGCTGCACGCCGACGTGCTGCGTCCGGCACACCTGCCGGCGCATGCGAAGACGCCGGTGATCCTGTCGGTGGGTCCGTACTTCGCGCACGCCGGGGAGACCTCTCCCGGCGGCTTCGACCAGGTCGGTCCGTCGGGGCGCTTCCAGGACCTGATCGACGGCGCGCGGCTCATGGCGCGTGGCTACACCTTCGTGATGGTCGACCTGCGCGGCTTCGGCGGCAGCACGGGCTGCCTGGACTTCCTCGGCCCGGGCGAGCAGGCCGACGTTAAGGCGGCCGTCGAGTGGGCCGCGCGCCAGCCGTGGTCGACGGGAAAGGTCGGCATGTACGGCAAGTCCTACGACGCCAACACCGGACTGGCGGCCAACGTCCTCAAGCTCAAGCCGCTGCGGGCGGTCGTGGCCCAACAACCGACCTGGGACAGGTACAACTACCTGTTCAGCAACGGAGTGCCGCGCTCCAACGCGACCAGCAGCCCGCGCGGCTACTACTCGATCGCGACGATGGCGCCGCTGCCCGACGACAGCGACCGCTACAAGGCCAACGCGGAGTGGGAGAAGAGCCACCCCGAGTGCGAGATCGCCAACAACACCGACACTCAGAACCGCGACCCGAACTCGGCGTACTGGCGTGCCCGTGACTTCGCCGCCCGCGCTGCCGGCACCCGCACGCCCTTGTTCGTCACGTCGGGCTTCATCGAGCCCAACACCAAGCCCGAGGACATGCAGCAGTACCTGGCCAACCACAAGGGCCCGAAACGGGGCTGGCTCGGTCATTGGGAACACGTCCGCGGCAACGAGACCGACGACGAGGGCCGGCTCAAGATGGGCCGGGCCGGCTGGTTCGACGAGGTGATGCGCTTCTACGACCTGCACCTGCGGGGCATCGCACCGTCGGTGAAAGACCCGGCGTTCGCCGTCGCGGACAGTCTCGGCAACTGGCGCGCCCAGTCGACGTGGCCGGTGACGCACGACTCGTACACGGCGCGGTTGTCGCCCGGTCGGTACGTCGACGACGGCGGCCAGGCTGCGCAGCGCACCGCCGAGCCGATGACCGCGGGCTGGGACATCGAGCACGCGCCGGAGGCCGGTTCGCGGGCGGGTGCGCTGGCCGCCGACGCGCCGGGCAACAACTACTGGAGCTTCTCCACGGCAGCGGCGAAGCGGGTGCGCGTCACGGGCACCCCGGAGATCACCCTGAAGACACAGGGGGCGGGCAACGTCTGGGTGCGGCTGTGGGACGTCGCCCCAGACGGCCGGGCGACGATGTTCAACGAGATGGTGGCGGCGCTGGACGGCGACGGGTCCACGCGGTTCCCGCTGAAGGCGAACGACTGGACCTTCGAGCGCGGGCACCGGCTCGGGGTCCAGATCGGCACCATCACCTCGCGGGGCTGGCGCCCGGTCCCCTCGGGCCAGACCGTCACGGTCACCGACGCCCGGCTCGGCTTGGCGGTGCAGGATCCCCGGTTCGACTCGCCCACCCAGGGCGACCGGTCGCCGTATCTGGACAGCTACCTGGCGGCGAACACCACGACGCTCGACACCGTCGGCGCCCCGACCTTCCCGCTGCGCGTTTCGAAGCACCACTGACCAACCCCGGAGGCCTGTACGGTGCCAAAACTCGTTCAACGGGGGCTGTCTCGCCAACGGCACACCTCTCTTGTCAACCCGCCGGCAGCAGAGAGGTCTCCGTTGGCGAGACAGCCCCGGAACTACTACTGAGTCTGCTGTCGTGCACACCTGTGGTGGAGTTGTCCGGACCTCGTCGTCACGAGGGATGGGGAGCCTGATCGCCGTGTGGTCACGGTCGACGAGGAGTCAGCTCGCGCGGTGCAGCCGACGGCGGCAGGCGAGTAGGTGGCTGGCCAGGACAGCGGTTGCACTGGCGCGCACGCACACGTCGGCTCCTGCCCCAAGTACTGCGGCTATGGTGGCCGCCGGGCTTGATTCGTCGAGCAGCACTACCAGTTGTGGTCGGTGGGCGAGTTGCCGATCCATGGCGACGACTTCGTTGATGGTCGGGTGGACGAGCAGTACGAGGTCGCCGGATTTGATATTGGTGATGTCCTGGCTTGGTCGGATGGACCATGTGGCTGGTAGGTGCAGGCTCAGGCCGGCGACGCGGGTGATGTCACCGAACACCCAGATGGCTCCGCCGGTGTCCGACGCGTCGTTCATCGCGCTCTCCGTTGGCTGCGTGTCGTGGCCTCAGTCGGTTTTCGTGAGCGTCGACGCGGTTATCGAGCCGTCGGCGTCGGTGTCGCCGTCGGCGCTGACCTTGTCGCCGGCCTTGAAAGCCTTCAACTCGCCGGGAACCTGCACGTTCGTGTCGCCGTCGGTGCGGATGGTGATCACCTCGCCTGACTCTGTCTGTAGGTAGATGGTGGTGCCATCGACGAGTTTCACGGTTCCGGTGGTGGCTGCGGCTCGTCCTCGTCCGTCTTGGGTGCCGCCGCCGGGTGCGCCGCCGCCTGGGAAGGCGGTGGGTGGGGTGAAGCCGCCCTGTCCCCGGAACCCGCCTGGTCCTGTGCTGGTGGGTTGTGCGCCGAATGCTTTCTGTACCTCGATTCCGGCTACCAGGCCGCCGACGAGGAGTAGCGCGACGGCGAGGACGAGTGTTGTCCTGTTCCACCAGCGGCGGTTCGCCGCGGCGGCGAGTTCGACGTCCAATGTGGATGCAGTCACAAGGTTCTCCTGGGGTTATTCGTAGCGGAGGGCGTCGATGGGACGGAGCCGGGCTGCCCGGTTGGCAGGCACGCTGCCGAAGAAGAGCCCGATCGCGACCGATACGCACAGGGCGAGCGCGATCGAGCTGGGCACGATGACCGGTCGGACGCCGACGATGGTGAAGTTGCTGCCGATGTAGGCGGCGGCGACGCCCAAGCCGCCGCCGAGCAGGCTCAGCATGGTGGCCTCGGCCAGGAATTGGGTAAGGATGGCCCGTCGTGGTGCGCCGAGGGCTTTGCGGATGCCGATCTCGCGGGTGCGTTCGGTGACCGTGACGAGCATGATGTTGGTGATGCCGATGCCGCCGACCAGCAGGCTGATGCCGGCGACGGCGCCGAGCAGGGTGGTGAACGTGTCGGCCGTCTCGGTCTGGGTCTGCAGGAGCTGGGACGCGTTCTGGATGCGGTACGGCTGGGTGTTCGAGGTGGCGGGCGTCTGGATTCGCTGGGACAGGATCAGGGAGGCCTGTGCCTGCGCGTCCGTCACCTTCTCCGGGGTACGGGCCTCGACCACGATCGAGGTGAGCGCCCCGTAGCCGGTCAGTGCCTGCTGGACCGCGGTCAGTGGTGCGATCGCGACGTCGTTGGCGTCCATGAAGCCGGAGGCGCTGCTCTTCTCGTCCAGTACGCCGATGACCGTGAACAGGGCACCGTTGGCGGTGATCTCCTTGCCGACGGGGTCGACGCCGGGGAACAGTTCGTCGGCGACGGTCTGCCCGATCACCACGACGGGGCGGCCCTGTGTGACGTCGTCGGCGGTGAACGTCGCGCCGGCGCCGACCGGCGAGTTCGACGCGGCGAAGTAGCTCGGGGTGCTGCCGACGAGTTGTTGTGCCGAGTAATCGGTGCCCTGGTAGGTCAGGGTCGCCTGGGTGCTGGTCACGGGTGACACCGACGCGATGTCGGGGGCGAGGACGGGGTCGTCGAGCGCGTCGGCGACGGTCGGGGTGAGGGCGTCGCTGCCGCCGACACCCTGCACGGTCAGGGTTTTGGTGCCCAGTGCCTCGATCCGGTCGGCGACCTGACGGGCGGAACCGTTGCCGACGGCGACCAGCAGGATCACGGCCGCGACGCCGATCAGGATGCCGAGCATGGTGAGGCCGGAGCGGAGTTTGTTGGCGCCGATCCCGCGTACCGCGAACCGCAGCACCTCGAGGATGCTCATGCCGGCACCCGCTGCTGTAGGACGTCGGTGACGAGCTGGCCGTCGACGAGCCGGATCAGGCGGCTGGCGCGGGCGGCGACGTCGTCCTCGTGGGTGATGAGCAGGATGGTGCGGCCGGCGGCGTGCAGGTCGTCGAAGATGCCGAGGATGTCCTCGGTCGACCGGCTGTCGAGGTTGCCGGTCGGTTCGTCGGCGAGCACCAGGGCGGGCTCGGTGACCAGGGCTCGGGCCACCGCGACGCGCTGCTGCTGGCCGCCGGAGAGCTGGTTCGGCTCGTGGTCTGCGCGCTGGGCGAGCCCGACCAGGTCCAGGGCGGCTCGGGCCCGTCGACGGCGCCCGGCCGCCTTGATCCCGGCGTAGGCCAAGGGCAGTTCGACGTTGGCGACCGCAGTGGTGCGGGGGATCAGGTTGAACGACTGGAAGACGAAGCCGATACGTCGGTTGCGGACCAGGGCGAGTTGGCGGTCGTTGAGCCGGCTCACGTCGACGCCGTCGAGCAGGTACTGGCCGGTGGTGGGGATGTCGAGGCAGCCGAGGATGTTCATCAGGGTCGACTTGCCGGAGCCGGACGAACCCATGATCGCCACGTATTCGCCGCGTGCGACGGTCAGCGACACGCCGCGTAGTGCGTGCACGGTCGCGGCGCCCTGGCCGTACACCTTCGTGACGGCGCGTACGTCGAGGACGGTCACCGGCCACCTCCGAGCCGTCCGCCGCCGGGCGGGCCTCCGCCGCCGGGGAACCCGCCGCCGGGTCCCGCTCCGCCGCCGGGGAAGCCGCCGCCCGGGGATGTCCCCTGGTTGGACGAGTTGCTCGGCGTGTCGATCAGGACCTGCTCTCCGGCGGTCAACCCGGACGTGATCTCGGTCGTGTTGTCGCCTTCGAGGCCGACTTCGACCGCGCGGACGGTTCGTTGGCCGTTCTCCATCACGGTGACGGTGTGCCGGTTGCCCGCGCTGGTGACGGCGGCCGAGTTGACGTAGACGACGTTGGCGGCCTGGCCGACGGTGACCGACACGTTGACGCTCTGGCCGGCGCGTACCCCGTCGGGCAGGTCGTCGAGGGTGAACGTGACCCCGTAGGTGACGACGTTGTTCGCCGTCGTCGCGTTCGGGTCGACGGCGGCGAGCTTGGCCGTGGACCGCGCCTCGGGTAGGGCGTTCCAGGTGACGGTGCCGGTCTGGCCGGTTTTGAGCTTCGTCGCGTCCGCCTCGGCGATCGACGCGAAGACCTCCAGCCGGGTCAGGTCGGCGATCTCGATGAAGCCGGCCACCGACCCGGACCCGGTGTCGCCGCCGCTGTTGGAGGTGCCGCCCGGTGCGTTGCCGCCGCCGTTCGTGTTGTTGTTGTTGCCGGTGCCGCCGTTTCCGGAGGCGGATCCGCCGACGGTGCCGTTGACGGCGGTCACCGTGCCGGCCATCGGCGCCTTGAGGGTGGTACCGGCGACGGCGTCCTCGGCCTCGTCGACGTCGAGTTCGGCCTGGTCCACCTGCGCCTCGGCCTCGGAGGTGTCGCCGTCGGCATCCTGCGCCCGGTCGAGCGCGGCCTGCGCGGCGTCGAGGTTGGCCCGGGCGGCGTCGAATTGCCGCCGCGCGGCGGTGTCGTCCACCACCGCCAGCGCCTGGCCCTTGGTCACCTTGTCGCCGACCTGCACCCGGATCGCGGTGACGGTGCCGGAGGTGGCGAACGTGGCCGTCGCCGTCGAGGCGCTACGGACGCTGCCGGCGGCGGAGACCGTCGCGGTGACCGTACCGTGGGCCGCGGCGACGGTGCGGCTACCGCCGGAGCCCGGCTCGGCGGCCTCTGCGGTGCTGAACGACGTGTACGCCCAGGTGGCCGCGCCGGCCACGGCCAGGGCGAGGATGACGTTGACGATCAGGGCTGGCGACGTCCGCAGTCTCGGAAGCGACGGCCTGCGCAGCCTCGGGAGGGTGTGGCGCATGCGCGACAGCTTGCAGGAGGCGGCTCGGAGCAAGCCCCGCGCTAGCTCAAAGCTGACTGGGAACCGGTGGGCAGCAGCACCCGGAACGCGGCCCCCTGGCCGGGGCTTGTCTCCAGTTCGACCCGGCCGCCGTGACCGTGCACGATCGCGGCGACGATCGACAGACCGAGCCCGGAGCCGCCGTTGCTGCGGGCGCGGCTCGGATCGGCCCGGTAGAGCCGCTCGAAGACCCGGCCGGCGTGTTCCGGTGGCAGGCCGGGGCCGTTGTCGGCGACCTCGAACACGGCGAGCGGCGTACGCGGTGGCGGCTCCTCGCCGACCGTCGCGGCCGTGTGACGGCGGGGCCGGTAGGTGGCGAGCCGGCCGACCCGTACGGTGATGTCGGTCTGCGGCGGTGTGTGCTGCAGCGCGTTCGCGACCAGGTTGGTGGCGACCTGGCGTAGTCCGTGCTCGTCGCCGAGGACCGTCACCGGGTCGAACGCGCACTGGTCGCCGCCGAAGCTGGCCAGCCGGACCGGGCGGTCGGGGCGGCGGGCGTGCGCGTCGCGGATCGTGTCGGCGGCGATCGCGAGCAGGTCGACCGGGCGCCGCTGCGGCTTCCTCTGGCGGTCCAGCCGGGCCAGCAGCAGCATGTCCTCGACCAGCAGCCCCATCCGGGCGGCTTCGCCCTCGATCCGGGACATCGTCTCGTCGAGTAGCCGTCCGGGCGGCGCTCCGCCGCGTCGGTACAGCTCGGCGAAGCCGCGGATCGAGGTGAGCGGGGTGCGCAGCTCGTGCGACGCGTCGGCGACGAACTGCCGGAGTCGCTGCTCGGACGCGGTCCGCGCGGCGACCTCCGACTCGATCCGGTCGAGCATCGAGTTCAGCGCGATGCCCAGCCGGCCCGACTCGGTGTGCGGGTCGGCGTCGTCGACGCGGTGGGTCAGGTCGCCGGCGGTGATCGCGGCGGAGGTGCTCTCCATCCGGATCAGTGGGCGCAGGCCGATCCGGACCACCGCGGCGGCGACCAGCGCGAGCAGGAACAGCACGACGAGCATCACGACCAGGTCGATGGCGAGCAGCAGGTCGGCGGTCGCCTCGACCTGTCGGAGCGAGATCGCCGGTACGGCCACTCCGCCGTCGGGTTGGGTGACCACCGCCACCCGCCAGTGGTCCTCGCCGTCGACGGACTCCACGGTGAACGGCCCGTCGTCCGCCTTCTCCCGCAGCGCGGCGAGCGCCCCCACCTCGGGTGGTGAGATCTCGTCGGGCGACGGGGACGGCAGCCGGCGGCCGGCGGAGTCGAAGACCAGGATGGTGCGATACATGTCGAAGCGGCCCCGGGGGAACGGGCTGTCGCCGGCCTGGTCGGGCGGGAACGGGCGGGCCGCGACGTGCCGCATCCCGGCGAGCTGGTTGTCGATCTGGTCGGTGAGGTACTGACGCAGCAGCACGATGCCTGCCGCGTTCGACACGACCAGGGCGACGGCGCTGAGCGCGGCGACGGCGACGACGAGGCGGGACCGCAACGTCCACTGTCGCCACCTGGGCATTCTCATTCGTCCGGGGGCCGGCGCAGCGCGTAACCCACACCACGGACCGTGTGGATCAAGGGCGGCTCCCAGCAGTCGATCTTCTTACGGAGGTAGTAGACGTACGACTCGACGATCCGGCCGTCGCCGCCGAAGTCGTAGTTCCAGACCCGGTCCAGGATCTGCGCCTTGCTCACCACCCGGCCCGCGTTCACCAGCAGGTAGCGCAGCAGGTTGAACTCGGTCGGCGACAGGTCGACCAGCCGGCCGCCGCGACGCACCTCGTGCGCGTCCTCGTCGAGCTCGACGTCGGCGTACCGCAGCACGCCGGTGTCGCCGTCCGGCTCGATGCGGCTGCGACGCAGGATCGCCCGGATGCGCAGCACCACCTCCTCGAGGCTGAACGGCTTGGTGACGTAGTCGTCGGCGCCGACGGTCAGGCCGGAGATGCGGTCCTCGACCGCGTCGCGGGCGGTCAGGAACAGCACCGGAACGTGGGGGCCCGGCCCGGCCCGCAGCCGCTGCGCGACCTGGAACCCGTCGAGGTCGGGCAGCATCACGTCCAGCACCACCAGGTCCGGCTCGAACTCGACCGCCGCCGCCAACGCCTCGTACCCACCAGCGGCGACCCGTACGTCGAACTCGATGAGCCGCAGCGTCGCCGACAGCAGGGCACAGATATTGGGCTCGTCGTCGACGACGAGCACCCGGGTCAACCGTCCAGCCACGTCATCCCTTCTATCGGAGCTACCTCAGAATTAGCTGGGACTTCCCTCGACGCCGGCTGTGACCACCTCGTCGCCCCCGACCAGCCCAGTCTTGATCTCCGTGTATCGGTCGCCGCGCAGCCCGACCTCGACGGCCCGGGCCTGATCGCCGGCGGCGGTCCTGACCATGACGGTTCCGTCGCCGCGCACCGCCGTCGAGGGCACCCGCAGCACCCCGGTGACCTCACCGGTACGCACCCGCACGTTCGCGCTCTGGCCCACCAGAAGCTCCGCCGGAACCGTCTCGAAGGCGAGGACGACGCCGTAGCGCACCAGGTCGCCGTCGGCGGCGCCGACCGGGTCGACCCGTACGACCCGGGCGGTGAACTCCTCGTCCGGCCGGTTCGCGAGCGTGATGGTCGCGCTCTGGCCGATCTTCAGGCGGCCCGCGTATGCCTCCGGGACATCGGCGGCCACCTGCATGCCCGCCACGTCGGCGAGGGTGACGAACGTGCCGCCGGTGCCGACGTCGGCACCCACCGCGCCGGCCACCGTGAGCACCTTTCCGCCGATCGGCGCCTTGATCTTCGTACCGGCCAGCCGGTCCTCCGCCTCGGCGAGCGCGACCTCGGCGCTCGTCACCCGCTGCTGCGCTGCGAGTACTGGATCCCCGGCCCGCTGACCGGAACACTCGGCACCCCGGCCGCCACCCGGCGCCTGACCGTCCGGTACCTGACCACCTGGTACCTGACCACTGCCGGGTGCCTGGCCGCCAGCGGAGTGGGGTGGCTGGCTCGCCGACGGCTGGCCGGCGGGCGGTCGAGTTGACCGGGTCGGCGACGGCGACGGCTGGCTGCTCGGTGACACCGACGGCGTGACCGACGGCGACGGCGGCGCGCCGCGACCGGCGACCATGCCAACCTCGACGGCCTGCCCGGTCCGGGGTGCGGAGACGGGGCAGGCGCCGGCCCTGCCGTCGGCCGCCTTCTCCGCGTCCTGCAGGGCCTCCTCCGCGTCGTCGAGCGACTTCTGCGTGTCGGCGACCCGCTCCTCCGCGCCGGTGGCGTCGATCTCGGCGAGTACCTGACCAGTCTTCACCTGATCTCCGGGGCGTACGTTGACCGCCGTCACCGTGCCGTCGGCGGCGAAGCCGAGCGTGCGCGTCTGTGCCGGCTCGAGGGTTCCGGTCGTCGCGACAGCCGTGACCACCTCACCCCGGTCAACCCGTACGGTGTCACTCCCGTCCGTCGGGGCCGGCTCTGCCCTGTGCAGCGTCCACGCCACCGCAGTGCCGATCACGACCAGCGCGGCGACGCCGCACATGGCGAGCCGGCCGCGGCCACGCCATCTTTTCCGGAACAAGCCCATGAGCGGCGAGTATCGGTGCCTCACCTCGCAGGTGGCTGAGCCGTACCTCGGAGTTCCCTCAGAGTCGATTCGAAGGGTTCTTTGAGCTTGGTCTGACCTGGCCCGGAGGTAGTGGCGGTTGCATTGGCCAGCGTGCCGCGTTTCCCGATCCGGCGGCACGACGAGGATGGAGGACCTGTGTCTCTGCGCACGCGACAGTCTCCCCGCCCGCGATGGACGCTGGCGCTGGCCGCCGGGTCGGCGGCGCTGCTCCTGGCGGCCGGCTGCGGCTCGGACGGCGACGGCGGATCCAGCGACCCCGGCCAGGACCCCACAGGCGCGCCGAACGGAGCCTCGGCATACCTCGACTGCCTCCGCGACCAGGGCATCGACATCTCGAACACCTTCCCCTCCGGCCGACCCAGCGCGTTCCCCTCCGGCCGGCCGACCGCGTTCCCCTCGGGCCGACCCAGCGGCTTCCCATCCGGGCGTCCCACCGCGTTCCCGTCCGGTGGGCCGGGCGGCGGCCGGATGGGTGGCTTCCGCCCGGAGGGAGTCGACGACGCGACCTGGCAGAGGGCTCAGGAAGCCTGCGCATCGGTGCGGCCCAGCGGCGGCCCGGCAGGCAACGGCCCCGGCGGCCAAGACGGCCCGGGCGGCGGCAACCGCGACGCCAGCGCGGCGTACCGCAACTGCCTCGCCGACCGGGGTGTCGACCTGCGGGCCAACCCGGCTACCAGGGACCCGAAGGTCGCCGAGGCCATGCAGGCGTGTGACGTGCTCCGCCCGACCGCAACCACCACGCCGTAGGCCCAGGTTCGGTCCGATCGGCAGGAGCGCGCAAATCCGCAGCTCGCGTGCTGCGCCCCGCATCGTCACCCGTGGCTACGGGGCCCATCGACTCCGCTGTCCCGCTGTTACCGACATCGGTCGGGCGGATCCGGGACCGGCACCGCTCCGTAGCTGCACGCCGCTTGCGGCCGGTGGTGTGCCTCCAAGGCACACCACCGGCCGCAGGGTTCTGCGTCCCGTCGCCCGGTTAACACCTCACCCGCTGGTGATGACGCTGTCGGTGGCGAGATGCGACGTCCGTTGCCGGAGGAGCGTCTTCAGTTGCTCGACGTCCGCCGTCGTCTTCTGCTCGTCGTAGCCGTCGACGGTGGACAGCACCTTGGTGATGCTCTCGATGGCGTTCAACGCCGTCCCGTCCGCGTAGATCTTCTGGTAGAGGTCGCGGTAGGCGTCCTCGTACACCGGCTTGAAAGCGGCGCTGGCAAGGAAACGTTCCTTGAGCTTGTTGCCGCCGAGACCGCCCGGCCGACCCCGCCCACCGGCGGCCGACCCCGCCCACCGGCGGCGTCGCCGTCCGGACGCGGCATACCCTCCGGTAGCTGCATGCCGTCCGGCAGTTGCATGCCTTCCGGTGGCTGGAAGCCCCCGGGTGGAGCGGCTCCGGCCTGCGGGAACCGGCCGCCCATCCTTCGTGAGCTGTTGCAGCAGCCCACCCTCACCAGTCAGCTTCAGCCCGTCACCACGAGCCCGATCGACCAACATTGCGATCAACTGCTCGTCCGTGACCGCACCCGACGGCTCGGCAGCCGGCTGTCCCACGGTGGTCTCGGTCGTCATCTGGCGTCTCTCCCTTGATCGGTCGATCAGCCGTTATTTGTACAGTCCCAGGAATTCCGCCGGACGGCCGGTTGCAGGAGGGTGCGGATGATCGGATGGCTTGATGATGTCTGGTCCCGAACACGCCTGGTGCAGGTCGTCGAAGGGGGTGAGGATGGTGGTCCTCTTCCCGATCGTGCGGTTCTGGCCGAGCTACGCGGGGCTGGGACGGCCGAGGCGTTGCGTGTGTTGACCACGACGGGCCGGTTCACCGGTGACATCTGTCGTTGTCGGGGTGGGCCGACGCTCGTGCTCCGCGACAGCGGGGGCGAGGTGTTGGGCATCATGGTTACGGCTCGGTCAGTTGGGAGCGGTCGCGGTTCCGTAACGACCCCGCCGTGGCGGATCCGGCGGCGCTCCACCTGTTTCTGGCCGGGCACGGGGTGCCGGGCCAACTGGCCTGCTTCGTGGCGCCGCTGGCCGACCTGTTGAACCTGCACGAGGGTCGCCCGCAGTTCCGCCCGCCGGGAAAGTCGGCAAGCGGTACCTGGTCGAGCGCCGGATCCCTGACGTGTTGCACCCGGTGTTGGTCACGGTCACCGGTCAGCAGGCCGGCGAGCTGTCCGATGCGCGGATCGACGACGTCCGTCGACGGCTCACCGACGCCATGCCGTCGCTCACCGGCCGGGCGGCGATCCTGTTGCCCTGGCTGGGCCGGCTCCCGATCCCGGCGGAGGCGTTGTGGGGCGAGGGTGTCCTGGTACGGCGGCTGCTCGCCGATCTGACGCTGCCTGACGTCGCGGCCGCGGCCGCCGAAATCCGGACCGGACACGTCGCGATGGGTGTGGTCAACCGGGTCATGCACTCCGGCGACGACGGCACGCTTGCCACGGCCGTCGGGCCGACGCTGCCGCACATGTTCCCGCCCGCATCCGCGGCCAGCACCGTACGGTTGCCGTGGCCGTTGCCGTTGCCGCGGGGAGCGCGCCCACGGCTGGACCGTGGACCGGGCCTGTGGATAGCGCACGATGCCCAACCCATCACACTCGACTGACCGGTGGTGGCTCGCGGTGTGCCACTCATCGCGGCCGTCAGGTGCGAGGCGACCGGAGCGTACGGCCGCCGCGAGGGGCAACCAGGTGGGTGATCACGTCGTACCCGCCGCGTAGGGTCATCCGGTGGACGTGTACGACATCGCCGCCGGCCTGCCCGGCATCGACGTGCTGCGGCAGCGGTGCAAAGCGCTGGCCGTGCTGGAGTGTGTGATTGACGGTGGCGCGCCGTACTACGGCTACACGCAGTGGGGTGACGACGAGGCGGCGCTGATGAGCAACGACGGCGGTGATGAGTGGGCGGTCGTGTTCACCGGCGATGGCGCGTTCATCCGGGTCTTCGACCACGAGTCGGCGATGTCGCCGTACCGCGATCCGGACCGCGGGGTGTGGCCCGGCCTGACCGACGGCATCCCGGCGGTGTTGTCTCCGCAACTGAAGGAACCCGCGTTCTCTGACGAGTCGGGAAGGTTCCTCGCCACCGCCGTGCTGTGGCGGCTGGCCGGTGACGACCGCTGGGGCGCCGGTGCGGGCATCACCTTTCCTCCGTCGCGCGGACCGTACGACCCCGGGCCGGACGGCTCCGCGATGCTGGAGATCCTGCTGGACGACATCGTCGACCGGTTCGTCGAGTTTGCCGGCGACTACTACGAGATGGAGGTGGACCGTGTGGTGGTCGAGCACGTCGTCGCACACCGGCCGCTCAGCGACGCCGTGGTACGGGCGCTGAACCCACACGCCACCGTCGCCGATCTCCGAAGAGACGTCGCCGCGATCGGTTACCCGGTCACCGTGATGTAACCGACCTGGTACGCCACCGCGGCGTAGCGAGCGAGTCGCGGCATGAGCGTGCGTGGGCCGCCGTGGTACTGCTCGTGTTGGTCATGTGGGATAGAGGCGGGCCATCGCCTGGATCGTGTCGGTCATGCGGGCGACGAGCTGCGCGGGGGCGAGAACCTGGACGTCCGCGCCGAGCCGGAGCAGGGTCGCGGCGGTGTGTGGCACGTTCTCCAACGGGATGGTGGCTTGGCGCCAGCCGTCCGGGTCGGCGGGCGTAAGGGTGCGCCGCGCCAGCCGGGCGGCCTTCGGACCGAGGACGTCGGGGAGGGCGGTGACCCCGTTCGGCGTGAGGCGTACGGTGGCGACCTCGTCGGTGTCGGCCCGCTCGTACCGTTCGACGTGCGCCCGCCAGAACTCGGGCAGATCGAAGCCGTCAGGCCGGGCGAACCGCTCGGGCAGCGGCCGCAGGTCCACGATGGCCGAGACGCGGTAGGTGCGTGGCTGGCCTCGTCCGGCGGCGATCAGGTACCAGACCCCGGCCTTGAGTACGAGTCCCAGCGGGTGCAGCCGCCGGGTGACCTCGCCGGGCCGGGGTGCCCAGCGACGGTACCGGACCTCGATGGCCTGGTCCTGCCAGAGTGCCTCGGCTACGGCGAGCAGGTGCGGCACCGTGTCGGGCTGCCGGTACCAGCCGGGTGCGTCGAGGTGGAACCGCTGCCGGATGCGTATCGACGCATCCCGGTACGGGGTGGGCAGCGCCGCCATCAGTTTGAGTTCGGCGGCGGCCACCTGGGCGCCCAGGCCCAGTTCGGCGGCTGGCTGCGGCATGCCGGTCAGGAACAGCGATTCGGCCTCGTCGGCGGTCAGCCCGGTCAGTCGGGTGCGGTAGCCGTCCATGAGTTGGTATCCACCGGTGGGGCCCGATTCGGCGTAGATCGGCACGCCCGCCGCGGCGAGGGCCTCGACGTCGCGGTAGACGGTCCGGGCGGTGACACCGAGTTCCGTGGCCAGCTGTGCGGCGCTCATCCGACCCCGATTCTGCAGCAACAGCAGCAGGGACAACAGTCGACTGGCACGCATTTGGGAAAGTCTGCCAGGCCACTGACAGAAGATGTCAGGGGTAGCCCGCCATGATCGTCGTCATGAACGACTTCGACTTTTTCATCGGCTCGTGGAACGTGGTCAACCGTCGGCTCAAGACGCTGTTCGCCGGCAGCGACGACTGGGAGACCTTCCCCGGCACCACAACCTGCCGGTCGATCTTCAACGGCGCCGGCCACGCTGAAGAGATCATCTTCCCGACGCTCGGCAGCCGTGGCTTCACCCTGCGTCTGTTCGACGTCGAACGAAAGGAGTGGTCGATCTACTGGGCAAGCAGCCGTACCGGCCTGCTCGACCCGCCGGTCGTGGGCACCTTCACCGACGGCCGGGGCGACTTCTACGGCGACGACACCTACGACGGCAAGCCGATCAAGGCACACTTCATCTGGTCCGACATCACACCCACCTCGGCGCGGTGGGAGCAGGAATTCTCCGCCGACGGCGGACAGACCTGGGAATCGAACTGGGTCATGGAGTTCACCCGCGCGTGACAAAGCGGCTCGGCCTGGAAGGGTCGAGCCGCGCCCCTACCGGCCGCCCTCACTCGCCCGAGCGGTCAGCGACGAGCGAACGCCCGCACATCGGCTGCCAGCGCACTCGCCCCCCGCTGCTGTCGCCGCTGGACGAGGGTGGTGGGGAGCAAATTGGGAGCAGGAGGGCGCTCCCAACAGCGCCGAACGGCGCTCAACCCGTCTGAGCTGCTCTAATCCGCCCCGCACCTACCAGGGGTACTCGTATCCCTGCTGGTCGGAGGGTTGCGGATCGTCCCTTGACACGGAAGAGGTCTGGTTCAAATCCAGTATCGCCCACCAGCTATATAAGCAGGTCATGCGGTTCGTTGCCGGATCTTCGGTAACGAACCGTTCTGATTCTGCCCCTTACGTTGGGAGCAAATTTGGAGCAGGTGACGCGCCGGCTTTCGGACGGCCGTCGTCGTGGCCGGGTGGGACGGAGCCCCGTGGCCGTTGCTCGACGGGGGATCGCACGGCCCGACCTCAGTCGGCACCGTCTTCGCCCCGTGGCCGTTACGCATGTTGGCCCGCCGGCCAGTCGTCTCGTCAACGCCAGCCTCCGTGCCGTTGACGGTACGTGGGCCAGTTCGGTCTCAACTCATCCGGTGAGCCTGGGACGGCATGACCCTGATGGGGCGGACATGCTGAAGCCCTCCCGATGACGGGCGGACTGTCAGCGTCCGCTCTGGGAGGGCTTTTCAGCGGAAGTAGTGGTCAGGTGATGACCGAGCCGGGGGAGTAGAACGTTCCCCTGAGCGGAGGATAACCGTCGTTCCACGTTACCGTGGCCGCCATCACACTCTGGACGACGGAACGTGTCAAGGATTTGAGGCCAGCGGGAGTTATGCGGCCTGAGGTTCCGCCTCTGGTTTGTTGATCCAAACGTGTTCGGGTAGATCGAGGATCTTCGGTAGGAGCCGGTTGGTGCCGAAGC
>NZ_JBDPLT010000084.1:0-15779 GCF_039871775.1 Plantactinospora sp. B5E13
GTACGGGTGGCCCAACGCCTCCTCGCGATGACCGCCGCGATCTGGCACAACAACAAGACCGGTGCACCCGTCACCCGGTCACTGATCGCCTACGACCACTGACCGGGATTCGGAACAACTCGTCTAGACGGCGCCGTCGGTTCCTCCGGTACTTGAAGAATCTGCCTGAGCGGTGCTCAATCAAGGTGTTTGATTCGCGGCGGCACTTCCTGTTTGGTGCGGGCGGGGACGAATACGGCTGGGCAGGAGAAGCAGGGTAACGGGCCGGGCCGTCCAAACTCGTCCTGAACGTCTCGTCACCGCCGCGCCGGCCCGCGATCCGGCGATCGGCTGCTGGTGGCCCAGTTCGCGAGAGCCGCTTCGCTGGTGGTGTGGTCGAGGCCGATGATCGCGGCGCCGCGCAGCGGCCCGTCGTCGCCATGGGTGGCGTCAACGACTGGGGGCGGCTGGGTGCGGTGCGAGGTCATGAGGCCCCCGGTGTAGGCGTTCTGAAAGGCAACCCGGGCGGCGTCGCGCAGGGCGGGACCGAGGCCGCCGAGGGTGATCAGGTCGGGATCGTGGATGTTGACCAGGCCGGCGATGCCGGCGGCGAGGGCTTGCGCGACGGTGGTGACCGCCTGTCGGGCCCGGGTGTCGTGACCGGTGCGGTTGAGGACGTCGCGGGTGTAACCGTGCGGGTCGGTCGGGGCTGGTTCGCCGAGATGGCGGGCGAGCGCGCGGCCGTCGACCTCAAGTTCCCAGCAACCACGGGCGCCGCACGGGCAGCGCAGCTCGCGGTCGCCGAGCGGCAGGTGTCCGTACTCTCCGGCGGCGCCGTGAGCGCCGGTGACGGGTCGACCATCGATGGTGAGCGCGCCGCCGATGCCGGCCTCGACGATGAGGTGCAGCGCGGTGCCGGCGGCGGTTGCCGCCCCGGTACGCGCCTCCGCGGCTGCGGCAAGGGTGGCGTCGTTGCCGATCAGCAGTGGCAGGGACGTACCGCTGGTGAGGGTGTCGAGGTCGACCGGTCCCCAGCCGAGAGTGGAGGCTTGGACGAGGTGCCGGTCATGAATGGTGGCGGCGACGGCCAGGGACACCGCCCGGAGCCGTCCGCCGTACCGGGTCAGGGCGTGGTCGATCGTCTTGCGCACCGCGCCGAGGACCGTTTCCGGGCGGCGGCTGCGGTGCCGGTGGTGCCGCAACTCGTGCGGCTGCCCCTCGACGGTGATGACGGCCTGCCGCCACTGTCCCTGACGCACGTCGACGGCGAGCACGACCGGACCCTCGGGGTGCGGCCGTAGCACGGTGGTGGGTCGGCCACGCCCACGGACCGGGGCCGGTGCCTCGGTCAGTAGCCGCAGCTCGCGCATCCGAGCGGTGATCTCGGTGGCCAGGCCGCTGGCCAGTCCCAGCTCGCGGGCCATCTCCGCGCGGGTGATTCCGGGGCGACGGGCCAGCACGGCGAGTACCTGCGACACGGTATGCCATCTGGCCGCGTCCGCACGCTGTCGGGTAGGGCTTGCCATGGGAGGGGACCACCGCCTTATGCTCGTACCGCGAGTATAAACGAGGGGGTTGGTCATGGACCTGTCGACGGTGTCCGCAGTCCTGCTGGACATGGATGGCACGCTGGTGGACTCCGATGCCGCGGTCGAGCGGGCGTGGCGGGAGTGGGCCGGCGAGTATGGCGTCGATTCGGCCACGGCCCTGGCGATCGCCCACGGCAGCCCAGCCGAGCGCACCGTACGGCGGTTGCTGCCGGCGCTCGACGACGCGCAGGTCAGGACGGCGGCCGCGCGGCAGTTGGCGCTGCAGTACGACGATCTCGCCGACGTCACCCCGACCCGGGGCGCGCGGGACCTGCTGGTGACCCTGGCCCGGCTGGGCCTACCGTGGGCGGTGGTGACCAGCGCCGACACCCGGCTGGCCAAGGCGCGACTGGCCGCCGCCGGTATCGACCCGCCGGTGCTGGTCACGGTTGACGACGTCAGCGCCGGCAAGCCCGATCCGGAGGGCTACCTGCACGCCGCCCGGCTGCTCGACGTACCGCCCGAGTATTGCCTCGTCGTCGAGGACGCCGCCGTCGGGGTCGAGGCCGGACGCGCAGCGGGCGCGACGACGGCCGGCCTCAAGGGCGTCGACGCCGATCTTCGCCTGGTGGACCTGACCCGGCTGGCGTACCTGCTAACAGAGGCGCCTCGTACCAGGGCTTGAGCTGGCGTGACCTTCGGTAACCCGTCCTGTCATCGGCAGATCCGGAAGCCGTGCGGGCTACAAGTCGTCACCCGGTGTAGTCGCTCGATCGCTGACGATCTCTAGACCTCCGAGGCCGGTTGCCCCGACGCGGTCACCGATGTTGATCAGCGCTTTGTAGGTTGAGGGCGTACCCGACCCTGCATTGGAGCCTGGACGCCGGCGCCCACCCCCTCCACGAACGGCGGCGTCGGGACCGAACCGTCCCGACGCCGCCGTGTCCCACCCCTCACGCAAGAGCCGGGCCCTTCAGACCCCACATCGGGAGCGGAGCCTGAAAGAACCCGGTCTGCGCAGATCCTACCCAATCGCAGCCCTCAACCCGCCGAAGCGACCCGCTGACAACCACCACGCGGCCACCCACGACCAGGTGGTGCCCGAACAAGCTGTCGATCTTCGGCCCCCGGCCACTGGTACCCAAAGAAGCTGACGATCAACAACCATCGATCATCTACCACGGCAGGTGGTACCCGAAGAACCTGCTCAAGTGGTGCTCGTTCAAGGTGCCGGAATCACGGCGGTCGCCGAGTCGATGTCGGCACCGTCGACCGCCGGCGGGACACCATTGCCGGCCGCGTACACCTCGACCACCTCGCCGGCCAGGTGCCGGGCCAGGTCGAGTACGTGCGCGGCCTGCTCCACCACCGGCCCGCCGGAGGTGTCCCGGCGCGGCCACCAACCGACCGGCGGCACCTTGTCCAGCCAGGCGCCGGTGACCAGCCGCACCGGCCGGTCGGCGAGGATCCGGCGGGCCTGCTCGACCACGGTCAGATATCGCCAGTGGTGCCCGACCGCGGTCACCAGCCCGCCGTGCCGGACCAGTTCGGCGGTCCGCAGCGCGGTCTCCCGGTCCAGCCCGATCGGCTTCTCCACGAACATCGGCAGGCCGGCCTCGAGGACCGCCTCCTCGACCGGGCCGTGCGCGAACGGCGGCACGCAGACGTACACCGCGTCCAGGTCGGCCGCGAGCAGCGCGGCCGGGTCCGGGAAAGCCCGGGCGTCGTACGCCGCCGCCAGCCGCCGCGCCGACTCCGCCGCCACGTCCGTCACCCCGACGATCCGTACGTCGTCGAAGCCGGCCAGGACCCGGGCATGTCGCTGCGCCACGTTGCCCGCCCCGACCAGCCCCACCCGACAGACCCGCATCGGGTCACCTCCCACCGTCTCCGCCGACCGTCGACTCCACGTCCTCCGACGACCTTCTCCGGCCCGGCCGGAAATGAAACGTTCATCACGACGCCGCGTCATCGGCGGTCGAGCTGATCAAGCTGTTACCCCGGGACCCGATTGGCGGGACCCGATCGAGGGAATGTTCGGCCCGGCTCATTCACGACCCAGGGGGTGCCCGTGCGGCAGTCAGCGACCACCGTCTCACCCGTTGTCGGGGCGTGGACCACGTACCGTACCCGCGACGCCGCACAGTGGACGGCACGCCGACTGCTCAAGGCCAAGGGGGAGAGCACGGTCAGCGTGGTCATCCCGGCCCGCGACGAGGAGGCGACGGTCGGCGCGATTATCGACACGCTGCGCCGGCACCTGGTCGAGAAGACCCCGCTTGTCGACGAACTGATCGTCGTCGACTCCCGCTCGACCGACGGGACGGCCGAGGTGGCGACCGCTGCCGGCGCCCGGGTGGTCAGCCAGGACCAGATGACCCGCGGGCTGCCCCGACTCGACGGCAAGGGCGACGCGCTCTGGGCCGGTCTCGCCGCGGCCGGCGGCGACGTCGTCGCGTTTGTCGACGCCGACCTGCGCCGCTTCTCGCCCCGCTTCGTCACCGGACTGCTCGGCCCGCTGCTCACCGACCCGACGGTCGCGTTCGTCAAGGGCTTCTACCACCGCCCGCTGGTCGGCGCCGCCGGGGTCGAACCCGACGGCGGCGGCCGGGTCACCGAACTGATGGCCCGCCCGCTGCTCAGCCTCTTCGTCCCGGAGCTGGCCGGGTTTGTCCAGCCGCTCGCCGGCGAGTACGCCGGCCGCCGTGCCGTCCTGGACCAGATCCCGTTCGTCTCCGGCTACGGCGTCGAGATCGCCATGCTGATCGACCTGGTCGACCTGGTCGGCCTGGACGCCCTCGCCCAGGTCGACCTCGGTGAACGGCTGCACCGGCACCAGGACACCGAGGCGCTCGGCCGGATGTCGGCCCAGATCCTCTACACCGTCTGGTCCCGGCTGCACCGGCGTGGCCTGGTCACCGACCCGGTGCCGCCGGCCGGCGTCCTCACCCAGTTCCGGCGCGGCGGCGACCAGGTCCTGCCGAACCTGGACCGGGACATCGTGGTCACCGACGTCTCGGTCGCCGAACGGCCACCGCTGGCCAGCGTCGACGAGCGGTTCCGCACCCGGTGGCACCGGCAGCGGACCCGGAGCGCGGCGACCCAGGCCCGGACGGCCGGCGCCCCGAACCGGTCCGCCCGTCCGGCCGGACTGGCGGTGACCGGCGCATGAGCCTCACCGTCCTGGTCAACGCCGGGCCGTGGCTGCCGGTGCCGCCGAAGGGGTACGGCGGGATCGAGAACGTGGTCGCCACCCTCGTCCCCGAACTGCGCCGACTCGGGGTCCGGGTGGTCCTCGGCACCGTCGACAGCAGCGAACTCCCGGTCGACGAGAAACTCGCGATCTTCCCCGACGGACAGTTCGGCCACCTGCAGCGCCCGTACAACCAGGCGTGCGGGATCGTGCAGAGCCACCTGCACGCCGCGGTCCGGCGACTGTGGGACGGCGGCGACATCGACCTGGTGCACGACCACGTGGAGGCGGCCGGCCTGGCCACCCTCGCCGCGCTCGGCCCGGACGCCCCGCCGGTGCTGCACACCCTGCACTGGGACCTGTTGTCGCTTCCTGAGGTAGAAGGTCCGCTTCTCCACGCCTGACACGCTCCCGAACGGTGCGTCGCGGCCGGCGGGCTGCGGCCCCGCCGACCTGCGGCCGCCACCTCGGCTGAGGGGGCCGGGCGTCCACCGTGTAGGCCCCGGCGAGTTCGGTGGGAAGCGGCTCAGACCGGGGCGTACGGACTGAACTGGATGCCGGCGAGCCGCCAGCCGCCCGGCAGTTCCACCCACACCTGGCTCAGCCGGACGGTCAGGGCCATCACCTCGCCTCGCCAGGTCACCCGGCTGCGTTGGACGCAGCGGACGATCGCGGCGCGGTCGTAGCGGCGTACGTCCAACTCGCTCGTTTCGAGCGAGAGGTAGCCGAAGTCGGCGTGCCGGTCGATCCACTGCCGTTTGTCGAGTGGGAAGCCCTGGTCTCCGATGGAGACGAAGTCATCGGCGAGCAGGGCTTCCAATCGCTCGGTGTCGGCACGTAACTCGGCGTCGTCGAACGCCTGCCGCAGTTCGCGGACGTTGTCGGTTGTCACGTGGTGCTCCCGTCGGTGTGGGCCCATCGTCCGGTGGCGATCCCGGCGTCGCCGTCGGTCAGATCGTGACGAGCAGTTTGCCGGTGGTGTGTCGGCGGACGAAGTCCACGCAGGCCTGCGGCCCCTCGTCCAGGCTGTACCGGCGGCCGATGGTGGCCCGCAGCGCGCCGCCGACCGCCTGTTCGCCGACCTCGCGCATGCCGCCGAGGGTGCCGTCCATGTCCAGCACGAAGTGCAGTTCGACGTCGTCCCGGCGGATCCACTGCTGCTCGGGGACGGGGTAGGTGATGGTGAGGAGGCGTCCGCCCGGGCGGACCGCGCGGGCCACGCCGACCAGTTGGTCGCTGGGCAGGGTCAGGTTGACCACGACGTCGACATCGGTCGGGTACTCGGTCTCGGTGTATCCGATGACCTGGTCGGCGCCGAGCCGGCGCAGCAGGTCGGCGTCGGTGTCGGTCGCGGTGGCGACCACCCGTGCCCCGGCGTCGGCGAGCAGCGGGACCAGGGTGGTGCCGACGCCGCCGGTCGCGCCGACGACCAGGACCCTCTCGCCGGCCCGGACCTGCCCGGTGGCGACCAGGGCCCGGGCGGTCAGGCCGACGGTGGGCAGGGCGGCGGCCTGTTCGAGGTCGAGGCCGGCCGGACGGTGGGTCAGGAACGGGGTGTCCGCCTCGAAGACCGCGTACTCGGCTAGCGAGCCGGTGCTCAGCGACGGCCGGGTGGTACCGGCCATCGCCCGCAGCGCCCGGGGTACGGCCTGACCGAAGATCTCGTCACCGACCCGGTACGCGGTGACGCCGGCGCCGACCTCGCTGACCGTGCCGGCGAAGTCGTTGCCGGGTACGTGCGGGAACTCCAGCGGTACGGCGTCGCGGAAGTCGCCGCTCGGCAGCCGGACGTCGGCCGGGTTGATCGAGGCGGCGGCGATCCGGACCTGGATCTGTCCCGGGCCGGGCCGGGGCGTCGGCACCTCAGTCACGGTGTACTCCTCGGGTGGTCCGTAGCCGGTCGCGACGACTGCCTTCATGGATGACCTCCAAATAAACGGACCGCACGGTCACGTTGTGGGGCCACGCTAGCGATAAGCGGACCGCCTGGTCAACTTGTTAGGGTGGCAGCCGTGACCCAGCCCCGCCCGCTGCGCGCCGACGCCGCCCGCAACCGCAGGCTGCTGCTGGCCGCCGCCGCGGACGAGTTCGCGGAACGGGGCCTGGACGCCTCGGTCGCCGACATCGCCCGCCGGGCAGGCATCGGCAAGGGCACCGTGTTCCGGCACTTCGCCACCAAGGACGACCTGCTCGCCGCGATCGTCGTGGATCGGATCCAGGCGTTGACCGACGTCGGCGAACGGCTGCTCGACGCGGCGGACCCCGGCGACGCCCTGCTGGAGTTCCTCACCGCCGCCGCCCACCAGCGGCAACAGCGCGACCTGTCGTTCCTCCAGGAGGCCGGCGACCTGAGCGAGGAGGTCACCCGGCTCCGGACCCGGATATTCCACACCGTGCACCGACTCGTCGACCGGGCCCGCGAACACGGCGCGATCCGGGCCGACGTCACCGGCGCCGACGTCATCCTGCTGATGTGCGCGCCCAACCACGTCGTCAGCTACGTGCCGGACGCCCCGCCCGACCTGTGGCGGCGCTACCTCGCCATCATCTTCGACGGGCTACGCCCGCAGGGCGCCCACCCGCTGCCCCAACCGCCCCCGGACAGCTACGGCGACCCGGTCGGGTCCTAGCCGTACGCCGGGCACCGTCGGCACGCCCCGGCGACGCGCCCGGCGTACCAACCACCGTGGCGCCGCGTCGGTTAGTGTTCCGGTGACTACCCGCCCCACGCGTCGTCCGCCGCCCGTGCGACGAGCCGGGGTCGGGGCAGCGGTACCAAACCGAGGCGGGTTGGGGGCAGGGTGGGACTGTCAGCCACATTCGGGCGGGCGGTCGCCGCCCACCGGCAGGCCCGGGCACACCTGGACGCCGCCCGCCGGGCACTCGGCCAACTCCGCCCCCCACCCGACACCGGGGAGGCCGCCGACACCGTCGGCCGGCTCCGCCGGGTCGGCGAAACCCTCACCGCCGAACCCGAACCGGCCCGGTTCTTCGCCGGCCCGCTCCCGGTCCGGCTCGGTTGGGCCGACACCGTCGACGGCGACTTCCCGGCCGTCGTACCGCTGGCCGGCGGCACCCACCTGGCGCTCGACACCGACGCCCGGCACCCGGCGGTCGCCGCGCTGCTGCGTACCCTCGTCGTCCGGCTGCTGGCCGCCGCACCACCCGGCTCGGTCCGGGTCTCCGTACTGGACAGTGCCGCGCTCGGCGCGACGTTCCTGCCGCTGCGGTCCCTGGTCGAGGCCGGGGTGCTGCACCCGCCGGCCACCACCGACGCGGAGGTCGCCGAACGGCTCGACGACGCCGAACGGCACGCCCGGGCCGCCCAGCACGCCAGCACCGGCAGCCCTGAACTGCTGCTCCTGGTCGCCGCCTCCGCACCCGAGGGCCGCGACCTGCACCGGCTCGCCGCCCTCACCCACGCCGGGCCGACCGCCGCGACCTGCGTCCTCGTCGCCGGCTACCCACCCCGGTCCGCCGGACTCACCCCACCGCCGTTGGGCGCGGCCACCGCCGTCCGCCTCGACCCCCAGGGGTACGCCTGGATCGGCGACCCGCCCGGACATCCGTTCAGCGCCGACGGCAGCGGCCTGTCCGCCCCGGTACGCCTCGACGCCGACCCGCCACCGCACCTGGTCGCCGCCCTCGCCGAACGGCTCGGCGACCTGCACCGCCGCGAGTCCGAGTTCGGCTTTCCGGACCTGCTGCCCGCCCAGCCGTGGTCGGAGTCGTCCGGCAACGGGCTGCGCGCGGTCGTCGGCCGCGCCGGCCGGGACCCGGTGATCTGCGCGTTCGACGACCAGACCCCACACTGGCTGATCGGCGGCCGGACCGGCTCCGGCAAGACCGTCTTCCTGCTCAACGTCCTCTACGGACTCGCCGCCCGCTACTCACCCGACGAACTCTCCCTCTATCTGCTCGACTTCAAGGAGGGGGTCAGCTTCTCCGAGTTCGTGCCGACCGGCCACGACCCGTCGTGGATCCCGCACGCCCGCGCCGTCGGCATCGAGTCCGACCGCGAGTACGGGGTCGCCGTACTCCGCGAACTGCGCCGCGAACTCAACCGGCGGGCGTCGGCACTGAAACGCCACGGCGTCACGAAGCTCGCCGACCTGCCCCGGGACGGTAGGCCGGTGCCGAGGATCGTCGCCGTCGTCGACGAGTTCCACGTGCTGTTCGCCGGCAACGACGCGGTCGCCCGGGAGGCCGCCGCCCTGCTCGAGGAACTCGCCCGCAAGGGCCGCTCATACGGCATCCACCTGGTCCTGGCCAGCCAGAGCATGACCGGCATCGAAGCCCTGTACGGCAAGACCGACTCGATCTTCGGCCAGTTCCCGCTCCGGGTCGCGCTGCCCGGCGGCAACGGCGTACTCGACAAACTCAACGAGGCCGCCGGGGCGCTGCCGGTCGGCTCGGCGATCGTCAACCCGTCGGCCGGGATCGGCGGCGCCAACACCGTCATCCAGTTCCCGGACGCGCACGCCAACGCCACCGAGGTCGCGGCCCTGCGGCACGAACTGTGGCAGGCCCGCGGGTCGAACTCCCGGCCACCGGCGGTCTTCAAGGGCTACGAGTCGGCGCACGTCGACGACGATCCGACGTACCGGGGACTGGTCGCCGGCGGACGACGCCCGCTCGCCCTGGTCGGCCGGACCGTCGACGTCGACCTGACCACCGCCAACTTCCCGCTCGACGCCAGCCCCGGCCGGCACCTGGCGGTCGTCGGCACCTCCCCGGTCGGGGCGAGCGTGCTGCACGCCGCCACGGTCAGCCTGGCCCGCCAGCATCCGCCGGGCAGCGCCCGGTTCCTGGTCGCGCCGTTGGTCGCGGTCGCCGACGACCTCGCCGAGTCGACGATCGACGAGCTGACCGGCGCCGGGCATCCGGTGACCCGGCTCGACGCCGCCGGACTCCGCGACGAGCTGCGCAAACTCGCCGGCCAGCCGACCGACGGACCGGCCCGGACCTTTGTCGTCGGGTTCGGCATGGACGGCGCCAGCGGCGCCCTCGCCGCCCGCGACGAGAACTTCCGGTCCGGGCTCGACGACCTGCAGGCGGTGCTGCGGCAGGGGCCGGCGCACGGCGTACACCTGCTCGGCTGGTGGCGGGGACTGCGGCGGCTCGCCGACGACATCGGCGGCTCCAGCAACCGTGACGACGTCGCCTGCCTGGTGGCGTTGAACGTCACCGGCGGCGAACTCGGGATGTACCTCGGCCAGCACGACCTGGCGTACACCCCGAGGGCGAACCGGGCGCTGCTGGTCGACCGGCACGACCAACGGACCCGGCTGATCGTGCCGTTCGTCAGCCGGGGCCACGAACCGGACGACGAGGGAGACTGAGGTGGCCAGCTTCGCCGAGTACGCCGCACTCGCCCGGCACCTGCACGACCTGCACCGGTCCGGCGCCCAGGCCACCGCCCGGGTCGCCGAGCAGCGCGGCAGCGCGGAGGCGGTCGCCGACCGACTCGACCAGCGGCTCGACGCCCAACAGCACCGGCTGGCCGCACTCGGCCAGGCGATCGGCAAGTCGGTACCGCCTCCGGGGCCGGGCGGGCCGGTGCAGCCCGGCCCACCCGCCTCCACGCCCGCCCCGCACATCCCACCCCAGCCACCGCCGCCTGCGGCTGCTCCCGTCGCGGGACAGCCGATGCCGCCGGCCCCGCGTCAGCCGCTCCGGGACGACGGGTACCCGCCACCCGCCCCGCACATCCCACCCGTCCGGCAGCAGCATGTCGAACCGGCGACCGGCGGGACGTCGTACCCGGAGGTCGCCGGCGGGCCGGCGCGCCGCGCCCTGCCGTCGACCTCGGTGAGCGGTGCGGACACCGGCGGTTATGTGCCCGGTCAGCGCGGACCGGTCGACCTGCCGGCGGCGGCCGGCGTGTGGGCCGCCGACCCGCACCGCGAGCTGGAGCTGGCCCGGCAGGCCGCCGACGGCGCCGACATGCTGATCGTCCAGGCGGAGACGATGGCCCAGCAGCCGACGCTGTTTCCGACGCTGTCACCGCGTCGGCGCGCGCTTGCCGTCTACGGCATCTGCTCCGCCGTGCTCGCGGTCATCATCTGGATCATGCTTACCGCCGTCGAACTCCGGGACGCCACCACCAGCTGGGCGAAGGCCAGCGCGGCGTTCGGCGTCTTCGCCTGGGGCTGCGCCGGCCTGCCGGCGATGACGTTTTTCGTCGGATACCTGGTGATGAGCGTCTGGGGCAAGCCGAAGATGGTCGCCGGCCGGGCGGCCGGCTATCCCCGACTCGGCTTCCTGATCTGCTTCGCCGCCTCGCCGGTCGCCTTCCTGATGTACTACGCCGTCGCCGGCTGACCTGTCGGCTGTGCCCACCGCCCGGGGCCGGTCAGGCACGGAACGCGTTGAGCACCAGGGTCGCGTACCGGTTCCAGACGTCCGGGTCGTCTTCCCGAAGCACGATCAGCTGACGGACCGCGCCGCAGAGGACGATCCGCACGTCGCGTGTGTCCAGGTCAGGTCGGACGTGGCCGGTGCCGGCGGCGTTGCGCAACAGCCGTCCGACGAGGTCGAGCAGGTTTCCGGCCGACGGTAGGCGTCCCTCGTAGAAGGCGGTGGCCAGGCCGCGGTTGCGGGCCAGTTCGTCGAAGAGCGCCAGGACGTATTCGTGCAGTCCTCGGTACGCGTCCGGCGCGGCCAACGCCTGTCGTGCCCGAGCTTCCAGCCGGTGGAAATGCTCGCCGGCAACGGCCGCGACGAGGTCTTCCTTGGTCGGATAGCTGCGATAGACGGTGGCCCGCCCGACGCCCGCCCGAGCAGCGACCTGGGGCACCGTCACCTCGAGGCCGTGTTCGGCGAACAACTCCTGGGCCGCGGCGACGACCAGCTGCTGGTTACGACGCGCGTCGGAGCGCCGGTGTGGGTGGGCGGCACTGGCGGATCGCGACTCGGTCACCGCATCAGCGTCCCACACCGCCACCGCCGTTCAGTCCGTCTCGGCGTCGAGCTTGGTCACCGTCTCGTCGCCGTAGACCTGGGTCACCGGCACCTGCAGCACGGTGCTGACCCGACCGAAGGTCCAGTAGTAGCCGACGACCTGGATGACCTCGACGATCTCACGGTCGGTGAGGTGCTCGCGGGCCTCGGCGAACAGCTCGTCGCGTACGGTCGGCCGCTGCGTGATCTCGGCGGCGAGACGCATGACCAGGCTGTCGTACGCGGTGAGGCTCGGGTCGGTGAGCCGGCGCTCGCCGATGACCCGGAGGGTCTCGTCGCTGACGCCGGCCGCCCGGGCCATCGGCACATGCTGGGCGGTGACGAAATCGCAGTCGGTGTACTCGGCGGTGGTGAGGATGACCAGTTCCCGGGTGCGGTCGGGCAAATCGAGCGCGGTGAACAGGGTCCGGGCGAACTGGATGAACGGCTTCACCGTGCCGGTCGCGTGGGTGAGCATCCTGACCTGCGGGTCGGGCGGCAGCGCGCTGAGGAAGGTGCTGACCTCCGCAGGGATGGTCGCCGGGTCCGGATCCGGCAGCCGTGGGCCTTCCGAGGTGGTGTTCTCCCCGATGTCGGCGCCCGTCTCGGCGAGTTCGGCGAAGCGTCCGTCCGGCGCGAACCGGCCGAAGACGACGACCTCCTTCTGGGCGGTCGTGCCGTCGTTCATCGTGATCCGGTAGCGGTGCCGCTCCGCGTACCGGTCGCCGTCGACCACCTCGTCGAGCACGGTGACGGTGCCGCCGCGGATCTGGCCGCGGATGGCGACGACCATCTGTCGGAACGCTGCCCGGTCCAGTTCCCGGCCTTCGGCCCGGTGGACGTAGCCGGGGGCGTAGTACCGGTCGAGCGCGGTGTCGAGGTCCTCGGTCGGGTCGAGGGCGACGGCGCGGAGGGCGTCGCTGATGCGTACGTGGGCCATGTGGCATCTCCTGTAAACGGACTCGTGTGTCCGCTAAACCGTAACGGACACACGAGTCCGGTTACCAGTGGGCTACGTCACAGCCCGTTACTGGATTACATCTTTGCGCTATCGGGTCGGCTTGCGGCAGGGATGTCGCGCGGTTGCCTGCACGTGCATCTGACCTGTTCTCATGGGGTGTCGCCGACCTGATTCAGAGGTGACAGGTGGGACGGGGGTGCGGCCCGTCAGCGATACGCAGGGCGACCTCGCCAGGGCCGTCGCGGCTGCCGGCGGGCACCGCTACGAGTCGATCAGGCCAACCACACTCGGGGCCGGTCGGGACAAAGACCGGCGTCGGTCTCGACGGAGGGGAGGCGGTCCGGTTGGGTGCCGCCCGCGCCGTTGACCTCAGGACCGGGGGATTCCTTGGAGCGGACGACGGGACTCGAACCCGCGACCCTCACCTTGGCAAGGTGATGCGCTACCAACTGCGCTACGTCCGCGTACCGGATCAACCTAGTACATCGGCGCCGGCGGAATTCCGCCCGGGTCGGTGAGCGGCGATCGGGACAACGGATGATCCGATCACGGTCGAGTCCAATCGGAGCCGTCCGGCGGATCGCCGTGGTCTGCCTGCCCGGCGTTGTCGTCCAGCTGCCCGGTCTCGTCTGCCTGCTTGGTCTCGGCTGCCTGCCCGGTGTCGGCTGCCTGCCCGGTGTCGGCTGCCTGCCCGGTGTCGGCTGCCTGTTCGGTGTCAACCTCGACGGCGGTCAGGAAGCGGTCCAGTTCGGCAGGGGAGAGGCCCTCGTCTTCGAGCAGCCCGACCAGCAGCAGCGTCTGGGCGGCCACTGTCGACGGTTGCTCCGGCTCGGGGGCGGGTCGACCGTCCAGGGTGGCCCAGAGCAGCGACTCGGCGAGCCTCGGGTCCAGGTCGTAGCCGGTGACGTCGTACCGCTCCCGCACACTCGCCACGAACCGGATCACCGGGGCCCGCTCCTGGCCGGCCCGGAAACGGCGGTCGACGGCGAGCCGGAACGCGGAGTCGAGCAGCAGGCCGTACCGCTGCCAGCCGCGTTCGTCGAGCCGACTCAGCCGGTGCTGGTGGTCGCGTACCCGGCCGGTGGCCAGGTCGCGCAGCGGGGCGACGTACCGGCTCACCATGCCGCACCTGCCGCGCTCTGCGTACGGCGGAGCCGGGCCAGCAGGCCCCGAAGGCCGGTGCGTGGGTGCAGACTGATCAGCACCGTTGCGGCGGTCCGCGCTCCGGTGACCAGGGGCGCGGTCGGTCTGACCGGGTTGGCCCGGGGCCGGGGCGGCGGGGCGGTGCCGGTGAGACTGTCGACGTACCGGTCGATGGCCCGGGCGCCGAGCGCCAGCCGGGCCGCGACCAGGTCGAGCCGGGCGATCGCCGTCCGCCAACGCGCGGCCGCGACCCGGGCCGCCGGGTCGCCACTGGTACGCCGCAGCCGATCCTCGGCGGTCGCGAGCTGCCGGCGCACCCGGGTCACCACACCGCCGGCCCGTTCGGCGTCGGCCTGGGCGGCGGCCAGCCCGTCGATCAGTTCTCGTACGCTCGCCGGCTCTGCTCCGGGGAGCTTCCGGGCCTCGGCGATGCCGGCGTACACAAGGTTGAGCGCGGCCCAGGCGTCGGTGAGCGCCCCGCTCCAGCGGGTCGGGCCGGCGTGGAGAAGTGGAAGATCGGCCCCGACAAGCTGCCGGGTCGCCCGGTCGACCGCCGCCTCGACCGTCAGACAGGCGGCGCGCAGCTCGTCGGTGGGCAGCGGCGTACTGACGTCGCCGGTCATCATCGGAAGCTGCCGGTGGCCGTACCAGGTGTGGTCCTTTCGCTGGTTGGTGCGCCGGTGAGCGTGGTGGGCCAGGGTCCGCCGGGCGGCGGCCAGGGTCGCGCAGGGGCCGGGCCGTCCACACCCGAGACACACCCCGGTGTACGCACACACCGCGTGCCGGACGATCGCCTCCCGCGCCTCGGAGATCCGGGTACGCGCCCAGCTGGCGTAGCCGGCGTCGGAGAGCGCGGTCATGGCGCCGTCCGGCGGTACTGGTTGGAGGGGCTGGTCATCGTGCCTCCCGTCTGATCGGTGGGGGATAGCCGGGTACGGGCAGGGGCGCCCGGCCGGCCGGAGGGGACGGCCGACCGGGCGTGGTGCGGATGGGACACCGACCGGCCCCGAGGGTGCTGACCAGGGAACCGGCCAACGACAGCTTTACATATCCGCCCATGCAAAGCAAGGCCATGGCCACCCATCACTTGTCATACAAGGACTGAACGTGATCAAATGGGGGCGCTGACCAGGGAGACCGTATGCCCGCCAAACCGAAGTGGGAGCGCCTCGCCGACCATCTGAGATCACAGATCGAGTCTGGTGACCTCGCGCCCGGAGACAAACTGCCGTCCACGGCTGAGCTGTGCAAAGAGCACGGCGTGTCCGCGATCGTCGTACGCCAAGCCATCTTCAAGTTGCGTACCGAGGGCCTGATCGAAGGCGTGCAAGGCGTGGGCGTCTTCGTCGCGGAACGCTGACTGTTCGACGGTTGCCGGGTGGCTACGTCCTGTGGGTTGCAAGATGCTCTCGGGCCATGTGATCGTCGGAGCGCCTAGCGCGCCCATCGGCAGGGCGTCGACCCGATTGTGTAGGATCGATCGTCTCTTGGGTTGGCGGCGCTGCGGGCATCGTTACGCCACGCATAATAGCCGCTAGTGTCCTAATTGACGTATGTCGAACGACTGGCCCAAGGTCATCACGGGGGCAAGTGCTTCGGGTGCAGGAAGTCCGTCGAATCGGTCGGTTGTCCAGTGCTTTGTGGACACGCCTTCCCCGAAGCCGCAAGGTGCGACGGGCTTTTACGATGTGTGCCAACCGGCGCTCATTGAAGGGTCCAAATTGCCAACGTTCGCCTGGATGATCATTAATGGTATCGCTGCCGCCTTCGTGGCGTACGTAATCAACCAGCTTCCACCAATTAGTCGTTTTCGATACAGGCTCTTCGTGATGTTGGTAATGTGCCTGGCATTCGCCGTGCTGGGAGTCGTTGCGACTTACCAGATTGCCTCCAGCGAGAAGAGTACTCAGCCTCGATCCACCGATGCGGTTCGTGTTGATCGCAGTTGAATAGATTTGATCCGATGTGGTTTCGGGGCAGGGTGGATTCGCCGATTACGTGGTCGGCTTGCTCGGGGCAGGGTTGTGCGGGG
>NZ_JBDPLT010000085.1:0-14671 GCF_039871775.1 Plantactinospora sp. B5E13
CCGGTGCCCCCGCCGGTTCCGGCTTGTCCGGTCCCGACGTCGGCCGGGCCGGTAGCCTCCGTAGGCATGTCGAGCCTGCCGAAGTCGCTGTTCTGGGTACGTACCGACCTGCCCGGCGCCGACCATGTCACCGTCGACGACCGTCGGGGTCTCTCCGCCCGGGGCACCCTGCTCGCGGTTGATCCGGTGCCGTTCACCTGTCGCTACGAGCTGCGCACCGACGAGCACTGGACGACCGAGGGATTCGAGGTCAGCTGCGAGGGCGCGGGGTGGCTGCGTACGCTGCGGCTGGTCCGCGCGGCCGGCCGGTGGCGGGCCACCACGGCAGAACAGGGCGACCTGGACGCCGCGTTGGCCGCCACCGGGCGACCGCCGGCCGGTTTCCCCGGTACGGAGCAGCCGGAACGGCTCGCCGAGGCGGTCGACGTGGACCTGAGCGGTTCCCCGCTGTTCAACACCCTTCCGGTACGTCGACTGCGGCTCACCGAGGCCGCCCCGGGGACCACCCGGACCGTCACCGTCGTCTGGGTGCTGCTGCCCAGCCTGCAGGTGCTACCGGTGGAGCAGACGTACACGGCACTGGACACGCGGACGGTGCGCTTCGCCGTCACGGGCTTCACCGCCGACCTCGCCCTCGACGCGGACGGCTACGTACGGAACTATCCCGGTCTGGCGGAACGCGGCGCCTGACAGCCGGATTCCGGCTCTCGGAGACCCCGGTGGAGCCGGGCCACGTTTCCACAGTGGTGGCTCGGCTGGTCGGAGCCGTCGCGGAGTGCCGCACCGGAACAGCGGCCGGGCCCGATCCGCGCCCAGCAGCGTGACAGGCCGGCGGTCAGGCCGGTCCGGGGCGGGGCGGGGTGACCGGCTGGGGCCGGTTCTCCCACTTGGTCGACAGGGCCACCCCGGTCCGGGTCGAGGCGACCCCGGCGGTCCGGTTCAGCCGCAGAATCAGCTGTTCCAACTCGGCAATTGTGCCTACCCGCGCCTTCAGCAGGAACGACTCGACGCCGGCCATGAAGTAGCAGGATTCGATTTCCGGCATGTCCCGAATCGCGGCCAGCACGTCGTCCGTGTCGCCGCCCGAGTCCTGCACGATGCCGATCAGCGCCGTCACGCCGAGCCCGATCGCCTCCGGCTCGACCTCGGCCCGGTAGCCCCGGATGACGCCGCCGGCCTCGAGCTTGCCCACCCGTTCGTGCACCGCCGGCGCGGACAGGCCCACCTGGCGGGCCAGTTCGGCGTACGAGAGTCGGGCGTTGCCACGCAACAGCTCCACGAGCGTCAGGTCGATGGAGTCCACGAGGTGAGACCCTAGTCGGAGTCGACGGAGGCGCCGCGAGCGGCAGCGACATTGTTGCTGACAAAGGCGCGCGAATGCCGTAAATCGTGCCGAGTAACCTCACAGACAGTACGTTTTCGCGTTTGCCGGACACGACATCCCGGCGGTGTTGTAATTGCCGTACGTCCCTTAAACGAAGGCTCTGGCAAGCATGTGTTACAGGGACGGTCCTACCAGTCCGGGGGCTTCGTAGACGCGAGGAGGGGGCTGTGGACACAGGAGATCGTCTGCTGACACCGGGCGAGGTGGCAGCGCTCTTCCGCGTCGATCCGAAGACCGTGACACGCTGGGCCGCGGCCGGGCGTATCGGGAGCATCCGGACACCGGGTGGGCATCGGCGCTTCCGCGAGTCGGAGGTGCGCGCGTTGCTCGAGGGCGAGGGCATGCTCGACGAGGTCGACGACGGCATCGCGAACCGGCCACGGAACGCCGGTCCCGCGACCCCGAGCGGCCCCGGCCCAGCCGGCGCCGGCAACATGGGGATGCACTGACCGGACGGGCAGGGGCCCTGGACGCGCGTACCGTCGTCGCGGCGGCGGTACGTCGGCCAGACACCGGCCGCCGGACAGCCGGGGCAGCCAGCTCCGGCGTCGGTTGCGGTGCACGGGGCCGGCACGGATCGGACCGGCCGCGGATCACCGCCGTCGACGCACCGCGGCCGGGGTGACGCGGAAGCGCACTGCGTCCCGGGTGACGCGGGCCGGGGTCAGCTCCGGTCGGCGCCGAGCTCGCCGGCCCAGCGCTGGAACAGCGTGTGTGGTACGCCGATGGCGTCCAGCACCTTTCCGGCGACGAAGTCGACGAGTTGCCCGGCGGTCGCGCCGGCACCGGCACCGTAGAAGCCGGGGCTGGCCGGCAGCACCACCGCGCCGGCGTCGTGCAACGTGATCAGGTGCTCCAGGTGGCTGCGGGTGACCGGAGTCTCCCTCGGCACCACCACCACCGGCCGGCGCTCCTTGAGGTTGACCTCGGCGGCCCGCTGCAGCAGGTCCTTGGAGAGGCCGATCGCGATCCCGGCGCACGCCGCCGTACTCGCCGGCACCACGACCATGCCCCGCGTCGGATACGACCCGCTGCTGGGCCCGGCGGCGATGTCCCCGGCCGGCCAGTACGTCACGTCCGCGTCGGACAGGTCGCGTCCCAGCCAGCTGGCGAGGTCGTCCTTCCAGTGCGCGTCCCGGAACGGCCGCCCGGTCTCGTCGAGGATCGTCAACCGGGCCGCCCTGGAGACGACCAGATCCACCGCCTCGCCGGCGTCGAGCAGCGCGCCGAGCACCGCCGCCGGGTACGGCGTACCCGAGGCTCCGGAGACACCGATCACCCACGGCCGTCGCATACCCTCCAGCCTGCCCGAACCGTTTCCGGCCCGACCAGCCGACCCCCACCCCCGGGCCAGACCACCGGGCGCACCGGCGCAAAGCACAGACAGGTGACCGGATCATCACCAACTGCAAGATCCGACAAGGGCGGCGGGGACCACCCCGCCCGTCGAACCTGAAATCCTGCTCGCGTACGTCACCCGTGCGAGCAAGGAGGACCGGATGGCCGGGCTCCCGTCCTGGGTCGCCGAACTCGACTGTCCGATTCCCGGGCGGCTGTCCCCGTTCGCCGATCCGGTCCAGGACTGGCTGCTCGACTGGGTGGAACGGGTCGACGGGCCGCTCGACCCGGCGGCCCGGCAGCGGCTGGCCCGCAGCGGCGTGGCCCGGTACGCCGGCCGGCTCTACCCGGACGCCAGCGAAGCCGACCTGCGGGTGCTCACCGCCCTGTTCCTCTGGTTCTTCCTCCTCGACGACGCCTGCGACGGCACCGGCACCCCCCGGCCGGCGCAGGTCAGCGCGCTCTGCGCCGAGGTGCTCCGACTGCTGCGCGGGGAGTCACCGGTTCGCCCGGAGGCGTTGCCCGGCCCGTTGCGGCGGATGCTGACCCACGCCTGGCAGACGCCCCGGCACCGGATGACCGCCGGCTGGCGGGCCCGCTTCGTCGACGCGGTGGCACACCACCTCCACGGGGTGGTGGCCGAGGCGAGCAACAAGGCGACCGGTCGGCGGCCCGATGTCGCCAGTTACGTGCCGCTGCGTCGGGCCACGTCGGCGGCGTACGTCTCGTACGCCCTGATCGAGTTCGCCACCGGGTGCCCCGTACCGGACGCCGTCTACCACCACCCGGCGGTACGCGCGGTCGCCGACAAGGCCAACGACCTGCTCTCCTGGTTCAACGACCTGCTGTCGTTGGACCGGGACGCCGCCACCTCGGGCGGGCACAACCTGGTGCTGGCGGTCGCCCGCGAGCAGCGGATCACGGTCGAGGCGGCGATGCCCCTGGTGGTCCGGCGCTGGCGGGAGGCGATGCGCGACTTCGGTCCGCTGCGTGCCGCCGTGCCGTCCTTCGGCCCCGACCTGGACGACGCGCTCGGCCGCTACCTCGACGGGGTGGCGAACTCGGTACGCGGCACGATGGACTGGTCGCTGGAGAGCGCCCGTTACGCCGACGCCCTGACCGTCAACCGGTGACCCCGGCGCCGTCACCCGGACGCCCGTGTCCCGGCCGGCCGTTCAGACCCCGAGGTGGAACCGGACGACCAGGTCGAGCAGCGCGAAGACGAAGAGCGTGATCGCGACGAACCCGTTGGCGGTGAAGAAGGCCCGGTTGACCCGGGACAGGTCGGTCGGGGTGACCACCAGGTGCTGGTAGCCGAAGGCGACCGCGGTGACCGCCAGCCCGACCCACCAGAGCCAGCCCAGCCCGACCACCGCACCGAACCACAGGAACAGGCCGAACGTCACCACGTGCGCCACCGTCGAGGCGTGCAGCGCGAACCGCTTGCCGTACCGGGCGGGGACGCTGCGTACCCCGATCTCCCGGTCCACCTCGGTGTCCTGACAGGCGTAGATCAGGTCGAAGCCGCCGATCCAGAGCCCGACCGCCGCGCCGAGCAGCCACGCCGGGCCGGAGCCGTCGAAGGTGCCGGTCACCGCGAGCCAGGCGCCGACCGGGCCGACCGCCTGGGCCAGCGCCAGGATCGCGTGCGGCCAGTCGGTGAACCGCTTGCCGTACGGGTACACCACCAGCGGGATCGCCGCGAGCGGGGCGAGGGCCAGGCAGAGCGGGTTGAGCGCGGCCGCGGCGGCGAGGAAGACGACCAGGGCGACGATCGCGCCGGTCCAGGCCGTCCGGACGCTCACCTTCCCGGTGACCAGCTCCCGTCCGGCGGTACGCGGATTGCGCGCGTCGATCCGCCGGTCGATGATCCGGTTCGCCGCCATCGCGAAGGTCCGCGCGCCGACCATGGCGACGGTCACCAGCGCCAGGTCGCCCCAGCGGACCCGGCCACCGTGCAGCTCCATGGCGGTCAACGCCGAGAGGTACGCGAACGGCAGGGCGAAGACCGAGTGTTCGATCATGACCAGCCGCAGGAAGGACCTGACCCGCCCCGGCGCCTCCGCCACCGCTGCCGTCGTTGTCATGAGACCCCGTACTCCTTCCAGCGTTTGTCGACCAGTGCCCGGATCTCGGGCGACATGGTCATCTCCTCCGGCCAGCCTCGGGTGTAGCCCTCGGTGGGGAGCTTGCGGGTCGCGTCCACGCCGGCCTTGCCACCCCAGAACTGCTGGTACGACGCGTGGTCCAGGTGGTCCACCGGGCCCTCGGTGAGCAGCAGGTCGCGGGAGTAGTCGACGTTGCCGAAGGCCCGCCAGGCGACCTCGGCGTAGTCGTGCACGTCGCAGTCGTCGTCGACGACCACGATCAGCTTCGACAGCGAGAGCAGGTGGGCGCCCCAGATCGCGTTCATGATCTTCTGGGCGTGTTTCGGGTAGCGCTTGCGGATCGAGACGATCACGCAGTTGTGGAAGACCCCGGCGGTCGGCAGGTCGTAGTCGACGATGTCCGGGATCAGCAGCTTGAGCAGGGGCAGGAAGATCCGCTCGGTGGCCTTGCCAAGGCCGTGGTCCTCCTGCGGCGGCTTGGACGTGATGATCGAGTGGTAGATCGGGTCCCGCTGGGTGGTCATCGCCTCGATGTGCAGCACCGGGAAAGGCTCGACCGGGGTGTAGAAGCCGGTGTGGTCACCGAACGGGCCCTCCGGCAGCCGTTCCCCCGGCTCCAGGTAACCCTCCAGCACGATCTGCGCGTGTGCCGGCACCTGCAGCGGCACGGTCAGGCAGTCGACCATCTCGACCCGCTCGCCCCGCAGGAAACCAGCGAAGAGGTATTCGTCGATGTCGCCCGGGAGTGGCGCGGAGGCGGCGTAACTGACCACCGGGTCGCAGCCGATCGCGATCGCCACCGGCAGCCGCTGGCCGAGCCGTTCCGCGACGGCGTGGTGGGCGGTCGAGTCCTTGTGGATCTGCCAGTGCATGCCGAGCGTGTTGTGCGAGTGCTGCTGCAGCCGGTAGAGGCCGAGGTTGCGCTTGCCGGTCTCCGGGTGCTTGGTGTGGGTCAGCCCGAAGTTGTGGAAGATGCCGCCGTCACCGGGCCAGACCTGCAGGCCGGGCAGCCGGTTCAGGTCGACCTCGGCGCCCCGGTAGACCACCTGCTGACAGGGCGCGGTCTTCACCTTCCGCGGCGGCACCGACTTGAGCTGCAGGACCTTGCCGAGCCCTTCCCGGATCCCCGACCAGCCGACCGGCAGCTCCGGCTTGACCAGGGCGCCGATCCGGTCGCCGATCTCGTCGAGCCGGTCCACGCCGAGCGCCATCGCCATCCGACGCTCGGTGCCGAAGAGGTTGACCGCGACCGGCATCTCGCCCCGGGTCGGGCGTTCGAAGAGCAGCGCGGGGCCGTGCGCCCGGACCGTCCGGGTGACCACCTCGCTGATCTCCAGGGTCGGATCGACCGGTACCGGGACCCGGTGTAGTTCGCCGGCGCCTTCGAGCGCGCCGACAAAAGCCCGGAGATCGTCGTACGGGAAGCCACGAGCCGCCATGGCCGCTAGTCTGTCGCACCCCCCGTCCAGCGGCCCGACCCGGGTCCCTCGGCGTGACCCCGGCCGTGCCGACCCGGGTGGGCGTGGCCAGTCACCGCCGCCCGGTCACAGCAGACCGAAGCCGAGCAACAGGGTGGCCACGGTCAGGCTCACCCCGCCGAGCACGGTCAGCCAGATCAACCCGTTGGGTCGGGTGTCCGAGGGGCGTACGACGGACAGGAAGAAGCCGAGCGGCATCAGGATCGGCGCGGCGACGAAGAGGACGCGGATCAGGGTCAGCGTGCCGGCGCCGTACCCGGTCCGGTCGAGGTAGAGCAGGGCGACGAGGGCGAAGAGCACCAGCACCCCGGCGTGTGCGTGCCCGGCGGTCCACAGGCCCCGGCGGACCGGATTGTCGAGGTAGCCGGGTATCCGGCGGACCAGGTGCATGAGCAGGGAGAGTCCGCCGAACGCGATCGTCGACACGGTGATCAGCAGGATGGCGGCGGTGGTCTGGGTGGCGGGTGTCATCAGGGGCTCCAACGGGACGACGAGCGGAACTTTCCGCTGTCAAGATTGATCCCTGGACGAGCATCTTGTCAACAGCTAGATTTGTTGGTCGGGCCGGTCAGGCAGATTCGGTGGCGAGCCGGGCGCTGAAACCGAGCATCGCGGCGCCCGTGAACCCGTCGAGCGCCCGGCGTACCCGACGTCGGGAGAGCAGCCGCCGGGCCCGGTGCAGCGCCCCGACCAGCAGCAGCAGATAGAGCAGCGACAGCACCGCGTGACTCAGCGCGAAGACCAGCAGTACGGCGACCGGCGCCCCCGGCGCCACGAACTGCGGCAGCACCGCCAGGTAGAACGCCAGCACCTTCGGGTTGGTGATGTTGGACAGGAAACCCTGCCGCCACCCGACGACGGCCTGCCCGGGCAGGGTCGTACCGTCACCGTTCAGGCTCGGGTACCGGCCGAGCCAGGCCGACCGCCAGGCCTGGATCCCGAGGAAGGTCAGGTAACCGACGCCCAACCACCTGATGGTCAGGAACAACGGCTGCGACTGCAGGATCACCGCACCCAGCCCGGCCGCCGCCGCACTGCCCTGTACGGCGTTGGAGCTGGCCACCCCGATGGCACTCCAGGCACCACGGCCCCGACCGGCGGCCAGGGTGTTCCGGGTCACCACCGCGAAGTCCGGACCGGGCACCAGCACCAGCGCCACCGCGAAGACCAGGAACGTCCCGTACGCCGTCCACGACATCGCCCGAGCGTAAGATCAGCCGGCCACCCACGCCGGCAGGTCACCGGTCGACCAACACTCCGGGCCCGGCACCCTGCCCCTGCGACGACTCAGTCGAGTCCGCCGTACGAGTGCAGACCCTCGAAGAAGATGTTCACGCCGTACAGGTTCATCTGCATGGTCAGGAAGCCGATCACCGCGATCCAGGTCGCGACCGGACGCTTGACGCTGGGCGTGGCCCGGGCGTGCAGGTAGCCGGCATAGACCACCCAGGAGATGAACGCCCAGGTCTCCTTCGGGTCCCAACCCCAGTACCGACCCCAGGCCGCCTCGGCCCAGACCGCGCCGGCCATCACCGCGAAGGTCCAGATCGGGAACGCGAAGGCGTGCAGCCGGAAGGCCATCCGCTCCAGACTGGCGGCGGCCGGCACCCGGGCCCCCAGGGTGTACGGGAAACTGCGCTTGCCCTGGTCGTACCCGTTGCGGATCAGGTACATCACCGCCGGCACCGCGCCGAGCAGGAACAGGCCGGAGGAGAGCGCCGCCGCCGAGACGTGCACGACGAACCAGTACGAGTTCAGCGCCGGCACCAACGGCACGATCGGCACGTAGAGCACCAGGCCCGCGACCGCGAGCAGCAGCACCATGGCGAGCGTGACGAAGAGCCCGAGGTGCCGGACCGTCGGCCGCCGGTGCAGCAGCACCAGCCAGGCGACGGTGCCGACGAAGGTGACCGCCAGCACGTACTCGTACATGTTGCCCCACGGCATGCGGTCCGCGGCCACCCCACGGGTGACCAGCACCGCGAGGTGCAGCACGGCGGCGACGACGGTGAGCGCGACCGCCGCCCGCCCGAGCAGCGCGACCCGGGTCGACGCTGTCCCGCCGGGCGTCGAGCCGGCCGGCACCTTCACGACCGGGTCCGGGCCGGCTGCGGAGTCGGCCGGCGCGCCGGCGCCGACCAGCGCCAACTCCCGCTCCGGCCGGAGCGCCGCCCGGCCGACCCGGCTGCGGTTGCCGAAGGCGTACTCGGCGGCGTGGCAGATCATGGCCAGCAGGTAGCCCAGAATCGCCACCGCCAGGAGCTGGTCGGAGAGCGCAGCCATCAGTCGGTCTCCTCTTCCGTCGCCGTCCGGTCGTTCCGGGGCGACCCCGTCGCCGTCCGGTCGTTCCGGGCGGCGGCGACGAGCCGGTCGAACTCTTCGGCAAAGCCTGAGTAGTCGGTACGGGGCAACCCGCCGACCTCCACCAAACTACTACGATCCGTCGTGGACGTGTCGGCGGGTACCGGAACCACCCGGAACCACACCCGACGGCGGCGGGCGAACAGCGCCGGCATCAGCCCGAGCAGCAGCAGCGCCGAACTGACCAGGACGATCGTCTCGCCCGGGTCGTACCGGACCGAGATGGTGGCGTACGGGCGGGTGCCGAGGAACTCCACCGTCGTACCGTCGTCGAGCGTCCACTTCTCACCCGGCCGTAGCAGCTTGCCCTCGCCGACCTGCTTGAGCCGACCGTTGTCGACCTGCCGCCGGTCCAGCGAGTAGACCGAGTTCGGAATCCCGGCGTCCAGGCCGAGGTTGCCCCGGTACGGGATCAGCATCAGCCCCGGCGACCGCTCGGCCGGGTACTCGGAACGGACGAACGGCCCCTGCGCCGGAGTGGTCGGCAGGTAGAGCCCCTCGAAGCCGACCTGCAGGTCCGGGGCACGCTCCCCGGTCTTCGGGTCGATGTTCACGTCCGGGAAGATCGCGACACCCTCGCTGGTCAGGTTCCCATCGATGCTGAGGAACGCCTCGTCGCTGGTCTGCGACTTCCCGTACCGGTCGGTGTAGCGCACGATCGGCGCGTAGCCGTGCCCGAGCAGGTAGACGCTGGTCCCACCGCCCAGTCGCAACGGATCGTTCACCGAGAAGCTCACCGGACGCGGCGCCCGGCCCTGCTCCTTCAGCAGCGCTTTGGCCCGGAACGACTCCGGCTGCCCGGTCGGCAGGAACCCGGCCTCGAAGTCGGTCAGCTCCAGACAGAACGGCGGCAGGCGATCACCGTCCAACCGGTGCCCCAGCTTCGACTCGCTGTACTGCTGCAGCGTGTTGCAGAACGCGTTGTCCGGGCCGGCGACCAGTAGTCGGTTGCCGTGCCAGCCATACCACGAGCCGAGCCCGACGCCGACCAGCACCCCGATCAGCGAGATGTGGAAGAGCAGGTTGCCGGTCTCCTTCAGGTAACCCTTCTCCGCCGACACGGTGTCGCCCTGGACCGCCACCCGCCAGCGCCGCTTCCGCAGCATCGCCGCGACCGCGGCCAGGTCGACGTCGGGGTCGGTCAGCACCGCGTGCCGGGGCAGCCGGTCCAGCCGCCTCGGCGCCGCCGGCGGCACCGCCCGCAGCGCGCGGACGTGGTCGCGCAGCCGCGGCACGATGCAGCCGATCAGCGAGGTGAACAGGAGTACGTAGATCGCCGAGAACCACGGCGAGGCGTACACGTCGAAACCGCCGAGCCGGTCCACGATCGGATACCAGTCCGGGTGGTCCCGCTGGAAGCCCTGGACGTTCTCGAGGCTGACGTTGCGCTGTGGCAGCAGCGAACCCGGGATCGCGGCGACGGCGAGCAGGAAGAGCAGGACCAGCGCGGTACGCATGCTGGTCAACTGCCGCCACGAGTTGCGCAGCAGGGCCAGCGGTGCCGCGGTACGCCGACGCCCGGGCGCCTCGACGGCCTCCGGCCCGGTGGTCGGGCGGTCGTCCACGGTCGACATCAGATGCTCACCTCGCCCACCCCGACCGTGGTCTTCAACCAGATGTTGATCTCTCCCCAGCCACCGGTGATCAGCGCCAGCCCGATGATGATCAGCAGTACGCCGCCGACCCGGGTCACCCAGCGGCTGTTCCGGCGCACCGCCCGGAACAGCCCGAGCAGGCGGTGGAACCCCAACCCGAAGACGATGAACGGCACCCCGAGGCCGAGGCAGTACGCGATCGCGAGCACCACCGCCCGGTCGGCCTGGCCGCTCGCCGTACCCATGCCCAGCACCGCGCCGAGGGTCGGGCTGACACACGGCGCCCAGGAGAGCGCGAACACCGCCCCGAAGACCGGGGCGCCGAGCAGGCCGGCGTCCGGCAGCCGCCGGATCCGAAACTCCCGCTGCATGCCGGGAATCAGCCCGAGATAGGAGAGGCCCAACACCACGATCACCGCACCGACCACGATCTCCAGCGGTCGCTGGTGCGCGAACAACGCCTGACCCAGCGCGGTGACCAGTACGGCGGTGAGGGTGAAGACAACGGTGAAGCCGGCGATGAAGAGCAGCGTGCCGGCAAGCACCCGCCCCTGCACCCGTACCCGGGACCGGGTCGGCCGGGTCGCGACCGCGACCCCACCGGCAGCCTCGGGGCCGGCGCCCGGGCCGTCCGCCGCGTCCCGCCGCTCCAGGTCGTTGCCGGCCAGCCCGGTCACGTACGACAGGTAGCCGGGCACCAGCGGCAGCACACACGGGGACAGGAAACTGACCAGCCCGGCGAGCGCCGCCGCGCCGATGGCCAGCAGCAGCGGACCGCTCTCGGCGATGCTGGCGAACGTCTCGCCCATCAGCCCGGCCCGCCCGCGGCCGACTGCTCCCCGGCGAGTCGGCTGACGATCGGCTGCAGCGTCTCCTGCTTGGTCGACGACCGGATCACCACCGCGATCCGCCCCTCCCGGTCCAGCACCACAGTCGCCGGAATCGAGTTCGGCGGTATGTCGAAGGCGAGCGCCAGTTGGCTCGGCGGGTCGAACAGGCTCGGGTAGGTGACCTTGAACGCCTCCTCGAACGCCCGGGCCTTGTCCCGGCCGTCCTGGATGTTGATGCCGACGAACCGGACGCCCTGGTCCTTCGTCGCCTGGTAGGTCGCCTCCAGGTCGTCGGCCTCCGCCCGGCAGGGCGCACACCAGGAACCCCAGAAGTTGACCACCACCACCTGGCCCCGGTCCTGCGCCAGGTCGTAGCTGCCGCCGTCGAGCAACTCGCCGGCGACCTTCGGGGCCGCCGGCCGGTGCTCCGGCGCGCACTCGATGACGCCGTCGGTCGTCGTACAGTCGTCCTGCCACCGGCCGCCGTCACCACCCGAGCAGCCGGTCAGCGCCAACGACGCGGCGGCGACGAGCGAAACGCCGAGACCGACACGCCGGGGACGACTCATCGTCAAGCTCCCTTGGCCGTCCGGGCGCTCGGCGACATCGCCACCAGGTGCGCCGCCGGCTCGGAGTAGCCGATTCCGACGATCTTGGCGCCGTCGAAATGGAACGAGGTCAGGCTCGCCAACCCGCACTGCCGCCTGCGCGGATCGTGCCAGAGCCGCTTGCGTTCGACATGCCGACGCAGGGTCCAGATCGGCAGCTGGTGCGAGACGCAGACCGCCTCCCGCCCCTCGGCCGCCACCCGGGCGGCGTGCAGCGCCCCGAACATCCGCTCGGCGATCAGCCGGTACGCCTCACCCCAGGACGGGGTCACCGGATCCCGCAGCACCCACCAGTTCCGCGGATCCCGGAACGAGCCGTCCCCGGGGGACACCCGCTTGCCCTCGAACCAGTTGGTGCTCTCGATCAGCCGCTCGTCGACCCCGACCGGCAGGTTGAACTGGGCGGCGATCGGCTCGGCGGTCTGCTGCGCCCGCTCCAGCGGACTGGCCACCACGTACGCGATGTCGCGGTCGGCGAGCGCCTGCGCCGCCGCCTTCGCCATCTGCACACCCAGCTCGGAGAGGCGGTAACCGGGCAGCCGCCCGTACAGGATCTTTTCCGGGTTGTACACCTCGCCGTGCCGCAGCACGTGGACCACCGTGGTGCTCACCGCGTCATCCCCCGTCATTCCCCGTGACCGGCCGCCGCCGCAGCCTCCGCCGCGGCGGGCAGCGCCGCCGCGTACTGTTCCAGCGCGGCGTCGTCCAACGCCGTCGACACGAACCACGACTCGAAGGCGCTCGGCGGCAGGTAGACCCCGCCGGCCAGCATCGTGTGGAAGAACGCCTTGAACGCGGCGACGTCCTGACCGCGCGCGCTCGCGTAGTCGACCACGTCCGCGTCGGTGAAGAAGATCGAAAACATGTTCCCGGCGTACGACAGCCGGTGCGGCACCCCTGCGGCGGCCAACGCCTCGCTCGCCAGCCGGCCCACCGTCGCGGCGGACTCGTCGAGTCGCCGGTACACCGCCTCGTCGGCCAGCCGCAGCGTGGTCAGGCCGGCGGCGCAGGCGAGCGGGTTACCGGAGAGGGTGCCCGCCTGATAGACCGGACCGGCCGGCGCCAGCCGGGCCATCACCTCGGTACGCCCACCGAACGCCGCCGCCGGCAGTCCACCACCCATCACCTTGCCGAACGTGAACAGGTCGGCGTCGACCGGGTCGAGCCCGGCCCAGCCACCAGCGGAGACCCGGAACCCGGTCATCACCTCGTCGACGATCAGCAGCGCGCCGTTGGCGTGCGCGATCCGGGCCAACGCCTGGTTGAAACCGTCCCGGGGAGCCACCACGCCCATGTTGCCGGGCGCGGCCTCGGTGATGATCGCGGCGATCTCCGACCCCTGGGCCGCGAACGCCGCCTCCACCGCCGCCACGTCGTTGTACGGCAGCACGATCGTCTCGCCCGCCGCCGCGCCGGTCACCCCGGGGGAGTCCGGCAGGCCGAGCGTGGCGACCCCGGAACCCGCCGCCGCGAGCAGGGCGTCCACATGTCCGTGGTAGCAGCCGGCAAACTTGACGATCTTGCTGCGGCCGGTATAGCCCCGGGCCAACCGGATCGCCGTCATCGTCGCCTCGGTACCCGAGTTGACCAGTCGTACCTGCTCCACCGGGGTCCGCGCGACGATCTCGGCGGCCAGCTCGACCTCACCCTCGGTCGGCGTACCGAAGCTGGTGCCGAGCGCGGCGGCGGCCTGCACCGCGGCCACCACCTCCGGGTGGGCGTGCCCGAGGACCAGCGGCCCCCACGAGCAGACCAGGTCGACGTACCGCCGGCCGTCGGCGTCGAAGAGCCACGGCCCGGAGCCCCGTGCCATGAACCGGGGCGTACCACCCACGGCCAGGAAGGCCCGGACAGGGGAGTTCACCCCACCCGGCACGATGGCACGGGCGCGGTCGAAAAGGGCCTGGGAGGCCGGGGCGTCGGCCGGGTAGCGGCCGGGTCCGGCAGGGTTCGCGCTCACGGTCTCGCCATTCTGTCAGCGCCATCTGGCCGGCCGGCAGCCACCCCTGCACGGGTCGCCCGGGTCACTCCGGGTTCCTGGGCGCGGCTGGGTGGGTGGGCGTGGTCGGGGGGTTGAGGCGGCTGTGGGTGGGCGTGGTCGGGGGGTTGAGGGCGGATCACCCGCTCTGGGCGGTCAGGCTTGATCCCGACGCGGGCGATCCGCCCCCAACCCTGCCCGGCTTGCTCTCCGCGCGGACGCCGCCGCCCCCAACCCCTGTCCGGCTCGCGCTCCGCAGCCACACCACCGCACCCGATCTCGGTCTGGCCTCGGAACCGGGACACGCCTGTCCGGTCAGAGCCGGAGTGGGTGTTCTCGAGTCCGGCAGTCTGCCGGATACCGGACGGACAGCCGGCAGTTACCAACAGGCCGGTTCGGCCAGGTCGCGATAGGCTGATCGGGTGAACCGTGCGGAGCTGACCATCGCGGTCCAGCGGAATCCCGACGAGGCGATCCTGCGCCTCGCCGGCGAGATCGACATGCTGACCGCCGGCAGGCTGTCGAGCGTCGTCAACGAGGTGCTCACCGACGCACCGTCCCGGATCGTCCTCGACCTGGCCGACGTCACCTTCTGCGACTCGCAGGGCCTCGGCACCCTGGTGGTACTGAGCCGCAAGGCCAGCCACGCACAGAGTCTGCTGATGCTGACCAATGTCGGCGACTTCCTGTTGCGGGTGTTGGACATCACCGGACTCCGCTCCGCCCTGATGATCCGCAACGAGCAGTCCACCGGCTGAACCGGCGTCAGTCGGACCGGTCCAACACCCAGCCAAATCGGCCGACGGCCGGATTGCCAGCGCGACCAGAATGAGCCGGACGGGGTTGGGGGCGGATCGCCCGCGTCGGGATCAAGCCTGACCGCCCAGAGCGGGTGATCCGCCCCCAACCCCCAAGCCCGACCACGACGAACCTCAGGCAGCCGCACCCCAGCGGGATCAAGCCTGACCGCCCAGAGCGGGTGATCCGCCCC
>NZ_JBDPLT010000086.1:0-14065 GCF_039871775.1 Plantactinospora sp. B5E13
GCCAGGTAGGGCCAGGCACCGCGACGCACCGGCGAAACGCGAAGCCGCACCGGCCTGCGGGGTCGCTCATCTCCCCGCCGGCCGGTGCGGCACACACCGCGACATCACGCGACCCGTCCCGATCGCGCTTGTCGAACCACCACCGGTAAGAACATTAGGCGGGTTCCGGTGCCGGTCGATGACAGCACGGTGAAAACTGTGTTTCGGCGGCGCCGATCCGCTGTGTCCCTGGTCACCCCGGCGGTCCCGCGCCGGTCAGCGGCGCAGGCCGCCGGCGACCTTCTCCGCGATCAGCTCGTACGAGCGGACCCGGTCGTCGACGTCGTAGACCAGCGTGGTGAGCATCAGCTCGTCGGCGCCGGTCCGGGTCAGCAGGTCGCCCAGCTGCCGGGCCACCGTCTCCGGTGAGCCGAGCGCCTGTCCCTCCCGGCGGTCGGCGACGAACTGGCGCTCGATGTCGGTGTACGGGTACGCCGCCGCCTCGTCCGGAGTCGCCAGCGGTGCCGGTCGACCGGTGCGCAGGCGCAGGAACGACAGCTCGGCCGGACCGGCCAGCCATTGCGCCCGCTCGTCGGTCTCGGCGCAGACCGCGTTCACCGCCACCATCGCGTACGGCTCGGACAGCCACTCCGACGGCCGGAAGCTGTCCCGGTACAGCTCCAGCGCGGGCAGCGTGTTCGCGGCGCTGAAGTGGTGGGCGAAGGAGAAGGGGAGTCCGAGCAGCCCGGCGAGCCGGGCGCTGAACCCGCTGGACCCGAGCAGCCAGACCGCCGGCAACTGTCCCCGTCCCGGGGTGGCGGTGATCGGTCCGGGCCGGGCGCCGGTGAAGTAGTTGATCAGATCCGCGAGTTCCTGCGGGAAGTTCTCCGCGGAGAGTCCCTCGACGGTCCGGCGCAGCGCCAGCGCGGTTGCCTGGTCGGTGCCGGGCGCCCGACCGATGCCGAGGTCGACCCGGCCGGGGTGTAACGCCTCCAGCGTGCCGAACTGTTCGGCCACCACGAGCGGTGCGTGGTTGGGCAGCATCACCCCACCGGAACCGACCCGGATGGTCGAGGTGGCGGCGGCGATGTGCGCGAGCAGCACGGCCGGCGCGGACGAGGCGATCGCCGGCATGTTGTGGTGCTCGGCGACCCAGAACCGGTGGTATCCGAGTTCCTCGGTACGTCGAGCCAGTTGTGTGGTGTGCCGCAGGGCGTCACCGGCGGTGGCGCCGCCCGCGACCGGGGCCAGGTCAAGGACAGAGAGCGGTACGTCGATCACACCTTGCCGCAACCGGGGACACCGGGAATTTCTTCCGCCTGTGATTTTCTTCCCGGCGTCCGGGTCAGGTCCGGTCGGGTTCCCAACCGGCCGGGTCCGGCCCGGCGTCCACCGAGGCGCCGGAGCCGGCGAGGGCGGCGAGCGCCTCTCCGGGCGGGCCGGTGGGCCGGGACACGTCCCGCTGCTCCGCCCGGCGCCGACCGGCGGTGGTCACGATGGCGGCCAGGCCCGTGGTGATCGGCACGGCGGCGATCAGGCCGAGCGTGGCGACCGCGCTACGGACGATCTCCTGGGCCATGAACTCAGTGGTCAGGATCTCGGAGGTGGCCCGACCGCCGGCGATGAGCAACAGCAGCAGCGGCAGGGACGCACCCGCGTACGCGAGGATGATGGTGTTGACGGTGGAGGCGATGTGCGCCCGGCCGACCCGGGTCGCCGCCTGGTAGAGCTGCCGTCGGGTGAGGTCGGGATTGGCCCGGGCGAGTTCGCCTACCGTCGCGGCCTGGGTGACGGTGACGTCGTCGAGGACACCGAGTGAGCCGATGATGATGCCGGCCAGCAGCAGGCCGTGCAGGTCCACGTCGGCGTCGAGGAAGGACAGCGTGGTGGCGTCCTCGCTGCCGAACCCGGTCAGGTGGGTGGCGGCGATCGCCACCGTACCCAGTACGCCGGTGAGCAGCAGACTGCCCAGGGTGCCCAGGACGGCGACCGAGGTCTGGGTGGTCACCCCGTGGGTAAGGTACAGGACCACGAACATGATGAGCGCGGCGCCGGTGACGGCGACGAGCAGCGGCGGACTGCCGTCGAGGATGGCCGGCAGGATGAAGCTGAGCAGGATGGCGAAACTCGCGGCGAGCCCGGCCAGCGCGGCCAGGCCGCGCAGGCGTCCGAAGGCGACGATCGCGACCGCGAACGCGGCGAGCAGCCAGAGCAGCGGCCGGGCGCGCTGCTGGTCGGCGATGTTGTAACTGCTCACGTCGGGGTTGGCCGGATCGACGAGCTGGACCAGGACCACCTGGTCGCCGACCGCGACCTCGGGGGCCCCGGGACCGACCGGGATCGGCGTCTCGACCTCCCGGCCGGCGTCCGGACCCTCCTCGACGGTCGCCCGGACCGTGCCGCACGGCCCGTCCGTACCGGGTGGTCCGGCCTCCGGCAGGTCCGGCACGTCGGGACAGGGCTCGACGACCACCCGGGTCACCGTGCCGTGGTAGCGGGGGACCGGCGGCGCCTCGTCCCGGGTGGGCGTCTCCGACGGCCAGAGCAGCAGGACACCGACACACGTCGCGGCGAACAGCGGCACCACGGTGGCGATGAGGATCCGGCGCAGCCGGGGCGGGGCCGGGGGCGGGGGACGATGGTGGTCGGCGCCCATGCGCGAGTCTCCTGGGGTCCTGGAATCCGGTCCGGATGCCGTTTCCGCACCAACCACACACAACCACGGACGAAGCACCCGGTGTGGAAACTTACCGACATACGTCGCCGAAATGCGCCCGTACGGCCGGGTTGCCCGTCTCCCGGGACGACCCTGGTGCCGTACGGGAACCGGTCCTGGCGACGTTCGATGCGTGGTGCCCCCGGTGGGATTCGAACCCACACTGTCGATCTTTTGAGAATCGCGCCTCTGCCGTTGGGCTACAGGGGCCTGGCGTCGATAAGACTACCCACTACGCTGATGGCGGCGACACCCGGCTGGGCAGGTGTCGGAAAAGTAGTAGTTGGGGGTAGGGGCTCGTGGCCGACACGCAGGCAGGTGCCGAGCGGAGGCGGGTGCTGATCGCCGAGGACGAGGCGCTCATCCGGCTGGACCTGGCCGAGATGCTGGTCGAGGAGGGCTACGACGTGGTGGGGGAGGCGGGCGACGGCGAGACCGCCGTACGCCTCGCCGAGGAGTTGAAGCCCGACCTTGTCATTCTCGACATCAAGATGCCGATCATGGACGGGCTGGCGGCGGCGGAGCGGATCGCCGGTGGCCGGATCGCCCCGGTTGTCATCCTGACCGCGTTCAGCCAGCGTGACCTGGTCGAGCGGGCCCGGGCAGCGGGCGCCATGGCGTACCTGGTCAAGCCGTTCCAGAAGAGCGACCTGGTGCCGGCGATCGAGATCGCGCTGTCGCGCTACTCGGAGATCGCCGCGCTGGAGGCCGAGGTCGCCGGGTTGACCGACCGGCTGGAGATCCGCAAGACCGTCGAGCGGGCCAAGGGCGCCCTGATGACGACGTACGGGATGACCGAGCCGCAGGCATTCAAGTGGATCCAGCGCACCGCGATGGACCACCGGATGACGATGCGGGAGGTGGCCGAACGCATCCTGGCCGAGGGGACCGGCGCCGAGCCGGCGACCGAGGCCGGCTGAGGCCACCGGCGGACGAGCGGAGGCGGCGCCGCCCCGGCCGGGCGCGCCGCCGCTGCGGTACCCGATCACGAGCTTCCTCGGCCGCGTTCCCGGGCCCTACAATCGGCCGATGCTCCTCCGACGGTGTGTCGGTGTCGCGCTCATGGTGTCCGTCCTGTTCGCCACCGGCTGTCAAGGGCCGGCGCCAGAGGCATCGGTGGAACAGTTGCGCCCGCAGTGGCGGCGGTTGGCCCTGCCGGCGCCGCCCGGTACACCCGGCCGGCTCATGGTCCGGGACCTCGCCGCGTGCGCCGGCCACTGGTACGTCACCGGTGGGGTCGGCACCGGGTCCGGCGAGACCCGGCCGGCGGCCTGGCACAGCGCCGACGGCCAGACCTGGAGCGCCCTGCGGGTCGAGCCGAAGAGCTACTACGGGCTGCGTAACGTGCTTTACGCGGCGGCCTGCCGGGACGGCCGGGTCGCGGTGATCGGCGACAAGCCCGGCGGAGCGCACGGCAACCCCCGGGTGAGCACCTGGCAGCACCGGTCCGACGGTTCACTGGTGGAGGTCGAGGCAGCCTCCTTCGAGCTGTACGGCGGGCCGAAGGCGGTGAACGTCGCCCGGCTCGCTGCCGGGCCATCCGGCTGGCTGATCACCGGCAACCGGTCCAGCGGGGCGGCCGTCTGGCTCTCTCCGGACGCTGGCGACTTCGAGATCATCGAGGCGGTTCCCGGGCTGGCCACCGACGCCCAGGGCGCGACCTGGGCGTCCGACGCGGTCGCCACGCCCACCGGCTGGTTGCTGGTCGGTGGCATGCTGCCGGCGGGCGGCCGGATCGACCGAGACCCGCTCGGCTGGACCTCCCCGGACGGCCGGAACTGGCAGCGCGACCCGGCCCCGGCGACCCAGGACTACGAGGAGTTCCAGCGGGTGGTCCTGCTCGGCGGTACGCCGGTCGCGGTGGGGCTGCGCGGGCGGGAGTTCGGCGCCTGGCGACGCGGTTCCAACGGCTGGGAGCCGGTCGGCGGGTTCGGCGGTCGGGCCGCCTCCGGCGTTCCGGCCGTTGTCGCGCTGACCGTCGTCGGAGCGGACCGGCTGCTTGCGGTCGCTTCCGACGGCGCCTCGTACGGGCTCTGGTCCTCTCTCGACGGCGGGAGGGCCTGGCGTCCGGTGGCGGCGCCGGTACCGATGCCGGTCGGCGCGTACCAGGACGTCAGCGTGGTCGCGCTCGACGACCGGGTGCTGCTGTCGGTCGACGACGGGCGGGAGGGCATGGTCTGGGCGACCCGGCTCGGCACCGGGGACTGAGGATGCCCGTACGACGATGCGGCGCTTCCGGGCCGTCGGTAGCGTCCGTACCGCCGCTACCCGCTCCGGCCGGCCGGGATCGGACGCAGGGTCGGATAAGGGGCGCAACCCGCCGCGCTTGTTACGGCTCCGGTCATCCTGGTGCACGCGTTCGTAACGGTTTGGCAAGCCCCGCCTTCAGGCCTTTCCATGACCGAATAAGCCTCGGTACGCTCCGCCATCACGAGCCGTAACGCGGGTTGGCGTTTGTCGCCGGGTGGTGGATGCGCTGGTAGTGATGTGTCGCCGCCGGGTCCGCCGCTGCCTGCATCTGGAGGAGGTCAAGGAGCCGTGAGGCGAAAGTACGTACGGGCGCTGAGTACCACTGCGCTGGCGGCGGTGATGGTGGCCGCGGCCGGTTGCCAGGACACGGGCGGCAGCACCGCCGACAGCGCGAAGTGTGGTGGCAAGATCGCGATCTTCGGCGCGTTCACCGGCGACAACGCGGGTCTGGTGATCCCGTCGCTGAACGGCGCCAAGCTCGCCGTGGAGCAGCACAACACGGCCAAGCCGGACTGCCAGGTCACCCTGCAGGAGTTCGACACCCAGGGTGCCCCGGACCAGGCCACTCCGATCGCCAACCAGGTCGCGGGCGACCAGTCGTACCTCGGCGTCATCGGTGGGCACTTCTCCGGTGAGAGCGACGCGACGATGCTGACCTACCAGGCCGCCGGCATGGCCATGGTCTCGCCGTCCGCCACCCGGATCGACCTGTCCCAGAAGGGCGTCAAGAGCTTCTTCCGGGTTGTCGGCCACGACGGCACCCAGGCGGCGGCGGTCACCGCGTACCTGAAGCGGCAGAACGCGCAGAAGGTCTTCGTGATCGACGACGGCAGCGCGTACGGTGCCGGCATCACCGCAGAGCTCGGCAAGCTGCTCGGCCCGCTGCAGGTGAGCACGGACAAGATCCAGGAGCGGCAGAACCAGTTCGACGCGACGGTCTCCAAGGTGAAGAGCGCCTCGCCGGACTGGATCTTCTACGGCGGCTACACCCGCGAGGCGGCGCCGCTGGTCCGCCAGCTGCGGGCCGCCAACGTCACCGCCAAGTTCATCGCGCCCGACGGGCTGTACGACACCGCCTTCCCGGAGGGTGCGTCCGGCGGTGCCGAGGGTGCCATCGTCACCTGCCCGTGCCTCCCGGCTGACAAGGCCGGCGGTACGTTCGCGGCGGACTACCAGAAGAAGTACAACATCGCGCCGGGTTCGTACGGCGCGGAGGGCTACGACGCGGCCAAGATCTTCCTGGATGCCTTCGAGGCCGGCAAGCAGACCCGGGCCGACATCCTGGAGTTCGTCCGGACCTACGACAAGCAGGGCACGTCGAAGTACATCAAGTTCGACGCCAACGGCGACGTGGACCCGACCAAGGTTGTCATCTGGGCCTACCAGGTCAAGGGGAACGAGATCGTCCCGCTGGAAGAGCTGAAGATTTCCTGACGGGTCAGTTGAGTGCGGCCGGGAGCACGACTCCCGGCCGCGCTCGGTGCAAGGAGCCTTTGTGAACTTCGACGAACTCTTCGGCCACCTCGGCCAACATACCGTTGACGGGCTGGCCAAGGGAGCGATCTACGCGCTGATCGCACTCGGCTACACCCTGGTGTACGGTGTGCTCCGGCTGATCAACTTTGCCCATTCCGAGGTCTTCGTGGTGGGCACGTTCGCCGTGCTCGGCGTCTGGACCGCTGTCGGGCTGGAGAACAACCCACCGGTCGCCCAGGCCGCGCTCTTCCTGCTGCTCGGTCTGGCCGCGGCGGCCCTCGCCTCCGGCGGCACCGCGCTGGTGATCGAGCGTCTCGCCTACCGGCCGCTGCGCCGCCGCAACGCACCACCGCTGGTCTTCCTCATCACCGCGATCGGCCTCTCGCTAGTCATCGTCGAGATCCTCGGCCAGTTGCTGCCGGACACCCTCGGCGGTACGATGACCACCCTGTTCGGCCGTCCCCGGCAGGTCGTCGGGATGCCGACCATTATCGAGAGCAAGCCGCTCTTCACCATCGCCGGTACGTCGATCACGAACGTACAGTTCATTACCCTCATCGCCGCGCTGGTCATGATGGCCCTGCTGGACTGGTTCATCAACCGGACCAAGTACGGCCGCGGCGTCCGGGCGGTGGCGCAGAACCCGGAGACGGCCGCCCTGATGGGGGTCAACCAGGACCGGGTCATCATGCTCATCTTCGTCCTGGGCGGGGTGATGGCCGGCGCCGCGGCACTGTTGTGGAGCATGCGGACGGGCATCACCCAGAACGAGCTCGGATTTGTGCTCGGTCTGAAGGCGTTCACCGCCGCCGTGCTCGGCGGCATCGGCAACCTACGCGGCGCGTTGCTCGGCGGTCTGCTCCTCGGTGTCGTCGAGGTCTACGCCGCGACGCTCTACAACTCGTCCTGGGAGGACGTGGTCGCCTTCGTGGTGCTCGTCGTGGTCCTGATGTTCCGGCCGACCGGTCTGCTCGGTGAGTCGTTGGGGAGGGCACGCGCATGATCGACAAGCTTCGCGAGGTCGACGACCGACGCCGTGCCCTGCTCGGCGGCATCGGCGCGCGCTGGCGTGCCCTGTCCCGGGGGCAGCGCTTCCTAGCCGGGGCGGCGATGGTGGTGTTCGCCTACTACCTGCCGAGCTTCGGCAAGATCCCCGGCACCAACCTCATCATCCCGGGGCTGGTCTCGTTGCGGACCGACTACATGGACGGTGGCAGCAACTGGTCCGGTGTGCTCTTCACCTGCGCGATCTACGTACTGGTCGCGATCGGTCTGAACGTGGTGGTCGGGCTCGCCGGACTGCTGGACCTGGGGTACATCGGTTTCTTCGCGATCGGGGCGTACAGTGTCGCGCTCTTCGGCTCGCTGAACTCGCCGGTGGTGCACTGGCTCCAGCAGACCTTCGACCTGCCGTCGACCTGGGCGGTGACCTGGGCGATCTGTCTGCCGATCGCCGTCGCACTGACCATGATCTCCGGCGTGCTGCTCGGCTGGCCGACGCTGCGACTGCGTGGTGACTACCTGGCCATCGTCACGCTCGGCTTCGGTGAGATCATCCGGATCTTCGCTCGGAACATGACCGAGGTGACCCGGGGATCGCAGGGGATCAACGGCATCCCGGGCCCCGAGGGTGCTCCGTCGGCCGACAACCAGTACTTCGGTCTGATCGATCCGAAGTGGTGGTACTTCCTCGCCATCACCGTGGTCCTGCTGATGGTCTTCGCGGTCTGGCGGCTGGAGAACAGCCGGGTCGGCCGGGCCTGGCTGGCGATCCGCGAGGACGAGGACGCCGCCGCGGTGATGGGGGTGTACGGCTTCAAGTACAAGCTCTGGGCCTTCGCCATCGGTGCCGCCCTCGGCGGCCTGGCCGGGTTCCTCTTCGCCAGCCGGTATGCCTTCATCGACCCGACTCAGTTCAACGTGCGACTCTCCATTCTCTTCGTCGCCATGGTGGTGGTCGGCGGGTCGGGGAACATGGTGGGGGTCGCGTTCGGCGCGGTGCTGCTCGCGTACCTCCCGGAGCGGTTCCGGGCGATCGAGGACTACCGGTGGCTCGCGTTCGGTGTGGCGATGGTGTTGGTGATGGTCCTGCGTCCGCAGGGTCTGATCCCGAGCCGGCGGCGTGCCCGTGAGCTGGAGGATCGTGCGAAGGAGGCGGCGGCCAGTGTCTGACCAGACGACGACGGCCACCGGAGACGGCCCGAAGATCCCGAGCCAGCCGGGTCCACGGCGGACGCTGCTCGACGTGGACCACGTCGTGCTGCGGTTCGGTGGGGTGGTGGCGCTCAACGACGTCAGCTTCCAGCTGTACGAGGGCGAGATCCTCGGGCTCATCGGGCCGAACGGTGCCGGCAAGACGACCTGCTTCAACGTGATGACCGGGGTCTACAAGCCGACCTCCGGTGAGGTCCGGTTCGCCGGGGTGCGGGTCAGCGGGCGCAAACCGCACCAGATCAGTCGGATCGGGATCTCCCGTACCTTCCAGAACATCCGTCTCTTCCCCGAGATGACGGCGCTGGAGAACGTGATGGTCGGGACCGACTCCCGGCACAAGACCAGCGTGCCGGGGGCACTGTTCCGGATCTACCGGGTCAAGCCCAAGCCGGAGGAGCTGCCGCAGGTGACCGCCGCCGGTGGGCTGCCCCGGCTATGGCAGCAGGTCCGTCGCGGGTCGGCCAAGATCTTCGGCCTGTCCCGACACGTCCTCGAGGAGCGGGCGGCGGAGAAGAAGTCACTGGAGTTGCTCCGCTTCGTCGGCATCGACGGACGAGCCAACGAGGTCGCCCGGAACCTGCCGTACGGCGACCAGCGGCGGTTGGAGATCGCCCGGGCGCTCGCCACCGAACCGAAGCTGATCTGCCTCGACGAGCCGGCGGCGGGCTTCAACCCGGCCGAGAAGGAACAGTTGCTGACCCTGATTCGGCAGATTCGCGACCGAGGCCACACCGTGCTGCTGATCGAGCACGACATGCGTCTGGTCATGGGTGTCACCGACCGGGTCGTGGTGCTGGAGTTCGGCAGCAAGATTGCGGACGGTACCCCGTCCGAGGTCAGTCGAGACCCGCGGGTGATCGCCGCCTACCTGGGGGAGCCTGTCGATGCTGCTTGAGATGGAGAACGTCACCGTCGCCTACGGCCGTATCGAGGCGTTGCACGGAATCACCCTGCAGGTCGAGGAAGGCGAGATCGTCGCCCTGATCGGGGCCAACGGTGCCGGCAAGACGACAACCATGCGGGCGATCTCCGGAATCCGAAGCCTTTCCCGCGGGTCGATCCGGTTCGCCGGCGAGGACATCAGCCGGCTCCGGGCGGACCTGCGGGTGGGTCGAGGGCTCTGCCAGTCCCCGGAGGGACGGCAGATCTTCCCCGGCATGACGGTGCTGGAGAACCTGGACATGGGGGCGTACACCCGGCGGGACACCGCCGGGATCGCGGCCGACCTGGAGCGGGTCTTCGGGCTCTTCCCCCGACTGGCCGAGCGGCGCAAGCAGGCCGGCGGCACGCTTTCCGGCGGTGAGCAGCAGATGCTCGCGGTCGGCCGGGCACTGATGAGTCGACCCAAGCTGCTGCTGCTGGACGAGCCGTCGATGGGATTGGCGCCCCTGGTCATCCGGCAGATTTTCGACATCATCACGGAGATCAACCAGCAGGGCACCACCGTCCTGGTGGTGGAACAGAACGCTCAACAGGCGCTGTCCCGGGCACACCGGGCGTACGTCCTGGAAACCGGTCGGATCGTCAAGGAAGGCACCGGGCAGGAGCTCCTGCACGATCCGTCCGTGAAGGAGGCGTACCTCGGGGTGGCGTGACTCCACGTGTCCCGGGGTGGCTCCCGGTCAGTTCCGCACCGGCAGCCGCGGTCCGCCCGGACCGCGGCTGCCGCGTAGGTGACTCCCGACGGATCCGGGCCGGCTTCGAGTGGTCCCGACCGACGCGATGGGCGATCGCGGCGTCGCCGGACACCCGGTGGATGTCCGGTCTGTCGGTGGCGCCGACTAGAGTCGCCTATCGTGACAGCCTCCACGCCGCGCCTGCTCCTGCTCGACGGTCACTCTCTGGCCTACCGGGCGTTCTTCGCCCTTCCGGTGGAAAACTTCGCCACCACGACCGGCCAGCCGACCAACGCGGTCTTCGGCTTCACCTCGATGCTGATCAACGTGCTCCGCGACGAGCGGCCGACCCACATCGTGGTGGCGTTCGACGTCTCCCGCCGCTCCTTCCGGACGGAGCGCTACACCGAGTACAAGGCCGGCCGCAGCGAGACCCCGACCGACTTTAAGGGCCAGGTCAGCCTGGTCAAGGAGATCCTCGCCGCGCTGCGGATCCCGGTGGTCGAGAAGGAGAACTACGAGGCCGACGACGTCATCGCCACCCTCGCCTGCCAGGCCCGGGACGCCGGCATGGAGGTGCTGATCTGCACCGGCGACCGGGATGCCTACCAGCTCGTCGGTGACCGGGTCACGGTGCTCTACCCGCGCAAGGGCGTCTCCGACCTGGCCCGGATGGACCCGGCGGCGGTGACCGACAAGTACGGCGTGGGCCCGGACCGTTACCGCGACCTGGCCGCCCTGGTCGGCGAGACCAGCGACAACCTGCCGGGGGTGCCCGGGGTCGGCCCGAAGACGGCCGCCAAGTGGATCAACCAGTACGGCGGCGTCGAGGGCGTGGTGGCCCGGGCCGACGAGATCAAGGGCAAGGCCGGGGAGAGCCTGCGGGAGCGGCTCGCCGACGTGATCCGGAACTACGAGCTCAACTGTCTGGTCTCCGACCTGGAGCTGCCGCTGCGCCCTGAGGACGCCCGTTGGCAGGGCTGGGACCGCGAGGCGGTGCACCAGGTCTTCGACGCGCTCGAGTTCAGCATCCTGCGCAACCGCCTCTACCAGTACCTCGAGTCGGTCGAGCCGGAGGCGGAGGCCGGCTTCGAACTGGCCACCCGGGTGCTGGGCACCGGTGAGGTGGCCGACTGGCTGGCCGAGCACGCCCCGGCCGGCACCCCCGCCGGCGTCGCCGTCGCCGGCAGTTTCGGCCGGGGCACCGGCGCGCTGACCGGGGTCGCGCTGGCCACCGCCACCGGCGTCGCCGGCTGGTTCGACCCGACCGCCCTGGACGCCGCCGACGAGGCGGCCGTCGCCGGCTGGCTGGCCGACCCGGCACGGCCCAAGGTGCTGCACGACAGCAAGCCGGCACTGCTCGCGTTCGCCGCGCACGGCTGGACCCTGCGTGGCGTCGTCCGGGACACCGCGCTCGCCGCCTACCTGGCCCGCCCCGACCAGCGCTCCTACGACCTGACCGACCTGGCGCTGCGCTACCTGCACCGGGAGCTGAAGGTCGACGCCCCGGAGACCGGCCAGTTGACCCTCGACGGGTTCGGCAACGACGGCGAGGTCGAGCAGAACCTGATGCTCCGGGCCCGGGCCACCCTGGACCTGGCCGACGCCATCGCCACCGAGCTGTCCCGGGACGGCGGACAGTCGATCGAGTTGCTCGCCGAGGTGGAGCTGCCGCTGGTCGACGTCCTCGCCGGGATGGAGCGGACCGGCATCGCCGCCGACAACGACTACCTGTCCGAGCTGGAGGCGCACTTCGCCGGCGAGGTGAAGGCGGTCGCCCAGGCCGCGTACGGGGTGATCGGCCGGGAGTTCAACCTCGGCTCGCCGAAGCAGCTGCAGGAGATCCTCTTCACCGAGCTCGGCCTGCCCAAGACCAAGAAGATCAAGACCGGCTACACCACCGACGCCGACGCCCTGCAGTGGCTCTACGCCCAGCAGCCGCATCCGCTGCTGGAGCACCTGCTCCGGCACCGGGACGTGGCGCGGCTCAAGTCGACGGTCGACGGACTGCTCAAGTCGGTCTCCGACGACGGCCGGATCCACACCACCTTCCACCAGACGGTGGCGGCGACCGGTCGGCTCTCCTCGACCGATCCCAACCTGCAGAACATCCCGATCCGTACCGAGGAGGGGCGGCGGATCCGGCGGGCGTTCGTGGTGGGGAACGACTACGACTGCCTGCTCACCGCCGATTACAGCCAGATCGAGATGCGGATCATGGCGCATCTCTCCGGCGACACCGCGCTGATCGACGCGTTCAACTCGGGAGCCGACTTCCACGCCGCGACCGCGTCGTCGGTCTTCGCCGTCCCGGTCGCCGAGGTGACCGGCGACCAGCGGCGCAAGATCAAGGCGATGAACTACGGCCTGGCGTACGGGCTCAGCGCGTTCGGTCTGGGTCAGCAGCTCGGCATCGCCGCCGACGAGGCGCGGGCCCTGATGGAGGAGTACTTCAGCCGCTTCGGCGGAGTCCGCGACTACCTCCAGTCGGTGGTGAAGAAGGCGGTGCTGGACGGCTACACCGAGACCATCCTCGGCCGGCGCCGCTACCTGCCCGACCTGGTCAGCGACAACCGTCAGCGGCGGGAGATGGCCGAGCGGATGGCGCTGAACGCACCGATCCAGGGCTCCGCCGCCGACATCATCAAGATGGCGATGCTGCACGTCGACGCCGCGCTGCGCGACTCCGGTCTCCGCTCCCGGATGCTGCTCCAGGTCCACGACGAACTGGTCTTCGAGGTGGCGCCCGGCGAGCGGCCGGCCCTGGAGGAGTTGGTTCGCCGCCAGATGGGCGGGGCCTATCCGCTGGCCGTGCCCCTGGAGGTCTCGGTCGGGGTCGGCTCCGACTGGAACAGCGCCGACCACTGACCGTTCACCCCGAGCCCGCCCGGTCGGTCGGGCCCGGGGTCCGGGTGGTGGGCGCCGCGAGGCGACCCGTGGCGGCTCACGACCGTCCCCGCAGTGGCTCACGACCGTCGCTGGTTCCGCTCCGAACGGGCGGCCTGCCGGCGCTGCACCGCCTTCCGGGACGGCCCGCCGGGCGGCGGCAGCCGTTCCTTCAACGGATCGTGTCCCCAGTTCATCAACGAGTAGCGCCACCGGGTGTTCCGGACGTCGCCGGACGGCCGCTGGGCCATGTGCCGGCGGACGTACCCGACGACCTTGCGCATGTGCGCGAAGTCGCGGTCGGTGAACTGGTTCGTCCGCTTGCGCAGCAGGTCGATGATCCGTCGGCCGGACTCGTGTCCGACGGACTCGGCGCGGCCCCGGCGCCACCCGACCGCCTTCGAGTCGTCGGTGGCCAGCCAGCGGTCCAGCTCGCCCGGGTTCATGTTGACCGCGTCCCGGAAGTTCCGGACGGTGTCGTGGCCGTCGTCGCGGCGGCTACTCATCGTGCAGCGCTTCCGGCTTGTGTACCGCGTCCCGCCCCTCGTCGGTCCGGACCCGGTACTGCGGATCGTCCTTCGAGGCGGCGACCGTACGCTTCGCGGCGTACGTCCGTTGGGTGATCTCCTCCTGCACGGTGCCGTGCGCCCGTGAGCCGTGGCTGCGCCAGCTGACCCGGTCGCCCTTGTGCAGCTTTCTCCGCTCCGGCATACCTCGGCCTACCCGTGGCGCCCGGGGCGAAACCGTGCCGGCCACGGCCGGCGACCCCGGCCCGACACCCGCCGACTACGGGGTGATCTCGATGATTGAGTCCTAAATCTTTGCTGGTCAATGGTCGTACGCGATGAGTGATCGTGGGTTGGGTGCGCCGATGTTGGTGTTGTGCCAGATCACAGCGGCCAGAGCGAGGAGGCGCTGACCGACGCGG
>NZ_JBDPLT010000087.1:0-13232 GCF_039871775.1 Plantactinospora sp. B5E13
CGCTTCGGCACCAACCGGCTCCTACCGAAGATCCTCGATCTACCCGAACACGTTTGGATCAACAAACCAGAGGCGGAACCTCAGGCCGCATAACTCCCGCTGGCCTCAAATCCTTGACACGTTCCGTAGGGGCAGGGACGCGTCAGCCTGGTGCCGGAAGGCGTCGACGAGGCAGACCGAAGTGGTTCCTCCACTCAGGTCATCATGGGTGCTCATGCGGTGACCGTGGCAGTGGAGTCGCAGAAGTCAGGTGAGGCGGTGCGGCAGGCCCGGCGTCATGATGTGGCGGCGATCCCGTCACGGCCACGCCGGGCCCGCCATCTCATCGAGGTCGCGCGGGCGCACTACGGCAAGGTCGACAAGGAAGCGACCGTGGCGACGCTGCGGCAGGCGTACGAGTCGGCTCCGGAAACGATCCGCTTCAACAGGTACGCCCACCAGATCACCCTGGACCTGCTCGACGGGCCGCTTTCCGTCCGAGATGACGCCCGTGACCTCGCGGTCAGGGTTGGGCTCGTTGCATGACTCAGGGGTAGGAACCTTACCCATTCCGCCTCGCCACCGACCGTAGCTTGTTCCTGACGGGAGGCGGCGGGCGATGCGATCAACGCTCGGTCGCCGTGCCCTCCTCAATCAGAGGGTGGCGAAGAGAACGCCCTCGTGATCGACGAGGGAGGCCACGTGCGGCGCATCTCGTACGACGAATATCTCCCGCAACCGCGATGACTTTTGCTCGCCGGCATCGTCCGGTCTGGTCGTGGCGGGTTTGGCGGCGAGTTTGTCGCTGCGACTGCGGCCTTTCGTGGCCGTGTTCGACGCGCAGGCGTGAGCTGCGCGCGGAGTATGCCGGCGTGCCGGTGTCGATGGCTCGCTACCTCGGCGTCTGCCTCGTTCCAGGCCGTCGAGGACATGCCCTGGGGGCCAGCCGGCGCGCTGCATCACACGCTTCATCGGCTGGGCCAGGCAACGCGTACCCGAACGCGACTAGGCAGCGCGAATCCGAGCCGGTCACTGGGCCCGTCGATGCCGCATGACGGGCATCTGGCGTGTCAAGGGCGTTTACTGTGAGCACGTGGGTGTGGCCGAGGGCAGGCTAGGCTCGGCTGGTGCCGCACGACACGATCTTCAACGAGCATCGCTCTCTTCTCAACGCCGTCGCCTACCGGGTGCTTGGCCGCTGGAGCGACGCTGAGGACGTGGTCCAGGACGCGTGGCTGCGGTGGAGTGCCGTCGACGTCGAGCAGGTGGAGAACGCGGAGGGTTATCTGGTCCGGGTGACCACCCGCCTTGCGATCGATCGCTTGCGCAGTGCCGCGTCCCGGCGCGAAACCTATGTCGGCCCATGGCTGCCCGAGCCCATTCTGACCGCGCCGGATGTCGCCGACGACGTCGCTCGCTCGGAGTCGGTGTCGTTGGCGATGCTGCTGGTCCTGGAGTCGTTGTCTGCCTTGGAGCGGGCCGTCTTCGTGTTGAACGAGGCGTTCGGCTACTCCCACAGCGAGATCGCCATTATGGTCGAGCGCAGCCCGGAATCGGTGCGTCAGACGGCGTCGCGCGCACGGGAGCATGTCAGGCGCAGGCAGCGCCGCTATGACACCGATCAGGCGACCCGGCGCAAGGTGACGGAGTCGTTCATATCGGCGAGCACCGGTGGCGATCTCGTTTCGCTGATGGAGGTGCTGGCGCCGGACGTCAGGCTGGTGTGCGACGGCGGCGGCATGGCGCCGGCGCCGCGTAAGGCGATCGAGGGGATCGATCTGGTGACGCGGGCGCTGGTCACGTTCGGCGGTCGCATGCCGCAGGAGCCGCGCGTGGTGGTGGCCGAGGTCAACGGCGGGCCCGGCGTCGTCATCTACTCCGCTGAAACCCCGGTGGCGGTCATCGTGCTGCACCTTGTCGATGGGCGTGCGCGGGAGATTCACCTGATCAGCAACCCGGAGAAGCTCACCGCCGTTGCCGGTTTGTGACGGCGGCCACAGCGCCTCACGGTTTCGGGCGGCTCTGTCGTCCTTGGGGCATGGCTGACATCAAGCAGGTAGTTGTTATCGGCGCCGGCTACACCGGCATGCTGGCAGCCCTCGGCGCGGCGAAACGAGCCAAGGGCCGGGTCCATGTGACCCTCGTCAACCCATGGGAGAGGTTCACCGAGCGGCTGCGGATGCACCAGATCGCCACCGGCCAGCAACTCGCCGAACATCGCATCCCGGACCTGGTGGCCGACACCGGCATCGAATTCGTGCAGGGTTGGGCGACCGGGATCGACGCCGCCGCGCATACCATCTCGGTGTCGACCGTGGATGGCGGTCAGGTCTTCATCGGCTACGACACACTGGTCTATGCGGTCGGCAGCACCACCGACACCGGCCGTGTCTCCGGGGTCGCCGAGCACGCCTTCAGCCTCAACAGCCCGCAGAGCGCACAGGACATGGCCGCGCACCTCGCGCGCCGGGGCAACAGCGGATTCCTTGTCTGCGGAGCCGGCTTGACCGGGATCGAAGCCGCGACCGAGATCGCCGAGTCCCACCCGAACGTCCGGGTCACCCTGCTGAGCCGGGGCGAAGTGGCTGCGATGATGGGGACCAAGGCCCGCGCCTACGTCAAGGCGGCCTTGGGGCGGCTGGGCGTGACCGTCCGGCAGGGCGCCAGCGTGACCAAGGTGCTTCCAGACGGGGTCGAGCTGGAAGGCGGCGAGTTCGTCGCCGGTGACGGCTGCCTGTGGACCACCGGCGTGCGGGTGGCCCCGCTGGCCACGGAGGCCGACATTCTCACCGACGGGTACGGGCGTATCATCACCGATGCCACGCTGCGGTCGGTGTCGCACCCGGAGGTCTACGCCATCGGTGACGCGGCCGCCATCCGCCAGGCTTTCGGCGTCATCCACGGCACCTGCCAGAGCGGTATGCCTACGGCGGCGCACGCCGCCGAGAACATCGCTCGCCAGTTGCGGGGCAAGCAGCTCAAGCCGTTCCGCTTCGGCTACCTCCACCAGCCGGTGAGCCTTGGACGCCAGGACGCGGTCATCCAGTTCACCTACGGCGACGACACCCCCCGGCGCTGGTACATCACCGGTCGGGCGGCCGTTTTCTACAAGGAGACGGTCAGCAGCAGCCCGATCAAGACCTACGGGTTGGCGAAGCGGCTGGTTATCTCGTCGCGGATGCTTGCCACCACCGGCGGCAGGCGCAACAGGCCGGTCGGGCGGGGGCGTTTCGGTTCCGCGTCGTTCGCTGGCTGACCCAGCGGGACGGCGACCGCCTGCTGGCGGTCAGGTGCGGTTGCCGGCTGCGGTTGTCTCGCCGTGCAAGTCCCATGTGCTGGGCCGACAACCCCAGCGGCGGGGGATTGCTCATGAATGACCTTGCCGCCCATGTCACGGGTGGCCGGGCTGCTTCTTCTCGGATGCAGGAACAGGATTTGATCGGAAAGGTGTTGGTTGGTCATGCGGGTGTTCGTGGCGGGCGGGAGTGGGGTTGTGGGACGGCGGCTGGTGCCGCTGCTGGTGGCGAGGGGGCACCAGGTGACGGCGACGACGACAAGCGCGGCCAAGCTGGCCCTGCTGGCGGAGCTGGGCGCGGACGGCATCGTCATGGACGGGCTGGACGCGGCGTCGGTCGGTGAGGCGGTGGCCAGGGCCCGGCCGGAGGTGGTCGTGCATCAGATGACCGCGATTGCCGTGGGGCACGCGGGTAAGCCGGACATGAAGCACATGGATCGGTGGTTCGCCGGCACCAACCGGTTGCGCGCCGAGGGAACGGACCATCTGCTGGCCGCGTTCAACTGACCGGAGACGACGGAGGTGCTGGTCTCGGCGAGTCGGGTCCACCACGGTTCCGTGCTGCCGTTGCTGAACGTACCGTTGATGATCATGTTCGTGCCCGGCGCCGGCTCCGCCGGGGCCGCGGCGGCGGGCCGGGGCGCGGCCAGTGCCGACGTCGCCAGCGCCAGTACGAGGCCGGCGCCGAGCAGGGAGCGGACGAGTGCGCTGCGGGGCGAGGGTGGAGCCCCGGCGGCGTGCCGTTTCACAGTGCGTCCGTTGGAGATCGAACCGCGGCCGGCCGCCACCCCCCGCGAATCGTCGGGCTGATCCGTTCGGTGGCGGCGGCCGGGAGATGGTGCGGTCACCGTAGGAACACGCCGGTCGTCCGGGGCAGGGCCGGACGCGTACGGAACAGTTCGGGACGGGGCCACCGGGGGCTGGCCAGGCGCCGGGCCGGGCATGCCGTCGGTGCCGGGCCCGGCGGGTGACGGTGTACGCGCGGGGCCAGGCGTCCCCGCCGGCACCCCCGGGATTAGGTTGATCATCACCGTCGGGGTGCCCTCGCGCCCCGAACCACCCCCCATGGAGAAGTGCATGATCCTGTCCAGACGCGCCCTACCCGTGGCGCTCACCGTCGCGATCGGACTGGTGGTGCCGACCGGCCCCCTGCCGGCCGCGGCCGGCGTCACCGGCGTCACCGAGTTCCACTCCTCGTTCGAACCGGGCGACCCCCAGCCGACCTGGACCAACAGCGCCGAGGTGGACGCCACCGGGGCCAAGCGGATGTCCGGGGTGACCGGCAGCCCCGGCATCCCCGGCAACCTCACCGACCGGGTGACCGAGGTGGCCGCCAGCGACGAGAACCCGCCGAACGAGACCGCCGCGCGGGTCGTCGACCAGAACATCAGCACCAAGTGGCTGGCCTTCGCCTCGTCCGGCTGGATCCGGGTACGCCTCGACGAGCCGGCCGCGATCGTGCACTACGCGCTCACCTCGGCCAACGACGCGGCGGAGCGGGACCCGAGGGACTGGACCCTGCAGGGCTCGGCCGACGGAGAGAACTGGACCACCCTGGACAGCCGTACCGGGCAGGAGTTCGACGAGCGCTTCCAGACCCGGGAGTACCGGTTCGAGAACAGCACCGCGTACCCGTACTACCGGCTGGACGTTACCGCCGTGCGCAGCGGCGGCATCATCCAGCTCGCCGAGCTGCAGCTCTCCGCCGGCGGCACCACCCTGCCACCCGCCACCGACATGCGTGCCTTCGTCAGCGGTGGTCCGGTCAACGGACCGACCATGAAGCCGAACGCCGGCTGGACCGGGCGCAACACCCTGCAGTACTCCGGCGGGCAGATCGTCGACGGGCGCGGCTACGCGTACAACCGGGTCTTCGACGTCGACCTGACGATCACCCCGGAGACCGAGCTGTCGTACCTGCTCTTTCCGGAGCTGACCGCGCAGGACCTGGACTACCCGAGCACGTACGCGGCGGTGGACCTGGCCTTCGACGACGGCACGTACCTCAGTGACCTGGGCGCCGTCGACCAGAACGGCTTCGGGTTGAGCCCGCGGGCGCAGGGCGCGTCCAGGTCGCTCTACGCCGACCAGTGGAACCTGAAGCGGTCCCGGATCGGCGCGGTCGCCGCCGGCAAGCGGGCGGTCCGGATCCTGGTCGGGTACGACAGCGACACCGGCAAGGGCCTCTTCAACGGCTGGCTGGACGACATCCGGATCACCGCGAACCCGGCCCGCCCCAGCCACACCCGCCCGTCCGACCACGTGCTGACCACCCGGGGCACCAACTCCTCCAGCGGCTTCTCCCGGGGCAACAACATCCCGGCGACGGCCGTCCCGCACGGGTTCAACTTCTGGACCCCGATGACCGACGCCGGTTCCACCGACTGGCTCTACCGCTACCAGCAGGCGAACAACGCCGACAACCGGCCGACCATCCAGGCCTTCACGGTCAGCCACGAGCCGAGCCCGTGGATGGGTGACCGACAGACGTTCCAGGTGATGCCGTCGGTGGCGACCGGGGTGCCGAACGCCAGCCGGTCCGCCCGCGCGTTGCCGTTCCAGCACGCCAACGAGACCGCCCGCGCCCACTACTACGGCGTGACCTTCGACAACGGGCTGACCACCGAGATCGCGCCGACCGACCACGCGGCGATGTTCCGGTTCACCTTCCCCGGTGACCGGGGCAACCTGATCTTCGACAACGTCAACAACAACGGCGGCCTGACCCTCGGCGAGGACGGCCGGATCACCGGCTACACCGACGTCCGCAGCGGGCTCTCCAACGGCGCCACCCGGATGTTCGTCTACGGCGTGGTGGACCGTCCGGTGGTCGGCAGCGGCCGGCTCACCGGCGGCGGCGGTGCCAACGTCACCGGCTACCTCGCCTTCGACACCAGCACGACAAAGCAGGTCCAGCTCCGGCTGGCCACCTCGCTGATCTCGGTCGAGCAGGCCCGGCACAACCTCGACCTGGAGATCGCCGGGACCGACACCTTCGAGACGGTCCGGGAGCGGGCCCAGCGGCTCTGGGACGACAAGCTCCGGGTGATCGAGGTCGAGGGCGCCACCGACGACCAGCTGACCACCCTCTACTCCAACCTCTACCGGCTCTTCCTCTACCCGAACTCGGCGCACGAGAACGTCGGCACCGCCGGGGCGCCGGTGTGGAAGCACGCCGTGCAGTCCTCCACCTCGACCTCGATCCCGGCCGGCACCACGGCGACCGAGACCGGCGCGGAGGTGGCCGACGGCAAGGTGTACGTCAACAACGGCTTCTGGGACACGTACCGCACCACCTGGTCGGCGTACACGCTGTTCAGCCCCACCATGGCCGGTGAGCTGGTCGACGGGTTCGTGCAGCAGTACCGCGACGGCGGCTGGGTCTCCCGGTGGTCGTCACCGGGGTACGCCAACCTGATGACCGGCACCAGCTCGGACGTCGCCTTCGCCGACGCGTACGTCAAGGGCGTCCGCAACTTCGACGTGGAGGCCGCCTACCGGGCGGCGGTACGCAACGCGACGGTGGCCCCGTCGGGCAGCAACCCGAACAACACCAACGTGGGCCGCAAGGGGCTGCAGACCTCGATCTTCGCCGGCTACACGGCGTCGGCGGTCTCCGAGGGCGTCTCCTGGGCGTTGGAGGGCTACATCAACGACTTCGGGATCGCCAACATGGCCGCGGCGCTGGCCGAGGACCCGGCGACCCCGGAGGCCGACCGGGACGGCTACCGTTCCGACGCGGAGTACTTCCGCAACCGGGCCCAGAACTACGTGCACATGTTCGACCCGAACGTCGACTTCTTCCAGGGCCGGGACGCGGACGGGGAGTGGAAGTCCGACCCGGATTCCTTCGACCCGCGGGTCTGGGGACACGAGCACGACTACACCGAGACCAACGCCTGGAACTTCGCCTTCCACGTGCCGCAGGACGGTCAGGGCCTGGCCAACCTGTACGGCGGGCGGGACGCGCTGGCGGACAAACTCGACGAGTTCTTCGCCACCCCGGAGACGGCGAGGTTCCCCGGCTCGTACAACGGCACCATCCACGAGATGATCGAGGCCCGGGACGTCCGGATGGGCATGTGGGGCTTCAGCAACCAGGTGTCCCACCACATCCCGTGGATGTACACCTACGCCGGCCAGCCGGCGAAGACCCAGTCGATCGTCCGGGAGGTGCTGTCCCGGATGTACCTGGGCAGCGAGATCGGCCAGGGTTACGCCGGTGACGAGGACAACGGCGAGACCTCGGCCTGGTACCTGTTCAGCGCCCTCGGCCTCTACCCGCTCCAGGTCGGCAGCCAGAACTACGTGATCGGCTCGCCGCTGTTCACCAGGGCGACGGTGCACCTGGAGAACGGCCGGGACATCGTGGTCAACGCCCCGGACAACAGCGCCGGCAACGTCTACGTCCAGTCGCTGACCGTCGACGGCGTGCCGTACGACAGGACCTGGATCTCGCACGCGGACCTGGCCGACGGCGCGGTGCTGGACTTCCGGATGGGCCCGACCCCGTCGGCCTGGGGCAGCGGCGAGGCGAGCCTGCCGGTCTCGCTGACCGCGCCCGGCGCACCGGCCCGACCGCTGGCCGACAGTACGGTCAAGGGCGGTCCGGCGGCGCTGACCGACAACACCTCGGGCACCCAGGCGGCGGTGGACACCCCGGTCACCTGGACGGTCACCGGTACGCCGGAGCGGGTCACCCGGTACACCCTCACCTCCGGCACGGACGCGGACGCCGACCCGACCGACTGGCGCCTCTGGGGCTCGTACGACGGTAAGAAGTGGACGGTGGTCGACAGTCGCGACGACCAGGAGTTCACCTGGCGCAAGCAGACCCGGGCCTTCACCGTCGCCCGCCCCGGCCGGTACGGGCACTACCGCCTGGAGGTCACCGGGCCGACCGGCGAGGCGACGCTGGCCGAGGTCGAACTGCTGGCCAACCCGTCGCCGGCCTGCACGTCGACGGTGACCGGCCGGCGTAACGGACCGCTGACGATCTCCACCGGAGCGGTCTGCCTGGACGGGGCCACGGTCAACGGCCCGGTGACCGTGCACGCCGGTGCGGCGCTCTACGTCGACGGCGGGACCATCAGCGGCCCGGTGGCGGCCAACGGCGCGGCGGCAGTCGTGCTCCGGGACGTCACGGTCGCCGGCCCGGTCTCGGTGACCGGGACGACCGGCGAGGTCGGCATCGAGTCGGCGGAGATCGGTGGCCCGGTGAGCCTGACCGGTAACGTCGGCCCGCTGGTCGCGGCGAGCAGCATCGGCGGGCCGCTGGCCTGCGCGGCGAACAACCCGGCCCCGTTCGGCAACGGCCTGGCCAACATCGTCCGGGGCCCGGCCACCGGACAGTGCGGCGCCATGTGACGACCGGCGACGGTTGAGTTCCACCCGTGGGGGCGTCCGGCGAGCGGCCGGGCGTCCCCACGTCGTCCGGCGCCCCCACGTCGTCCGGCGTCCAGCCGGCTGGCAGCTCTACTGTGGAAATTTGCCGGTGTCGGGATCTTTTCGCCGTTCCCGCAGGTGTCCGGCATAGACGTGTTGACCAAGATCATGTTTTACTTCCGCCGACCAATCTTGATCAACTACGTCGGATCCTGGTCACCTCGCCAGGGTCGAGGAGTGTGCCCATGCTGCGTACCCGCAGGTACCTGGCGCACGCGGTGGTCGGCTGCACCGTCGCCGCGCTGGGCGTGGCGGCGGTGCCGCGGTCCGTCGTGGCCGCCGTACCGCCCGAAACGCCGTCCTTCCATCCCACGGTCGCGTACTCCCAGCTGCACCTGCCGGACGGGCGGTACGCGGTCGTCTACACCGACGGCCTCGCCCGGGTCGTCGACCCGGACCGGGGCACCGCCGAAGTCCGGAACGTGCCGCTGCGCCGCGACGCGGCGAACCCGGCCGGCGTGCTGCCGGCGCGACCCGACCTGGTGGCCACCCTGGCCCAGGGCCGGCCCGAGGCGTACGCGTCGGACAGCGTCCTCGTGGTGTACGACGGCGACGTCTCCGGCCCCTCCCGCCTCGACCTCGGCCGGTCCCGGGCCGACGCCGCCCGCCCGGCGACGTACACCAGCGACGGCCGACTCAACAAGGTGCTCGCCGGCCTCGGGGTGGCTCGGGCCGAGCGGGTGTTGCCCGACCTCGCCCCGACTGCCGCGAAGACCGCGCCGGGCACCACGAAGGCCGGCACCGACACGGCCGACCGGCCGCTGCTCGACGTCTCCCGGCTGTACCGGCTGCGGGTGCCGGCCGAGACGGTGCCGGCCGCGGTGGCCGCGCTGCGCGCCGACCCGGCAGTGAGCTACGCCGCGCCCGACTGGCGGGTGACCACCCTGAACACCGGCCCGACCCCGGTACCGGACGCCCTGCTGACGGCGACCGCCCCGACGGCCCGGACGGCCGGCACCACCACGCCGGCCGGCGGCCTGCCGACCAACTTCGGGCTCACCACCAGTGCCCAGAGCCTGCTCAACCAGCCCGGGGTCAACGCGGTGGCGGCGTACGCGGCGATCAGCCAGCGGTTCGGGCAGCTCCCCGGACAGGGCGAGATCATCACCAACGTCTCGCTCGGCACCCTGACCGACCAGTCCACCGCCGCCGACCCGGCCCACCCGTGCTTCAGCTGGGCCGCGTCGTACGGGCCGACCACCGTCGTCCAGGACGGCCAGCGCTACCTGGACTGGCCCGGCATGCCGCTGATCCCGACCTACACCGCGGACAGCGACGCCACCCTCGACCCGCTCGGGCAGACCTGCGGCGCCGACGACCCGGTGCTGAGCGAGGCCGGCCTGGACTTCACGATGATGGCCCCGCTGCCCCGGGACCGGCAGCGGCCCGAGCGGCCGGGCAGCGGCTACACCGACCTGCTCGGCATCGCCCCCGGTGCGGACTACCGGCTGGTGCTGCCGGCCCGCAACGGCCCGACCACCGCCGACATGGCCGCGGCGTTCCTGGCCTCGGCCCGGCAGGAGCCACGGCCGACCGTGATCACCGCGTCGATCGGGTTCGGTTTCGACACCGCCGGCTTCTCCGGCCGGTACATGGAGGACGACCCGATCATGGCCTCGGTGATCGCCACGATCGTCCGGGACTATCGGATCGTCGTCTGCGTCTCCTCCGGCGACGGCACCCGGGGCTACACCAACGCGGCGGTCTCCGCCTCCGGCGGCAGCACCGCGACCGAGGTGGCCGACCGGCGGACCGGCCCGGTCACCGACCTCGCCGACGTCGGACACTCCACCGCGCCGTCGGTGATCCCCGACACCGGGTCCATCGCCGTCGGCGGCAGCACGCTCAACGACACCACCTCCGCACCGCCGCCGGGCGAGAAGGTCGGCGGCCAGCCGGCGTACGCCGAGACCCGGTACAACGGCTCCCGGGGGTACGCCAGCGGACGCGGCTCCCGGGTCAACCTGTCGGCCCCCGGGGACAACCTGCTCGCCCTCGCGCACGCCGTGGGTGGCAGCGCCACCGACGTGACCGTCGCCTACAACGGCGGCACCTCGGCCTCGACCCCGGAGGTGGCGGCGGTCGCCGCGCTGGTGCTCCAGGTGGCGAAGCTGACCGGAAACAAGAAGCTGCTCACCGGCGCCAAGCGGCTGACCGACCCGGTCCGGGTCCGCGACTTCCTGGTCGCGACCGCGACCCCGACGTACACCCCGGCCCAGTCCGACGTGGAACTGCACGTCGGCGCGCAGGTGAACGCCGGTCGTGCGGTGGAGCGGCTGCTGGCGGAGGCGGGCAAACCGCTGACGCCGTCGGTGCCCCGGGTCGGCGTGGTCGCCCGCCACCCCCGGGACCCGTTCGACACGATCTTCGACACCACCACCGACCCGGCCAACATCCCGCTCGACCACGACCACCTCAACGACCGGCTGACCATCGCCCCGGACTGGCTGGGCCTGCCCGAACACGGCGTCCGGTACGCGCTCACCGTCGGCGGACGACGGCTCGCCGACACCCCGGCGGCCCGACTGCTGCCCGGCGAGGTACTCGCCGCGGCGGGACTGCCGCTGGCCGCCCCGGCGCCCCGGACGGTGGAGTTGACGTACACCGCGACGAAGGGAAAGAAGACGCTGGCCCAGGCCAGGGTCAGCCTCACCTTCGGACCCGGCGACGGGCGGTCGACGTACGGGCCGGCGCCCGAGGTGCCGGCCGTGGTGCGGGGCGACAGCATCCCCGTCACGTACGACCTGCGGTCGATGGCGGCGGTGCCGTCGGACGCGGTACTGGTGGTCTCCGAGCCGGGCCGGGTAGACCCGGTCTCCGCGCAGGTCTTCCGGCCGGCGTACACGGTGCCGCTGACCCGGCCCGCCGGCACGGTGCGGGTGCCGGTCTCGGCGCTTTCCGGCGGCGGCATCTACGGCGTCGGCATCCAGCCGGCGTCCGCCGGACGCAACGCGGTCACCTACACCCCGTTCTCCTACCTGCGGGTCGCCCCGACCTCGGACGCCCAGCCGGCCGAGCCGACCCTGGCGGCGGTCGCCGACCACGGGGCCGGCGGCCACAACCTGGTCACCGAGTACGGCGAGAAGTTCCGGGTGAGCTGGGACGTCCGGGACGTACCCGGCGCGGACGGGGCGATCATCGAGATCAGCGCCCCCGGACCGACCATCTTCGGCAACCGGAACCTGTTCAACAATCCGAACGGGACGGTCCGGGACGCCAACGGCGTCGACACCGGCTCGGTGCACGCCGCCCCGGTCCGCGGCACCCGCGGCTCGGTGACCCTGGATCCGGCCACGGTCGGCCTCAGCGCCGCGATGGACCACGTGGTACGCGTACTGCCCACCCGCAGGGGGCGGGTGGTCGGCCAGGCCAGTGGGGTCAGCAGCCTGTCGCGGGACGGCGTACGCCCGATCGGCGGGGGCAGCCTGGCCGGCGGCTACGGGATCAACAGTGCCGGTGACGAGGGTTTCCTCACCGTCAACCAGGGCACCGGCGCGGTGCAGCTCTTCGACCAGAAGACCAACACGGTGACCGGTACGGTGGCGTCGTCGACAAGCCGCTACCAGACCGCAGGTCTGATCGGCGCCGGCCCCGGCGTGCTGGCCAACGGTGTCGGCCTCTACCAGCGGATCGACCCGGACGGGACGAAGTCCTTCCAGGTCCTGAAGCCGGTCGCGACCGGCGGTGACGGCGGGGCGTGGACCCCGCCGGCCGAGAACGTGCCGGCCACCGGCACCAGCGGCCCGCTCCCGGCGCCGAACCAGCGCACCTCGACCACCGCCTTCCTGTACGGCCAGAACGGTCCGAACGGCGGCTACCGGGTCTTCACCTCGGACGTCGCCGCGAACACCTTCGGCACGCCGACGGACGTGCAGCCGGCGCTGGCGGGGATCCCGTATCCGCTGGTGACCGCGTTCGGGGCGGACAACACCACCCGGCAGGCGGTGCTCGCCGGCACCGACCTGTTCAGCTCCGGCGGCGAGACCCGGTTCGTCAGCGTCGACCTGGACAGCGGGACGGTGCAGACCTTCCCCGGCCTCGGCCGGGGTGGGGCGAGCGGGTTGGCGATCGACTCGACCACCCACCGGATGCTCGCCCCGACCCGCGACGGTGGCCTCGGGATCTACGATCTCGGCACCCGGACCGGGGTTCCGGTCACCCTCACCGGCACCAGCTACCAGCACCCGACCGTCGACGAGACGAACGGGTACTTCGTGATGGAGGAGGTGCGCAGCCCGGGCAGCTTCGGCGAGGTGATCGACAACAACGGCGTCTGCTCGGTGGTGGTCCTCGACCAGACAGGCAAGCTGGTGAAGCGGATCAGCGGGTTCAACTTCTTCGACATCGCGCTGCCGATCAACGGTTCGTACGTCCAGCTCAACCCGGCCACCCGGACCGGCTACACGCTCGGCCCGGCCGGCGCCCAGCTCGCGGTGTTCCGGTACTGACCGGCCGCCGCCGGTACCGAACCCGGTACCGGCCGGCGGGACCGCGCCGTCGACCCGCCCCGGGC